>JBFLXC010000015.1:0-28787 GCA_040757435.1 Spirochaetota bacterium | reverse complement strand
GAAAGGTAGTGGGTCTCGGCGAGCCAGAAAAGCGCGTTGGCCACGGAAGGACTTTGGGGGTGGAGGGAAATGAAGGAACCAAAGCCGGACTTCGCGGCTTCGACTTTACCTTCTATCAGGTCCAGGCGCGCCGATTGGTAGCGCAACTCGGGCACAAATCCGCTTTCCTTCCGCCGATCCATGAATGAGGCGATCCGGACCCTGGCCTCGGCGCTTTCCCCCGCTTGGATCAAGGAGATGATGCCCATGTATTCCGCGGATTCCAGGAGCTCAGGCTCTCCATCCCCGCGGCTCAAGGCCGAGAAGGCGGCGGCGGCTTCGGCGTAAAGGCCGTCCTTGAACAGGGCGAAGCTCTTTTGGAACAGCAGGTCGGGATCCGCGCCGGCGGTATGCAGAAACAGGGTCAAGACTACGGCGGCTATCGCAGCCCTTGGGAACTTCGATTCCATCTTCACAAAAAGATCCTCACTTTATTACTTCCCGGCGGACATCGTGGAGCCGCCGGGCGCTTGTTCATGCCATGGTTCCAAAGGCCCTTTTCAGGTCCGACACCAACGATGCGGGATCGGGGGCGGAAAAAAAGGCTGAGCCGACAACAAGGACGTCGGGCCGAGCCCGGACCACTTCCCCAAGGGAGGAAAGCCCGATGCCGCCGTCCAAGGATATCATGAAGCCAAGGTTCGCGGCATCCTTGAGTCCCGCTAGCCTTGCGGCCTTGTCAAGGCAGAAGGGCAGGAGGGCCTGGCCTCCGTAGCCCGGGTCTACGGTCATGACCAGCGCAAGGTCTACGAAGGGAAGAAGCTCCTCAACCTGGGACAGGGATGTTGAAGGAATGAGGGAAATGCCGGGCCGAGCGCCCGCCTCACGTATCCTTTGCGCCAGCCTGTGCGGGTGGTTCGCCGTTTCGGGATGGAAGGTGAGGAAATCCGCGCCGGCATCCAGGAATTCCTGGACCTGGGCCTCGGGATTGTCCACCATGAGATGGACATCCAAGGGAAGCTTCGTTCTCTTGCGTATGTCCGCCACCATCTTGGCGCCGAAGGTAAGGGGAGGGACGAAATGGCCGTCCATGACATCCACGTGTATCCACTCCGCGCCTGACTCATGTATCTTCGCAAGGCCCGCGGACAAGTCTGCGAAATCCGCTGACAGGATGGATGGTGCGACTATTGGATGCGCCATGGGAGGGATATTACCATGGCGGGCGGGAATTGGCTACCGCCGGAAAGCCTTTGCCTGCTTGGGTTTCCTGAAATATACCTCGATTGACTATTTCGCCGCGCATCGGATAGTATGGTAGAATACGGCTTTAATTGGAACTAAACGCGCATGGTGAATCGAGAAAGCGTGAAAACGCTGCTGGAAATGGGATACGAGTGTCTCAAAAATACCGATCTCGGCGCGGCCCAAGGCTTTTTTGAAAAGGCGCTCAACCAGGACTTTTCCCATCCGGAAGTCCTCTTCGCCCTGAAGTGCTCCCGGTTCTGGACCGAGAGGTTAGCTGAAATAGAGGCCGTCGGTTCGCCTCTCCTGAGGGGCGACATGGTTGTCGCGCGGTGGAAGACCTTCAAGGTGTTTCTTACCCGGATCCCCGGGGATTTCGAGATGGCCGTCTATGCCTTCAAGCGCATGTGCTTCGGCATAGCCTTGGAGTCCTACCTCGCCGCGGACGAGAAAGCATCGGGAGAATTGGGCGCGGAGTTCGATTTCAAGGTTGGACGCTGCCGCAAGTTCCTGGGAGACTACGAGACGGCGCTGGAGCAATTGGCCAGGACCGTGGGATCCCGGAGCGACCATGCGCGACACCTGGCTGAACTGGCGGACTGCCATTGGCTTTCCGGGGATTTGCGAAAGGCCAAGCTTCTTTTCCGCGAGGCCTTTTTCCTGGGCCCTGAGGACATAGACCTGGACTACATCGAGTCCGACGCGATCTCCAAGCTCGCGGAATGCGTAACCTTTCCACCGGGAATGTCCGGCGATCCGCGACCCTGGATTTCGGTCTACGGCGAGATCACCAAGGTATTCGATGTGAAGCGCGAGCTGAGGTCCCAGGAGAGTTCGCGGATCAATTCATCGATCCTGCGGCTAGAGAACGAACTGAAGGAAAATCCGGCCAGGTTGGAATGGATAAAACCTAGGCTGTTGAGCCACTATTTCTGGATGCTCCACCATTATGAAACCATTCAGGCGGATGATGGGCGCAAGGAGCGGATCCGAGGGAAAATCCGGCTGCTGGATGAGGAAATCTTCCGGCAGTATACATCGTAAGAGGAGAATGGTATGGCCGAAAATCAGCGCGCCGAAAAAGTGCAGGAGCTGCTCAACGAGGAGAAATGGACGAGGACGACGCTCGCGAATTATTCGATCTCGAGCTTGAAGGAATTGGATGTCCTCATCCAGGAATCCGAGGCGGAAGGCTCGCTGGATGAGGTCTCCAAGGTCTGCGAGGACCACATAGCCTCTGCGAAGAATTCCGTGATCGGACTGTACATAGCAGGCATCGCGAATCTCCGCAAGCAACCCTCCGACGAATCCTACCTTGTCCAGCTCATGGATCTCTTCAACGAGAACAAGCGCAAGAACATCGTCGAGTTCATCTGCCAAAGGATCCTTGACTACGGCGAGAACAGGATAGCCCTGGCCAGGCTTGCGGAGTGCTATGAAGGCGAAGAGCGCGCCGAACAGCGTTTCGCCGTCTGGGAGCGGCTTGTCAAGATCGACTATGAAGAAGCGGACATCGTAAAGCTCATCGCCGAGAAGAAGGACCGGGACGGCCAGCGCGAGGAAGCCATAGATTTCTACAAGAAAGCCCTCCTGCGCTACATCAACAAAGGCCTACCCACCAACGTGCGGGAGATATGGCTGAAGCTCGTCTCCTACTGCCCCGAAGACATAGATTACTTCTTCCACGTCCAGAAAAAAATCGCCTCCCAGATTTCCCCTGACAAGGCGGCCATGCTCCTCATGGACCTTTACGGCTACTACAAGGGAATGAAGGATTGGAACACCGCCCTTGATATCCTGAAGATCGTAGTCGACTATGACGACAAGAATCCCGCCATCCGCAAGGAACTCATCGAAGGATACTCGGGCAAGTACGCCGCCCATTCGCGGCTCCAAGACTACCTCAAGCTTTCAAACATCAGCCAATCCTACCGCTCCCTCCACGAGGCGATGGACGATTTCGAGAAGCACATCGTCTTCGACGTAGGGAACTTCGTATTCCACAGGACTTGGAACATTGGAAGGATCGCCAGCGTGAAAGGCGACGAGGTCACGATCGACTTCGCCAAGTCACGCGGGCACAAGATGTCCCTGAAGATGGCGATCGACAGCCTGATGCCCCTGGCCAAGGACCACATCTGGGTACTCAAGGCGATCTGGCAGAAGGAAAAGCTTAAGGACAAGGTGAAGAACGACCCCGCCTGGGCCCTCAAGGCCATAATCAAAAGCTTCGACAACCGCGCGGACATGAAGCGGATCAAGGGGGAGCTCGTGCCTTCCATCCTCACCCAGAGCGAGTGGAACGGCTGGAGCGCCAAGGCCAAGGACATACTCAAGACCGACGCCTCATTCGGGAACGCCCAGGACGACATCGGAGTCTTCATAGTCCGGGACAGGCCCCTTTCCTTCGAGGAAAAGGTCTACATCCAGTTCAAGGCGGAGAAGGGCTTCTTCGACCGGGTCAAATATTTCCGGGACTATCTTGAGACCAGCGACTTCGACTCCGAGTACTTCTCCGAAATGCTCGCCTACTTCCAGTCCTTCTCCAAGTCCTATTCCTCCGTGGACGAACACGTGATTTCATCCTATCTCCTGCTCAAGGAGCTCGCGGCCAAGCATCCCCGCTTCCAGCAGGGTGCCCAGGCCAAGTTCGCCGACCTGTTCTCCCAGCTTGAGAATCCCCTGGCGGTATACCTGGGCATCAAGGACAGCGACTTGAGGAACAGCTACATCCAGCACATCAAGAACTTCATACCCGGCTGGGCCGAGATATTCATCGAGTTCCTTCCCTACGCCCGATCCATGAGGATGCTGGACGACCTTGAAGCCGCGGGCCAGGAAGCCAGGCTCAAGAAGATGGCCCTCTCCATAGTGGACAACTACAAGGACTACCGCGAAGCCTTCATATGGCTTGTTAAGGATCTAAGGGCCAAGCCCTGGTTCTCCGAGCTCGGCATTGTCTACGAGAAGATCCTCCTCACCCTCCTGCACATCCTGGACATCACCTACAAGGAGATCGACAACCACAAGGACACGACGGAAAACCGGAAGATCAACCGTCTGGTGGGCAACATCCTCTTCAAGGAGAACGTCCTGGAGCAGTTCCTCATGGATGCCAACCTGGAGACTATCGAGCGTGTCTACGCGCTCCTCATGGATATCAAGGAAGTGGACCCGAGCAAGAAACTGGACATCAAGCGGAAGATATCGGAGCGGTTCCCCAACCTTAGGTTCTTCGGCGAAGAAGAGAAGCTCACCGTTTCCCGCGGACTCATCGTCACCTCAGACAAGTACTCGGAGAAACAGAAGCTCCTCCAGACCATCATGGAAGTCGATGTGCCGGCGAACCAGAAGGAAATCGCCTTCGCCCTTTCCCTGGGAGACCTGAGGGAGAACGCGGAGTACAAGGCGGCCAAGGAAAAGCAGGATGAGCTGAACGCCAAGGTGGGCAAGCTCAAGTCCGAGTTGGACAAGGCTCAGATATTCGACAAGACTACGATCGCCACTTCGAAGATCTCCTTCGGGACCAAGGTGCGCCTTTTGAACGAGCTGTCCGGCGGCCAGGAATCCTATACCATCCTGGGTCCCTGGGAATCGGATCCTGCGAACAATGTGATCTCCTACCTCTCCCCCCTGGGCAAGAAACTTATGAACCACAAGGTAGGCGAATCCCTTTCCTTCGCCATCAACGACCGCAAGTTCCAATACAAGATAGAGAATATCGAAGCCGCGGAGCTCTAGGCTCCACGCCTGGCCCGACATCCCAGCCCACGAGCTGCTTCCCCTGCCGGAAGCAGCTCGTGGCTTTTTCATTCCCTGTACAACCTCCGGGCGCCCTGGAAGGCTCGGCTCCAGTTCCCCTCCCAAAGATAGGATAGTATCACCCCCGTCCTCGCCCCTTCCGAGGCCGAGTGGATGAAGGCCTGGCCTCCCAAGGCCAGGCCCACATGGTACACCCTGCCCTCCCGGGAGAAGAGCAGGATGTCTCCCGGCTCGATCTTGGCATCCTGGGGCAGAGGGAACCCGAAGGAGGCGAAATCCTCGCTGCGCCGGGGAATAGGCCCAAGATTTGGATCGGCACCAAAGGACGAGGCTATGGCCTGGTAGAGGAAGCCCGAGCAATCCGCTCCCTTTTTAGTCATCCCTCCCAGGAGGTAGGGCGTTCCCAGCCAGGACAGGGCCTGGGCGATGAGGAACACCGCCTTCTCAGCGCCTGGATCGACGGCGGGCCATTTTTCCCTTTCATACGGGCTCCTCACCTCCGCATCCAGGGGAAGACCCCGAAGAGGCGGCAGAAGACTTTCGATCTCCTGTGATCCCAGGGGAGCCTTCGTTAGGAAGGTCAGGAGCAGGACCGCAAGGCCCGCGGCCCTGCGCGTGGAAGACGGCACCGCTCCTCACCCCGCTTCCGAGGCCTTGCCTTCCGGATAGTAGCGGGCGAGGAAATCGGCGCGGAAGGCTTCGAAGCGGTCCTGGAGGATGGCCAGGCGGATCTTTCGCACAAGATCTCCCAGGAAGTGGAGATTGTGCCGGGTGGCGAGGATCGAGTAGAGGATCTCCCCATTCCTGTAGAGGTGGCGAAGATAGGAGCGGGAATGGTTGAGGCATACGGGGCAGGAGCATTCGGGATCGATGGGGGAGAAATCCCTTTCGTACTGCGCTTTCTTGATGGTTATCTGGCCTTGGGAGGTGAAGAGGAGTCCATTCCTGGCCGTCCTTGTGGGATACACGCAGTCGAAGAGGTCTATGCCGTTGCGGACCGCTTCCAGGATGTAGTCCGGAGTGCCTATCCCCATGAGGTAGCGCGGCCTTTCCATCCCAATGGCCGAGGCGGTATGGGCCAGGAGATCCACAAAGACATCCTTGGGCTCCCCCACCGAAAGACCGCCGATGGCTATGCCGGGAAGATCGAGGTCCATGGTCCTCCTGGCGCTCTCAAGGCGCTGATCCTTGTAGAAGCTTCCTTGGACGATTCCGAAGAGTAGGCCTTGGTAGTTCTCCTCTTCCTTGGCCTTGAGCCAGCGGACCTTCGCGCGCTGGGCCCAGGCGTGGGTCCTCACCATGGCTGTGCGGGATTTCTTCTCCTCCTCCCCCCAAGGGCTGCAGATGTCCAATTGCATCTGGATGTCGGAGTTGAAGGCCGCCTGGACCTCCACGACTTTCTCAGGGCTCAGGAAGTGCTTGGAGCCATCGATGTGGGAGCGGAAGCTCACTCCTTCTTCGGAAATCTTCCTCAGGGGAGAGAGGGAAAAGACCTGGAAGCCTCCGGAATCGGTGAGGAAGTTGCCGTCCCAGCCTGAGAAACCATGGAGGCCGCCTGAGTCGCGGATGAGCTCATGGCCGGGCCTGAGGTACAGGTGGTAGGTGTTGGCAAGTATTATCTTGAAGCCCATGGCCGCGAGGTCCTCGGGCGGCACGGCTTTTACGGTGGCGTTGGTTCCCACGGGCATGAAAGCCGGCGTCTGGACCTTTCCATGGGGAAGCGAGAGCTCGCCTATGCGGGCGAGGGAATCCTTTGACCTGTGGTGTTCTATGAATGTTCCTGGAAGCATCCTCTATCCTTTCATCCGCCGCCTAATCCCGGCGGACGTGTCGCGGCAGGGTGGCCTAGGAACCTAGGACCTCGCCCTCAGGTACCCCGCAAAGGCCAGCACCAGGAATAGGATGGTGACAGACCAGACGGCGAACTCAGGCTCGAGCCACCCTGTCTTGGCGGCCAGGGAAGCCAGCATCTGCGCCACGTAATATACCGTGGCCGTGCCCAGGCTGAAAAGAAGGCTCATGAGGAGGCCGTTCTTCCTGAAAAGGCCGGAAACGGCGACTGAGAGGCCGCATACGATGAGGGGGGTGAGGAGAAAGGAGTTTCTCTTTTGGTATTCAGTCCGGGCCTCGGCGCTGGGGAGGCCCGAGGCCTCGAGCATTCCGATATATTCCCGCAGCTGGGATTGTTTCATGAGGGAGGGCTTCTCCCGCAGGATGGCGAAGGACGAAGGAGGCTCGTCCAGTTCTTCGCTGGCGTAGCGGTCGTGGTAGCTCTCGGTCCAGGTACCGTCCGCCTTGGCTTGGTAGAGCCTGGCCTGGGAAAATTCCCACCTTTCCTTGTCCCATGTGGCGCGGGGAGAAAGGAGTCTCAAGTCCGGCGATCCTTGCGCCGAGCGGCCCACGATGTCGATGTTTTCCATCCTTCCCGCAGCCGGATCGACATGTCCTATGCGGTACACGTACTTCCCTCCCCCGCCGATGATAGTCAGCTCCTGGGAACGCTGGGTTGTGTTTCCCTGGCCGGTCATGCGGCGGTTGAGGGTCTCCTTGTAGAGGGAAGCCGGGACTGTGACCTGGTCGCCTGTCGCCTTGAGCCCTAGGCCAAGGATGGCCGCCAGGGCGAGAAGGGGCAGCCCCAGGCGCTGGAGGCTTATACCCGAGGAACACATGGCCAGGAACTCCCCGTCCGCATGGAGTTCGGCGAGGCTCAAGGTCACCGAGAAAAGCAGGGCCACAGGGAGGACTTCCACTGCATGGGCGGGAAGGCCAGCGGCCACCCAGAGGAGGATGTCGCTTATCTTCGCGTCCAAGGCCATGAGCCTCCACAAGGAGGAGAAAAGTTCGGCAAGGAGGAAAATGCCCAGGAGAAAAAGCTCGGCGCCCGCCCAACGCCTCAAGCTCTGTCTCAGGACCATCCCCTGGAGGATCGTCGGATTCGTCCATCCTCGCTGAGGGGCTCCGGCCTTCATAGGGGCTCCGGCCTTCATAGGCTCCTCCTGGTGCCGAAAATCCTGGCCGCCCATGCGGCTGCGACGCCCAAGGCCACGAGGAGATTGGGGGCCCACATGGCTATCTCGGGCGGCAGGATGGACCGTAGGCCCGCGGTCTGCCCGGCGAACAGCAATCCCCAATAAAGGGTGGAGATGAGAAGGGCCACGCCGAAACCCGCGGTGCGACCGGCCTTCCGGGCTCCCAGGCCCAAGGGGAAGGCCAGGAGGGAAAAGAAGAATCCCGCCGCAGGGATTGCGAACTTCTTATGGTATTCCAAGGAATAGATCATAAGGGACCTGTCCTGGGGCTTGGCGGCCAAAGCCTGGGCATAGGCGCCGACGCTCTTCTCCACGCTTCGGATCTGATCGAGGTTCTTATCCTCAGCCGCCGCCTTCCCAAGGACTTCGCCGTAGGAATGGATCAGCTTGGCCCTGGCTCCGTCGACCTGCCTTTGCGCGTCCCCCAACCTCGTAGCCAGGGCCTTTCCCTTCCTCTCGATATGGGACCGAAGCTCCAGGGAAGCCATCTCGGCAGGGCTTGTCCCCGAGAAGCCCACGATCCTGTCCTTCAGGGCCACGCGGTATTCCAAGGTCTCCGCGGTGGTGAGGGAAAACCTGTCCTTATCGGGATCGGGCTTGTGTTCCAGTATGCCGGCCATGGAAATGGTCGCCGCCTCGCCGGTGTCGTCGATTGCCAAGCGGGCGCTGGAAGCCCCGATGAGGGCGCCTCGGTTCCCTTCCCCCTGGTCGAAGATTATGATGTCCTCGATTCCATCCGGGGACCCGTTCCCCGTCACGATGGTGGTGGAGGAATACTTCTTGACCGAATAGGGAGTGAGTTCTATGGCCGCCGACCGGGACACGAGCTCGCCGTACAGTTTTTTGAAGGCCCTTGAGCCCCTGGGGAGGAAATAATCGTTTGCGGAGAAGGACAGGAGGGAGGCGGCGAGGCCAAGTATCAAGAAGGGCACGTAGAGCGACGCGGTGGATATCCCTGCGGCTGAGAACGCCAGGATCTCGCGGTCGGCGTTGAGTCCCGCGCTTGCCATGAGGGCGCCGGCCAAGGCTGCGAAGGGGAAGGATATGGCCACCACCGAAGGGAGGGAGTAGGCCAGGAGCAGCATGGTCTGGGCGAAGGGGGCGCTCTTCGAAAGGATGTCCTCGGCCAGGAGGAGTATCTGATTGATGAAGAATACGACGAAGAAGAAGAGGAATGATATGGCGAAGGAAAGGAGATAATGGCGGGCTACGTGGAGCAGGGCGGTGCGGGGAACCGGTCTGGGGGACAGGAGCCGTCCTTCCCGGTTTTTCATGGGCCTTCCCCTACCCCCGTGGAACCGAACCCGCCCTCCCCCCGCAAAGAGCCACCCAAGGATTCGGCGAGGACAAAGCAGGCTCTCTCATAAGATGCGACGACAAGCTGGGCGATCCTGTCGCCGGGCATAATGACCGCTTCGGCGCTGCCTAAGTTGACCAAAATTACTTTGATTTCTCCCCGGTAGTCAGAATCGACGGTTCCCGGTGCATTGAGGCAGGTCAATCCCTTTTCCAGGGCGAGGCCCGACCGGGGTCTCACCTGGGCCTCGAAGCCCTCGGGCAGCTGGATCCTAAGGCCCGTCGGAACCGCCGCCCTATCGCCGGGCGAAAGGACGAGCGGCTCCGCCAGGTTCGCCTTCAGATCCGCCCCCGCCGCCCCCGGCGTCTTGTAGCCGGGAAGGGCGGCGCCCTCCGAAAGGAGCGTGGGAACGGCAATTTCTCGCATCGTGCAACTCCTTCGAAGGGCTATCGCTGATCTTTAGCGGCGGTGGGAATCCCTGCGGTCGTCGCCGTAGCGCCGGGGCTCCCTGTCCCTCGGCCCGCGGTCGAAGCCGCCGGGACGGGACTCGCTCCTCGCCTGGGGCGGAAGCTCGCCGTTTTCATCCAGCGCGTCCACCATGGCCAGGTTCAGCCGTCCGAGGTGGTCGATTTCCATGAGCTTAACCTGCACGGCGTCCCCTTCCTTCACTACGTCGGTGACGCGCTCCACCCTGCCCTTGGACAGCTTGGAGATGTGGCAAAGCCCTTCCTTTCCGGGGATGATTTCGATGAAGGCGCCGAACTCCATGATCCGTTTCACCGTGCCTGAGTAGATCCTGCCCACCTCCGGCTCTTCCACCAGACTCAACACCGCGTCGCGGGCCGCATAGGCATCCTTCTGGTTCTTGCCGTAGATGGTGACGTTGCCTTCGTCGTCTATGTTGATCTGGACGTCGTATTTCTCGCTCATCCCCTTGATGTTCTTTCCCGAGGGACCGATCACCGCCCCGATCTTGTCCTGGTCCACCTTGGCGGCCACGACCTTGGGCGCGTATTCGGAGATGTCCGCGGAAGGGGCGGAGAGCGTCTTCTCCATGATGGAGAGGATGTGCATCCTTCCCTTCCTGGCCTGCTCTAGGGCCTTGGTCAGGATCTCGGTGGTCACGCTGGAAATCTTGATGTCCATCTGGAAGCCTGTGATGCCTTCCTTGGTGCCCGCGACCTTGAAATCCATGTCGCCCAGGTGGTCCTCGTCTCCGAGGATGTCCGAAAGCACGGCGAAGCGGTTCGAATCGGTGATGAGGCCCATGGCGATGCCTGCCACAGGCTTCTTGAGGGGAACGCCGGCGTGCATCATCGAGAGTGAGGAAGCGCATACCGTAGCCATGGAGGAGGAGCCGTTGGACTCCAACACCTCGGAAACCACGCGGATGGTATAGGGGAATTTTTCCTTCGGAGGCAGCATGACTTCAACGGAACGCCGGGCGAGATCACCGTGCCCGATCTCCCGTCGGCCTGTGCCGAGGCGACCCACCTCGCCCACCGAGAAGGGAGGGAAATTGTAGTGCAGCATGAAGCGCTCACGTCGGTCGCCCTCGATGTCGTCCAGGATCTGCTCGTCGAAGACAGTGCCCAAGGTTGTCACGGCCAAGGCTTGGGTTTCTCCCCGGGTGAAGAGGGCCGACCCGTGGGTCCTGGGAAGGATGTTGACATCGCAGGTGATCTGCCTTATGTCTTCAAGGCCGCGGCCGTCCACCCGAAGGCCCTTGTCCAGGATGGAGTTCCTGAGGATGTTGTACTGCAGGTCCTCCATGAGGGCTCCGAAGAGCTTCCTCTGCACATCGTCCACAAGGACGTCGGCGAAGGCGGCTTCGGTTGCCTTGATGGCCGACCGTACCGCGGCTCCCCGCTCCTGCTTGATCTTGGTGAAAAGCGCGACGGAGAGCCTCTCCTGGGCGAAGGCCCGGATTTCCTCTTCCTTGTTGAGCTTGGCCTGCAAGGGGGCCAGGGGAAGCTTTTCCTTGCCCGCCAGGGCCCGGAGCTCCTCGATGGCCGCGCAGATGGCCGCGATGGGGCCTCTCGCCGCCTCGATGGCGCCGATCATCTGCTCCTCAGAGACTTCCTTGGAACCTCCCTCCACCATGGTGATGCCCACGGCGGTTCCGGCGACGGTGATCTCAAGGCTGGCCCTGTCGCACTGCTCGAGGGTGGGGTTCACCACATAGGAGCCGTCCACCAGGCCCACGCGCACGGCGGCGATGGGACCGGCGAAGGGTATGTCGGAGATATGGACGGCGGCGCTGGCGGCGTTTACCGCCACGATGTCCGGGGGATTGACCTGGTCGGCGGAGATGCAGGTGGGGACCACCTGGATCTCACGGCCGAAGGCCTTGTCGAAAAGAGGGCGCATGGGTCTGTCGATTATCCTGGACACGAGTATTTCCCTGTCCTTTGGCCTGGTCTCCCTCTTGATGAAACCGCCGGGAATCTTCCCCGCGGCATAATATTTTTCGTTGTATTCCACGGTGAGGGGGACGAAATCGAGGCCCTCGGTCACCTTGTCGGAACAACAGGCGGTGGCGATGATGGCGCTTCCGCCGTAGGTGGCGAAAACCGCGCCGCCGGCTTGCTTTGCCATGCGTCCCGTTTCCAGGACCAGGGTTTCGTTTCCTACTTGGCACCGTACGGTATGTACCATTTTATCTTCCTTCTATGTTCATTCCAGCTGTCCACAAACTGGAAAAGGCCCGCGCGCACCTGCGCACCGGGCCTGTATGGTTTGACGGGTTGAATGTCACTTCCTGATCTGAAGTTGTTCGACCAGCGTTCTATATCCCTCCAGGTTGGTCCTCTGGAGGTATTTGAGCAGCTTGCGCCGCTGACCGACGATCTTGAGAAGTCCGCGTCGCGAATTCGTGTCTTTCTTGTGGGTCTTGAAGTGCTCGGTGAGGTCGACGATCCTCTTGGTCAGCAAGGCGACCTGGGTTTCCACGCTTCCCGTATTCTTGTCGCTCTTGCCGTACTCGAGCACGATCTGGGCCTTGTCCTCTTTGGTCAATGCCATCTTCTTCTATCTCCTTCTACAACTCTCGTGATACCGAATGTATGAAATCGAGGCTTTTAAGGCCCTCGCATTCCCCTTGGATTCCCAGCCTGCCTTGGAGGATCTCCACCGTATCGGACCTGGTCCAGCCTTCGCCGCGCAACACCACCTTGTACAGCCCGGGAGGAGGCGTCGCCACATCCCCAGGAAGGCCCAGCCCTTCTCCGACCTTGATCCTATGGGGCCTGCCAAGAAGCTCCGCCGCTTCCTCCAGCCTGGCTTCCAGGATGAGATTCCGAATCCTGGAGGAACTCACGGGATGCCCCGCCTTGAGGACGGGATCGACGATCGCGACCTCTGTTCCCATGCCTGACCCCATTTCCGCCAAGCATTGGGCATTGGTATCCATCTTGTGTCCGCAACGGAAATTGGGACCTACGTGGATGGACGAGACGCCCGCGCCGACGAGTATGCCTAGGAATTCCGCGCCTGAAAGTGTACCGAAATTCAAGGAAAAGTCAATCAGTACGCAATAGTCCAGGCCGAGGGCTGCCAAGGCTTCCAGCTTGGCCTCAAGGTCGAAGATATTCCCCCGGAAACTTGAAGGCCTCAGGATTTTCTTGGGATTCTCCCTGAACGTCACGGCGGCGGTCTTTCTGCCCTTGGAGGATTCCAGGACAGCCTTCACCAGCCTCTGGTGGCCAAGGTGGACCCCGTCGAACACTCCAATGGTGACCGCCCAGGGGCCGGGTTCCCGGCGGGCGGCGAAATCGTCCCAAGGAAGGATCTTCACCCTGCCCTCCCCTCTTCCTGATCCGGAAGGCTGAGCACCGCGGCGAAGGATCTTTTTCCCGGGATGCCGCCTGGCAGGATCTCTTCCCGGGCGATTCCCATGAAGTTCCCTTCCTCGCTGTAGACTCCCATGTCGCGGAAGTCGGGAGAGGACCTGCCTGTAGCCGCAACGGCGGAAGGGAACGGAGCTACAGGCCGCAGGGCCTTGAGGGCGTTCGGCCTTCCAAGCCTGAAATCCTTGGCTTGCCCGGGGCCGAGGGTCATGGGCGATAGGCCCATGGATGCGGCGGAAGCGGGGTCCAGGAGCTTCAGCCCTTGCGCAAGGTTCTCATCCCCAGCCGCCTCGGAAAGCCTAAAGGCTCCGACGGAAAGGCGTTGGAGCGAGCTAACATGGGCGACCGTCCCCAAGGCCGCGGCGATGTCCCTGGCCAGTGAGCGCACATAGGTTCCCGATGAGCAGTGTACCTCAAGGACAGCCTTCTCCCGGCTGTAGGATTCGAGAACAAGGGAATATATTTCTATGGTTCTTTCGGGAATTTCAAAATCGAGTCCGCGGACCGCAAGGTCCGACGCCCTCTGTCCATCGATATGCAGGGCCGAATATTTCGGCGGCACTTGGGCGATTTGGCCTGTGAAACGGGGGAGGACCTTTTCCAACATGTCCATCTCCGGAAGAGGGCCCTCCTTCAGGATCCTGCCTCCCGGATCGAGGGTGTCCGTCTCCACGCCGAAATATATTTCCGCCCTATAGCGCTTGTCCAGGCCCACGAACCAAGGGGCCAGCCTGCTGTAGGCCCCCACCAGGACCACCAAGAGCCCGGAGGCGAAGCTGTCCAGCGTGCCTGTATGCCCCACCTTGGCGCCGGGGAAGCTGCGCTTCACGGCGCCCAAGGCCTTGAACGAGGTTGTTCCCGAAGGCTTGTGGAACAATAGATAGCCCGAAGCCGTCATTCCTTGAGGATATCCTTGATCTTTTCAGTCATTTCAAAGCCTTCGCGTATTCCCTTGTCCTCCAGGAAGCGAAGCTGGGGAGTGAGGCGGAGGCGCACCCTCCTGCCGATCTGGGACTGGATGAATCCCGCGGCGCTGTTGAGGCCCTGGGCCGCCAGCTCCGTGGCGCCAGCCTCCTCGGAGAGGCAGCTCACCCAGACCTTGGCGGCGGAACCGTCCCTGGAGGCTTCCACCCTGGTGACGGAGACGAAACTGTTGACCCGGGGATCGCGGATCTCCCCGGAGGATATGAGACCCGCTATCTCCTCCCTGAGGAGCTCCTCAAGGCGCTTAAGCCTTATCTGGTCCATCGGCCTCCGCCTTTCCCAGCGTCCTCGCCACTTCCACGGTCTCGTAGATTTCCAGGATGTCTCCTTCCTTGAGATCGTTGCAGTCCGCGATTCCTATGCCGCACTCGTAGCCCGCCACGACTTCCTTGGCATCGTCCTTGAATCTCCTGAGGGAGTTGATCTTGCCCTGGAATATTTCGATGTCCTCGCGGATGATCCTGACCTGGCTGTTCCGGCGCACCACGCCTTCGAGCATGTAGCAACCGGCGATGATGCCCACCTTGGGCACCTTGAAGGTCTCCCGGACTTCAGCCTTCCCGATGTCCTGTTCCTTGAGCTCAGGCGACAGCATGCCTTCCATGGCCTTCTTGATGTCTTCCTGGGCGCGGTAGATGATGTTGTACTTTCGTATGTCCACCTTTTCCCGGTCCGCCAGGATCTTTGCGGCGGGGCTGGGGCGCACGTTGAAGCCGATGATGATCGCGTCCGAGGCGGAGGCCATCATGACATCGTCTTCCGAGATGGCTCCCGCGGCGGCGCGGATGACGTTCAGGCGCACTTCCCGGGTGGAGAGCTTCTCCAGCATTCCCTTGAGGGCTTCCACCGATCCCTGCACGTCGCCCTTTATCACCACCTTGAGCTCCTGGACCTCTCCAGCGGAGATGGTCTCGTAGAGGTTGTCCAGGGTGACCTTCTTGACGTTGCGGCCTTCCTCGTACTTCTTGAGTTCCTGGCGCTTGTCCGATACGGCCCGGGCGAACTTCTCGTCCTCCACCACCTCGAAGGGATCTCCCGCGTTGGGCATGCCCTCGAAGCCGAGGACCTCCACGGGGGTGGAGGGGGTGGCTTCCTCGATGCGGTTCCCCTTGTCGTCGAACATGGCCCGGACTTTTCCGGGGAATATGCCGGCCACGAAGGAATCGCCGATGCGCAGGGTGCCCTTGTCCACGATGATGGTCGCCACGATGCCCCTGCCCTGGTCGATCCGGGACTCGATGATCTTCGCCTCGGCCATGCGGTTGTAGCTTGCCTTGAGCTCCAGGATTTCCGCCTGGAGGAGGATGGCGTCCAACAATTCGGCTATACCCTTCTTCTGCAAGGCCGAAATCTCGCAGAACTGGGTCGTCCCGCCCCATTCCTCGGGGATGAGGCCCATCTCTGAGAGTTGGGTCTTGACCCGGTCGGGATTCGATTCGGGCAGGTCGATCTTGTTGACCGCGACGATGATCGGCACTTCCGCGGCCTTGGCGTGGTCGATGGCTTCCTTGGTCTGGGGCATGACGCCTTCCACGGCGGAAACCACGAGGATGACTATGTCCGTCACCTGGGATCCACGGGCGCGCATCTTGGTGAAGGCGGCGTGGCCCGGCGTATCCAGGAATGTCACCCTTCCGTTTACCGTCTCAACCTGGTAGGCGCCGATATGCTGGGTTATGCCGCCGTACTCCCGGGACACCACGTCGGTCTTCCGGATGGCATCGAGGAGCTTTGTCTTTCCATGGTCGACGTGGCCCATGACGGTCACGATGGGCGGCCTCGGCCATAGGTCGTCGGGATTGTCCGCTTCCTTTTCTATAACCGTCTCGTCGTAAAGGCTTACGATCTTGACTTCGCAATTGTATTCGCTGGCCAGGATGGTGGCGGTCTCGGCGTCGATCTTCTGGTTGATGGTCGCCATGACGCCCAGGCCCATGAGCTTGCCGATGAGCTCGGCCGGCTTGATGTTCATCTTCTTGGCCAGGTCGGAGACGGAGATGTTTTCCATGATGTCGATGGACTTGGGAACGGCGATGGCCCTGGCTTCGGCCTTCTTCTTAAGCTGAAGCTCTTTCTCCAGCTCCACGTCCTCCTTGCGGACGAAGCCTCCCTTCTTCTTCTGGGGGCTTGGACGCTGGGGTCCCCTGCCGCTTTCCATGGGTGCCGGTCCCGCCCCGGGTCCCCGCGGGCCGCCGAAGCCACCCGGCCTGGGCCCGCCGGCGAAATTGCCCGCCCTGCCCATGGGTCTTCCCTGGGAAGGATACCCCGGCCTGCCCATAGGGCCTCCGGGACCGCCAGGCCCCTGGGGCCTGGGCCCACGGGGAGGATAGCCTCCCTGGCCTTGTGGAGGATAGCCGGGACGCCCGGCATAGCCGCCCTGACCGCCGCCCTGATAAGGTCTTTGGCCCTGGTAGCCCCCGCCTGAGTTGCCCTGGTAGCCTCCCTGGTAGCCCCCGCCCTGGCCCTGGTAGCCCCCGCCTGAGTTGCCTTGGTAGCCGCCTTGGCCTTGGTAGCCTCCGCCTTGGGGCCTGGGTCTGTTGGGATCATAGGGCTGGGAGCCTCTGTAGCCTCCCTGGTAATTGCCCTGGCCGCCGCCCTGGTAGGGCCTTTGGCCTTGGTAGCCGCCTGAGTTGCCTTGGTAGCCGCCACCGCTGTTGCCTTGGTAGCCGCCTGAGTTGCCCTGGTAGCCGCCACCGCTGTTGCCTTGGTAGCCGCCTGAGTTGCCTCGGTAGCCGCCTGAGTTGCCCTGATAGCCGCCTGAGTTGCCCTGATAGCCGCCCTGGCTGCCTTGGCCGCCTCGGTATGAGCTTGAATCGTTCCTTCCCTGGTATCCACCGCGGGAAGAATCGCCCTGACCTCTGTTCGTGGGATACCCGCCTACCGTTCCGGCGGCTCCGTAGGGCCGCTGGGAATTGATAGGATATCCGCTCCTTGAGCTTGGCTGGGAAGAAGGCCGGGCGGGAGAACCCTGCTCCGTCTTCCACGGCTGGGCAGGCCTGGGCCTTTCCTCTCCCCGGACCTCGGGAGCCGCGGGGTTTCCCGAGGAGACAGGCTTGGGCGCTTCGCCGGAAACGGGGGGTTGAACCTGCGGAACCTCGGTTCCCCTTCCCGCTCCAGAAGAATCCGAGGCTTCGGCCTTGGATTGGGACGCCTCGGCGTTTTCGGCCTTTGGGGAGCCGGGGGAGGATTCGACGGCGGATTTATCCGCCTCCCGGAGGGGAGGAGCCGCCGGATGGCGCGGCGCGTGTGATGGTTGTTGGCCTTGGGAGGCCGGCGCCTGCCCTCCCTGGGAGGAGGCGGGAGCCTGGGCCGAAGATGCGGCCTGGACCGAAGGCGATGCCTGGGCTGAAGACGCAACCGGCGAAGGCGCGGCCGGAACAGCATGGGCCGCTTGGGCCGGATGTACAGCCTGGGGTGTCGCCGAAGCCGGGGAAGCATCCTGGGCCTGGACCTGGGCATCCTGTTCCTCGGCCTCGTGGTGCGCCACGACCTTGGCCTGGGGTTTCTTGACGACGACGACCTTCTTCTTGACCACTACAACCTTCTTCCTCTCCGCCGGGGAATCTTCCTCCCCCCTGGGGGCGGGAGCCGCCGGCTCGCTCTGCAGAGGCTTCGGTTGCTTGATGAGATGAACCTTCTTCTGGGAATTCTCGGTATTATCCGTCATATCCTACCTTTTACGCATCCTGATCGTCGTCGTATTCAAAGCTTAGTTCCACGCCGCACGAGGGGCAGGTCTTCATGTCCGGCGTCACAAGGGATCCGCAATCCGGACAAGTATATTCTTCTCCATCGTTTTCGGAATCTTCCTCTTCCTGGACGATTTCGATGTTCTCTTCGATGATGTGCCGCACCCTTTCCACTTCTTTATCCGAGAGGCCCGACTCGGAGACGATATCCGCCTCATCCCATCCCAGGAAATCCTCCACCAGGACGATGCCGGCGGCGGCCAGGGCGTTGGTCCATTCGGGTTCCATGCCGGGCAAGTCGCCGAGCCTGACCGTCTCCTCCTCCGCCTCGCTTTCCTCGAAGACTCCTCCGAAGAGACTGTCGGCGGCGCGCTTCAATTCGATGTTCCTTGAATCCTGGAGGTACTGCTCCTCGGTCTTGACATCGATGTTCCAGTCGCAGAGCCGGTTGGCCAGCTTCACGTTCTGGCCCATCTTTCCGATGGCGATGGAGAGTTCCTTCTCCGCCACGATGGCCAGGGCCGTGTGCTTCGACTCCTCCAGGATATGGACGCTCTTCACCTCGGCGGGGGAAAGGGCGTTCTTGATGAACTGGCGTGGGTCGATATCGTATTTGATGAAATCGATCTTTTCGCCCTCAAGCTCCTGGCTGATCAGCTGGCTTCTCATGCCCTTGGGTCCCACGCAGGCTCCCACGGGATCGACATCCTCCCGCTTGGAGTAGACCGCCACCTTCGTCCTATACCCGGGCTCCCTGACGATCTTGAAGATTTCGATGGTCTTGTCGTAAATCTCCGGTATCTCAAGCTCGAGGAGCTTGGTCACGAATTCCGCATGGCTTCTGGATAAGACGATCTGCAGGCCATTCTTGCCCTTGTCCACTTCGTAGATGAGGGCCTTTATCCTATCCCCGACGTGGTAGACTTCCCTGGGCGACTGGTATTTCTTGGGAAAAATTCCCTCCACCTTGCCCAGGTCAACGTAGATGACATTGTTCCGTTCCCTCTGATAGTAGCCGATGATCAGCTCGCCCTGCTTCGACTTGTACTCGGCGTAGAGGGTGTCCCTGGAGATGTCCCGGAAGTTCTGCCTCGTGGTCTGCTTGGCCACCATCACGGACTGCAGGTCGAACTCCTGGGGATCGATGGGCAACTCAAGGATGTCGCCGATCTCGGCGTCCTCGGCGTAGTCCCGGGCTTCCTCCAGGGTCATCTGCAGGACTTCATCCTCATGGTCGTCGTCGTCGACGATCAGTTTCTTTGCGTAGATGTCCACGCCTTCGTAGTTCTCCCGGAAACGGACCACGACGTTCTCGCTGGTGCCGAACTTTTTCTTGTATGCTGCGACCAAGGCGTCCTGGAGGGTGTTGACGATGAGTTCTTCCGAGATTCCCTTCTCGCTGATCAATTGCCGAATGGCTTCCGCCATGTCAGATGCCATTGTTTACTCTCCCTTTCCTGACGCATCCAATCGCGCTTTCTGGATTGATGCGAGTTCTATGGTCTCGAGGCCTTCGCGGCCTTCCAGGGTAACGGTGTTCCCTTCCTGGGCTTTCAGGATTCCGGAAATCCAGTCGTCCCTCTGGGCGAGGAGGATCTTCACCCGCTTGCCCAGGAAAGCCTTCCATTCCCGGGGATGCTTGATGATCCTGTCTATTCCGGGGCTTGATACTTCAATGGCGGGATTTAGGATTCCGTAGGCCTGTTGCAGCTGGGGCACCATAAGCCTATGGGCCTTTGCGCATTCCTCTGTGCCTGTCCCGGCGGGAGCGTATACCACCGCCTTGACAGCCACGCCGCCCCGATGCCTTGAAACGGAAAATTCGAGGAGGAAGAGGCCCGCTTTCTTCAGGCCCGCCTCGATCGAACTCTCTAAATCCATGCTCTCCGCCATCCGCCCGTACCGCCTTCGCCGGTTTATCTCTCCCGGCGGCCAAAAAAAAAGAGTCGTTGAACGACTCTCCTTATCGCTAAAAAGAATCCCGCTGTTTTTTACATGCGGCTATAGTAGTATTCCATAATGGTTTAGTCAATAGCCGAAGCGTGAAACCCTTGCCCGACTTCAGTCCGCGGCCAAAACGAGGGCGGAGATTTCCTTGGCGCCGCCGCCTAAAAGGGCTGCCGCGCAGGCTTCTATAGTGGCGCCGGTGGTGCGGACGTCGTCGAGGATCACCGCTTTCTCAGGCACCGTGGCCTTGGCGCAGGGATCGAGGGCGTAGGCGGCCAGGGCGTTGCCCGCCCGGGAGGCTTTTGAAAGGCGCTTTTGTTGGTCGTCCTTGGTGCGGAGGAGGACCCGGGCCACGGCGATTCCTTCCTTCTCAAGCCTTCGGGCTATCTCCTCCACCTGGTCCCATGCACCGGCGCGGATTTTTTCCGGCCTTGGGGGAACCGGCACCACTGTCCTGCCCGGCCACCGTTCCTCAAGGACGCGGGCGGCCATGGTCGACCAGAGGGTGCCGAGGGAAGGATGCTTCCCCTGCTTGTAGGCTCTGATGAGCCGGGCCGCCTCGCCGCGAAACAGGAAAATCGGATGGGTCTGGATCCCGGTGTTGGCCGATTCGCGGCAGGAAAAACAAAGGCCCATTTCAGATTGGAGCTCCTTGCCGCAGGTCCGGCAACGAGGCTCCCGGATAGGGGATAGCTTGGCGGCGCAGGAAGGGCACAGGGGAATGTCCAGGGGGAAGGCTGGCTGGCCGAGGCTTGCGCAGACAAGACAGCGGCGGGGCGCGAGCCACGCGGCGGGGGCGGCCCTTAGGAAGGCGCCCGCCTCGGGTGTTTTCCGTTCCATATCCTTGATGGATACGCAGTTTGCGGAGCCTTGCGCTTCAATGGTCCGGCGTGCACGCTTCTCTTTACTCTCAGCGCCTCGGTCCCAGCATCTCCTTGAGTCGGCTCAGCAATTGAAGGGCTTGCAGAGGTGTGGTGGCGTTGGGATCGACGCTTCGAAGGGCGGCCAAGGCCATTTCTTCGGGAGGGAAGAGGCCCAGGTCGGATTGGACGGGCGAGGCTGTCTTGGGAGCGGCCATCGGCGAAGGAGTCTGCTCCAGCGCCGGACGCTCCTTCCCCAAGGAGGCTTCGGCGGGGGAAAGGCTTTTTTCAAAGCTCGTGAGGGTGGCTTGCAAGGTTTTCGCCTTGGCCAGCACTTCCTCGGGCATTCCCGCCAGCTTCGCCACATGAAGCCCGTAGGAGCCCGCCGCGGGGCCTTCCTGCAGCTTTTTCAAGAAGACTATGTCTCCCTCGTTCTCCAGGACAGCCATGCTGAGGTTCTTCAAGCCTTCGTGGTTCAAGGATGTCAGCTCATGGTAGTGGGTGGCGAAAAGGCAGCGGCAGGCGATCCTGTCCAGGAGGTACTCGCTCACCGCCCAGGCGATGGACACCCCGTCCAGGGTGCCCGTCCCCCTTCCCACCTCGTCCATGACCACAAGGCTTCTGGGCGTGGCGGTATTGAGGATATGGGCGGTTTCATGCATCTCGACCAGGAAGGTGCTCTCGCCCTTGGCGAGATTGTCTTGGGCGCCGACGCGGCAGAATATTTTGTCCACCAACCCGATCCGCGCCTCCTGGGCGGGGACGAAGGATCCCATGTGCGCCATGAGGCAGATGAGGGCGGTTTGGCGCAGGACCGTCGACTTCCCCGCCATGTTGGGTCCGGTTACCAGGGCGAAGCTGGGGGCGGAACCGCCCAGGTCCAGGTCGTTGGGGACGAAGGAACCGGAAGGGAGGCAGGCTTCCACCACAGGGTGCCTGCCCTGGCGGATCGCCAGCCTGGGTTCCTCTTCGATGACTGGCCGGCAGAAACCGCCCTCCATGGCCGCCTGGGCGAATCCCGCTATTCCGTCCATCCTGGCCAAGGCCTGGGCCATTTCTTCTATGGCGCCAAGGAATTCCTTCAAGCTTTCCCTATGGGCCAGGAAGAGCCGCCGCTCGATTTCGATTATCTTTTCCGTCGCCCCATTGATTTCGCTTTCCAAGTCCGCGAGCCTGTCCGTGGTGTACCGTTCTCCCGTCACCAATGATTGGCGGCGGATGAAGTGCGAAGGGACGGCTTCGATCTTTCCCTTCGAGACTTCGAGGTAGTAACCGATTATCTTGTTGTAGCGGATCCTTAGGTTCTGTATGCCCGAGGCTCTCTTTTCATCTTCCAAGTACGCCTCCAGAACCTTGGTGGCGTTTTCCTTGAGCCCTCTGAGGGCGTCCAGATCCGCATCGACTCCGGATCTAATGAGGTTCCCCTCGGTGAGGAGGATGGAGGGCTCGTCGGCGATCGTCGCCCCAATGCGCGCCACCGCCTCTTCGCAGGCCAGCGCTGCCTCGGGGCTCGGAGCCGAGCCCAGGTAGGGAGGCAAGGATTCCGCCCCTCTCACCTTGAGCACCGAAAGGGATGCCCTCAGGGAATCCCTCAAGGCGAGGATATCCTTGGCATGGGCCTTGTCCATGGCGAGGCGGGCCGCCAGCCTTTCCGTGTCCAGGACAGAAGCGAGCCTGGTCCTGATTTCCTGAAGCAAGAGTTGGTTCCTGTAGAGATGCTCGACGCTGTCCAGCCTTGCCTCGATCTCAGCCTTGTCCTTCAAGGGCTGGAGTATCCACGCCCTCAGTCTCCTGTATCCTCCGGCTGTCCTCGTCCTATCCAAGACCTGCACCAGGCTGTCCTTGTCGCTTCCCGTGGAGAGATTTCTCAGAAGCTCCAGGTTCCTTCGCGTTGCCTCGTCGAGGGCGAGGAACTTCGAGGCATCGTAGGGCAGGAGCGCGCGGATGTGGGGGCTCTTGGCCTTGGCCGTGTCGTCCAGGTATTCCAGGAGGATGGCCGCCGGCGCCAACTCCGGCGCTTTGCTTGCAAAGCCGAAGCCCTTGAGGGTCGCGGTTCCGAAGCGACGGGCCAGGTATTCTTCCGCCTTTTCAGGATCGAAGCTCCAGTCGGGCCGCTTTTCCAGGAGCGCTCCCTCCCGCTCCAGCAAGGCCGCCCGGAGCCCCGGATCCTCCAAAAGCGAATGTTGGACTATGATTTCCTTAGGATTGAGACGGGAAAGTTCGGAACGGAGGAATTCCTCCCCCTCCCCCAGAGCCGCGGAATGCGCCCGGAATTCGCCGGTGGAGACATCCAGGAAGGCAAGGCAGATCCTTTCCCGGTCCTGGCATAGGCTTACGAGATAGTTGTTGGCATCGTGCTCGATGAAGTCTTCCTCAATGGTCGTTCCAGGCGTGACTATCTCTACCACATCCCTTTCTACGATGCCCCGGGAGTTGGGGGCGGTGAGCTGTTCGCATACCGCCACTTTTTTCCCTGCCTTGAGGAGGCGGGCGATATACGGCTTGGCGGCATGATAGGGGATGCCGCACATGGGCTGCCCCTGGCGTTGGGTGAGGGTAAGGTCGAGGAGGGAGCTCGCCAGAAGGGCGTCGTCGAAGAACATCTCGTAAAAATCGCCGAGCCGGAAAAAGAGGATGGAATCCCTGTGCTGGGCCTTTATCCGCCGATATTGGTCCATCATCCCTGGTCGTTCTGGCATCGGTTTACTCCCTGGACCTCTCTCCCGCCCTTATCGCAGTCCTGGCTTCTTTAAAAACCCCGGCTTGGTCATCGTCCTGCGGCGATGGCTTGGATGACCTTGTCGGTCAGGTCCACCGATGGGCTGTGCCAGAGGATCATCCCCGAGGACTGGTCTTGGGGCTTGGTGTTGAGCACAAGGGAGAATCCCTCGGCTTCCGCCACTTGGGCGATGGTCGAGTTCAGCTTTTGGAGGAAGGTCGCGTTGGAACTGATGGATCGGGCGAGGAGATCCAATTCGTTCTGCCTGGCATTGACATATTCCTTCAGTTCCGCGGTGAGTTTGGAGATCTTGGCATCCAGTTCCGCCAAACCTTCGACCATGCCGTCCCGGTTTTGGATTTCCGCACGTTTCGCCTGCAGGGTTCGTATCTCAGCCGCCCTCACGTCCACCGCGGCCTGGACTTCCGCCTTCCGCGTCTCGAAGTTCTTGATCGCCTGGGTTTGGCTTGGGAAGGCGGCCAGGACCCTGGACAAATCCACCACCGCCACCCTGGTGATCTGCTGTGCCCCCAGGGAGGCCAAGGCAAACGCGAAGGCAAACACGGCGAGGATGAAGCGCCTTTTCCCATGTGCATTCATACATTCTCCTCAGTAGAGAGGTTGGGTGATGCTGAGCACGAAGTCGAAATTCGCCCCCGGCGTCTTCCAATCGAAGGCCGTCCCGTCGAAGGTGAACTTCTTCACGAAATAAAATCGGAATGGGAATTGCGGCACGATGAACCGGATGCCAAGGCCGGTGGAGAAGGCGAAATTGTCCCATCCCAAATCGAAGAACGAGGTCTTGGAAAGGTCCACGGAGGGAGTCCCGGTCATGTCCATGAGGCCGTTCTGGGTTTTCATGGCTCCGGCGTCGACGAAAAGATCGAGCCACACCATCTGGTCCACAACAGGCATCCTGAGTTCCAAGGAGTTCTCCCAAAGCATGGTCCCCTTGCTACCGTAAAGTTCATCCCATCCGCGGACATTGAAGGTACCGTCGAGGCTCACCCAATCCTTAGTCACCTCCAACGGTGCCCAAGGCGCCTTCAGGAGGGCTTGGAATCCGCTGTGGGCCATGAGGACCCACTTGAAGTTCCAGGTCTCCGTGATGGGAAAGGAGAAGAGGGTGGCGAAGGCCTCGAGCTTGGTATCGGACTTGATATAGTGCTGGCGCTCGAAGGGCAGGAAACCGGTGAAGGTAAGGCGCTCGCCCAGGTAGTAGCCCTTGGATGGGTTGTACCAGTAGTCGAGCTTGTTGAGATAGGCGCGTCCATAAATTCGGTTCGTAAGGAGCCATTGGTTGTTGGTCTCCCGGAACTCCTTCTCGTAGGGCCTGTATTTGTCGTCGTCGTAGCTCACCATGCCAAGGGAGGAAGACACGCCTCCCGCCGCTCCCAAGTCCCCTATACGGGATTTGTAGGTATAGCCGAGGTTGAATCCCAGGCTGAACTCCCAGTTCTCGTAAGGCATGAGGTAGGCGTCGGGGATGGATGAAATCGATCCGCCCCATTCATCCGTTCCGCTCCCTTCTCCCACATAGGGATCGGGGATGTCCTCCTCGGTGAAGATGGGCGCCAGTATGTCCTGGCCAGTGGTTTCCGAACTGTGCTTCACGCTCAAGGAGAGGCTGCGGGAGATGCGCTTTCCGAAAAGCCAGTTCTCCGAAAAGGAGGTGGTGAGGGATTGTTCCGAGGGAGAGAGGGTCACGCCGGCTTGGAGGTTCTGACCGTTGCCGCCGAAGTTGCGGTCGTTCCACTTCACGTACCCCGACAAGGGGAAGCTTTCCGCCTTGCCGAGGCCCGACAGGGTCAAGCCGAATTGCATCTCCGCCATGCTCATTTCTTCAACATTTATGACCAAGTCCATGAGATTTTCCGCGCTGCCCTGGTATATCTCCGGCTCGGCGACGGAAAAGTACTGGAGGTTGTAGAGATTTCTGAGTCCTTCGATGATCTTCGACTTGGAGAAAATGTCCCCGGTTTCCAGAGGGACCTCCCTGGCCATGACGAAATCCTTGGTCTTTTCATTTCCCTTGAACCTGAGGTTTTCAATGTGGGCCCGGTTCCTCTCCACGATGCTGAGCTCGTAGCTTATGGTGAGCGCGGCTTCGTCCCTGGTTTCCTTCAAGGCTGTCTGGTTGAAGATGTATCCTGATTCATAATACAGGTCGTCGATCTTAGCCCTGTCCTGAAGCAGCCGCTTCAGGTTGAGCACGTTTCCCGGCTTCAGGCTTACGATGCCCTTGAGCTTTTCTTCGGAGAACACTTGGTTGCCTGAGAAGGTCAAGCCGCCGAACTTCCAGGTCTTGCCTTCGGAAAGGGCGATGGTGAGGATGAGCCAGTTTTTGCCCGATCCTTCCTCTTTCTGGTATTCCTTGAAGACATCGACGATCCGAACATCGACAAAACCCTTGGTCTGGTAATAATCGAGGATCGCCTTCCTGCTTTCCTCCAGCTTGTCTTCCTGGAAAGCGCCGCTCTGGAAGAGGGCCGCCTCCTTCAAGGTCATCTGCCCCTTCAGGGTCTTGTCGGACACGGAGGAGTTCCCGGAAAATTTTATCGTCTTCAAGGCAACCTGGGATCCCTCGGAAACGGTGTAGGTGAGGATGAGGAAGGCGGGATTTTCCGCCGGAGCGGTCTCCTTGCTGACTGCGACATCGGGATAGCCTTTGTCGTTGTAGAGTTTCTTTATCGCCACTTCGTCCAGGTTGGCCTTGGCGGTGTTGTAGATGTCGCCGCTCTTGATGCCCACCACCCCCAGTATCTCCGAGGTTCGAATCCCAGAATTCCCCACCACCCTGATGGAAAGCACGGAAGGGAGTTCCTTGACGACAAACTTGAGGATGAGCTGGCTTTTCGATTCGTCCTTCGGCAAGGCCTGGGGTTCAATAGTCTCGAACCATTCCAGCTCGTAGAGCTTGGCCTGCATTTCAAGCCAAGCATCCTGGGTGAAGGGTTTGCCTAGGTAATCCCGCAGGAGGGAGTCCAGTTCGTTCCGGTTGGCTTTCTTGAGTCCTTCCCACTGGATCGAGGAAATCGGCTTGTCCCAGAACCAATCTTCCGCAGTCTCCTGGGCGTTCACGGCAAGGCAGAGAAGGAGGGCAATCGTCGCCAGTATCGCTCTTTTCATCGGTTTCCTCGGGTTTCCTAATATATGTAACGCCAACTCAGGCTCAGCTCCTGTCCCGTGACCAGGGAGCCTTCGTCAAGCGAAGGAGTAATGCTCCAATTGATCAATCCGAACGGCGAATCGAATTCTATGCCGAATTCGGAGTCTAGACGTAAACGCGTCGCGCTCACAAGGGGGTCTTCCCGGAACCGTAGGCTCGCGTGGAGGAAGGCCGAGTCGGTCAGGTACTTGCCGATGTAGAGCTCGCTCTGATCCAGGTACCTGGCCAGGGGATCCTCTGGATTGGCTTCGGTCACCGGCTTGGTCAGGTCGAGGAGCCAACGCTGCATGAAGGAGGATCGTATGTATACGATGTCGACGCCCAAGGCCTTCTGGACATTCCTCTCGAAGGTCTTGAAGATGTTGAGCTGGGGTATGAACTCCGAGGTTGCTATGGCCGCTTCCCGGATATCCAAGGCGCTGGAAGTGTCCGCCGCCAAGACTCGGCCTGACATGAGGCTTATCAGCTCCGTCTCGGTATAGAAGGGGATGGAGCTGAGACGGGGATTGAGGTTCTCCAAGGGGGACTTTTCCGCGTTGAGTGTGATCCTCACCGGTCCCGACGGTCCGGATTCGCGCAATTCGGCGGTGGCGGTGATTAGAGGATTGAACTTCGTGCTGTTTTCGGAAAAATCGATCTTGCCGCTCTTCAGGAAGAAATTCCTCAGATAGTAGAGGACGTATCCTGACCTGAGGTCTATGGTGCCGTCCAGGGAAAACTCCTGGGACTGGCTGTCGAATTGCAGATACAAGCCGCTGGTCGGGGATGTGAAGCCTCGGACCAGGGGCAAGTTGGTGTCGGGCAGGTAGACTTCCAGCTGCTTTCCGAAGCTCATGTTGAGCCTCAGGCGGTACATGACCGGATCGGGTTCCATAGGCATGTTTTCAGGCAGGAATCCCTGGGGATCTATCGCCACCTGGCCGTTGTCGAGGAAGGCGGAGCCGTCCAAGATAATGGTTTCGTTTTCAAAGGACAGGGCCATGTCGACTTTTGCCTTGGTTTCGTTGATGGTTATGCCCGCGATCTTGGTGGATATTGTCACCACGGAATCGGCGGTGGATATCAATTTCGCGTTCAAGTCGGTGATATTCCATCGGTCAAGGAGGCAGGTGGCGGAGAGCTGTACACCGCCCTTCTCGAAGGGAACGAAGGTGGGCATGAGCTCGGCGTTCCGGCCGGATATCACCAGGTTGGAGGATACGGGGCCGATCGTGCCTACAATCAGCTCCTTGGAAAGCACCGTGGCCCCGGAAAGCTGTAGGCTGCCTTCGAATTCCGGATCGCTCAGGGATCCTGAGACATCGAGGTTTCCAAAAAGCCTGCCCCCTAGAATCTGGAATCCACGCATCGGCACGAGGGATGCCAACTCGCGCAGCTTGATGTCGATGTCTTCCATGGAAGCCGAAATTTCATTTCCGTTGATCACGCCTCGCACCTTGCCCGAAACGGGGAGGGCATTGCTCAAGCCGATTTCGAATTTCCCATCCGCGGTCCTGTATATCTTGACGTTATCCTTGCCGCCAATGAATTCGATGACCCCATCGTCGTACTTACCAGAAAACTCCCACTGGGAAACGGAAGTTTCAAGATATTTGATATTTTTCGCGCTTCCTTGAAATTCGATGCCGTAGTTCTGGTACCATAGGGCGTCCGGATTGTCATTTTCACGCTTTGAGTACCTGGCGGACATATCTATCTTGCCGCTCAGCATGCCTTGGTCAAGGCTAAGCGCGGCGGAAGTGGAAAGGCTCGCCGTTTTGTCGCGCATATTGAGGCGAATCGATGTCCCCATGATCCCAAGCCTTCCGAAGAGGGCCTCAGGCAAGTCCAGCGCCAGGGTGCCCGCCCCCAATACGCCATAAAACTTTCCGCGCAACGCATTGTCTTGATACTCCGCGGATTGCAGATCCCCTTCGAAGGCTACATTCAATTCTTCAAATATCGTTTCAAGACTGAAGTCCTCAAATACCTTCCCCATGCCGCCGCTCAAGACAATCCTCGCATTTGCGGTTCCTGAAAGGCCTTCAACCTGCAGCTTGTCCAACTGCGCCCCGTTTACTTCCAATTCCCCTCGGACATCTCCCTTTCTATATTCTCCGCTAGCTTCGATGCGGCCAATCCCCTGCCCCTCTCCCCGCGCCCACACCGCAAGCCCCTTGCCCCCATACCCCACCGTCACATCCCCTCGCCCTTCCACCCCCCTCGCCTTCACCCATACCCCCTTCGCCTCCACCTCCCCTTCGCCCCCTACCTTCCCCG
>JBFLXC010000014.1:0-30079 GCA_040757435.1 Spirochaetota bacterium | reverse complement strand
TGGAACTTGAAGGCTCCCAGGTAGTCGAGGAAGGCCTTGTCGAACATGCCCAAGGAGTCGAGGTATTCCAAGTCCTTCTGTCCGAAATGGAAGCCCTCCAAGGCTTCCAGCAGGGTGCCGAGGCCCGCGAAGACCGAATAGCCCCCTCCGAAAGGTTGCCTCCGGAAAAAATAATCGAAGACGACCCGATGGTCGTTGATCCTTCTCTTCCAGTAACCCTGGGCCATGGTGAGTTCATAGAAGTCCGTGAACAGGGCGTTTCTCACTATGCCATTCATGCTATCGACTCCTCAGCTCGTAAATAGAAGCCATCGAACATCCCGCCGACTTCATGGCTTCCACCGCAATCCTCTCGTCCTGGGGGGATACCGGCCTGCAGGCCTCCGTCAGGACCCATACCTCCAGGCCTAGGTTGGCGGCGTCGACCGCCGTGGCCCTCACGCAATAATCCGTAGCCAAACCCAGCACATAGACGGCCGAGACCTTCAGGGCGGCAAGCCAGCCCGAGAGGCCGGTGGAAGTATGCCCGTCGTTTTCAAAGAAGGCGGAATAACTATCCAGATCTTTCCTCGTCCCTTTCCTAAGGATGAGCCGGGCTAGGTCGGTCCTAAGCCCGGGATGGAAGTCAGCCCCCCTGGAGCCGGCGACGCAGTGGTCGGGCCAGAGCATTCCCAGGCGATCAGGGCCCTCGTCCAAGGAAAACGGTGCCTTGCCATGGGTTGAGGCGAAGGACGAATGTCCTTGGGGATGCCAATCCTGGGTGAGCGCGACATGGCCGAACAAAGGCATGAGGCTGTTGATGATAGGTATTATTTCATCGCCTCCGGGGACCGCCAGGGCACCGCCGGGGCAAAAATCGTTCTGGACATCAACGACGATGAGCGCTGATCTATCGAGGCCTTGCACATCCATTGGACTATTATAATCAACGACCTATGCCCAGGGCTAGACGGAGGTTTGGAAAAGCTCCCGTCCACCCTCCGCCTCTTGAAGAGAAGATATAGCCCCCTTCCGGGCTGGAAATTCCAAGCTCCACGCAGGAGTCCTGGAGGAGAAACGCTTTTTGGCTTAAGGAGAATTCCAGGGAAAGCTCCCTCTCCCGCCCTGGGAGAGCCAAAGGCATGCTCCGCACACCTAACTCCGCCCTGCCTGGGCCGAGCGAGACGGCTCGGTTATGCAAGCCAGGAGAGGGTTTTGACCCTGGCCAAGCGCAGGATAGGGCGCCCTTGAGGTATTGGAGCTCTGCGGCCATGATCCGTGGGGCGGAAGGGATACCGTAAGCTTCCTCTTCCAAGCCCGGTCCGTCCTGCCATGCTTCATCCCCTCCACCTTCGTAGAGTCTTGAGAACCGAAATCCAAAGTCGGCCTTCAGCCGTGTTGTCCCGGTGACACCCAGCCCAAAGCCTATGCCGGCTTCCGCGGTCGCCCAGGCCAGCCCGCCGCTGTCGAGGCTGGCGGAGCATCGCAGGGTCTTGGAGCTGGCGCCCTTCTCCTTCGCGAGCTCAAGCCGTGCTTGGAGGATGTCGGTTTTCCACAGCCAGGCCAACCGTGTCGCAAAGGGTATCGAAGGATCGAATGGACGGCTTATTTCTGGATGATCCGCTTCTCCTTGCCGGGAGAGGCTTCGGAACGAACCTTTGATCCGAAAGGTTTCCCAGGTCAGGCACGAAGCGACTTCCAAGGAACGGTCTATATACGGCAAAGCCCCTTCCAGGGTCCTAAATCCTTCCCCGCACCCGTAGGCGTGGGCTTGAAAGAGAAAATCGACCCCCTGCCCGAGCCGGGGCCGGGCGGCAAGGCCGAATGAAAAGGCGGCATTCCAGCTTCCATGCATATCCTTCCGCGCCGACGCCCATTGTTCGAATTCCGCCGCTCCTATGCCGATCCTGGTAGAGGCACCCATGTGCAGGACTTGGGGACTGCTTGCCGGCAGCCGTGCCGACCAGCCCTCCTCCATGCCAGACGTTCCCTCCTCTGCGAGAGCAAAGCCTATGGATGAGTCGATCACAGTCGTGCCTATTTCGATTTTCTTCGCCCCGGCTTCCACACCGAAAAATCCCGCCCTTCGATCTTCCCAGGCACCCTTAGGCTTTTCCTTGGCCATCACCATAGCCATTTCCAATGCTTTCTCCCCCTTGTACAGCATTCCCGCGGTCAGGAACCGGGCATTGCCTGACCACGGGGAGGCTGTTCGCGAGCCGGGTCCGTAGGGTGGAGTCCGGCGCAAGGCGTTCCACGCGCCCAAGGAACCTTGGCCAAGGATGCCCGACCAATCGCCGCCTCTCCAAAGAAACCGTGAGTCCTCGACTTTCAAGAGGCGTCCTTCGTCTTCCCAAGAGCAGCTCAAGCCGGTTTCCCCGCCCTTCCGTTCAACGTTAGCATGCCAATGTTCTCCTCGAGCCTCGCCTGGCATGAGAAAGGCGAGAATAAACGCCGCCAAGGAAACGGCAAGACGGTGGGCAGGGAAATCCATGCCTTATTCACGCGTCTCCCTCCTCTTTCCGCTTCATATCCTTGACGTTTTCTGCTTTATATATTAGATTTTTAATATATTATAATTTCCAATAGGAGGAAGATATGTCCGTCACTCTCTATTCTACCCCCAGCTGCGCCTATTGCCGCATGGCCAAGGATTATTTCCGCCAGGCCGGTATTTCCTTCACGGAGTATAATGTCGCTGCGGACCAGAGGAAGGCCGGCGAGATGGTCCAGAAATCTGGACAGATGGGAGTTCCGGTCATCGACATCAACGGAAGGATCATCATCGGCTTCAACAAGCCCGAGATCGACAGAGCCCTGAAGCGCTGATTCTCTCCTTGTCCCGCCCCGCCCCACCGTGTATCATGGTGCGCTAGCGGGGCCCTTGCATGAACCAAGACAGAGTCAAAGAAATACTGCTTGCCACGGAAGGCTGCGATGCGGAATTCGCAGTTGTCTTTTCGGGCAAATCCAACGCCAAAGTGAACGGCTTGTACAAGCCCGACAAGGCGGAGATCCTCCTCCACAACAAAAACTTCGACTCCGACGACCAATTGGTCTACACCGCCCTTCATGAGTACGCCCACCATCTCCACCACTCTTTGAGCGGAGGGCTTGGCCATGCCAGGCCCCACACCCAGGAGTTCTGGGCAATCTTCCATCGGTTGGTGAAGAGCGCTGAGGAAAAGGGGTTTTACGCCAACGTCTTCGATTCGGACCCGGATTTCCTCGAGTTGACCCGACGCATCAAGGAATCGTGCATTAAGGCGAACGGCGAGATATTGCTTGAGTTCGGAAGGCTCCTGGCAGACGCAGCGGAGCTCTGCAGGAAGCATAGGGCCCGCTTTGAGGATTACGTCGAGCGGGTCCTGGGCATCCCTAGGGCGACGGCCACCATGGCAGTGGCGGCTCGCAATTCGGGCCTCGATCCCTCCCTAGGATGGGATGGCCTCAAGTACGTAGCCTCCATACGGGACGAAGAGACGAGGGCGAAGGCCATAGAAGCCTTGGGCGCGGGGGCCAGCCCTTCCTCCGTCAAAGGATACCTGAAGACAGCTGAAACCCCGGAGGATCCCGCTGAAAGGCTCTTGGCGGAAAAGGCCAGGATCGAAAAGACAATCCGCAGCCTCACCTCGAGACTGGAGCAGATAGACGAAAAGCTTTCCGAACTATAAGGCAAGGAGCCTCCTCATGACCCGATTCGAGGGAGAAATCATCGTTAACAGGGAAATCTCTCCCGCCTGGAACCTCCTGGGCTTCGCCTGGCCTCCGGGGAAAGCCCCTCCCCTCCCCGGCCAGTTTTTCACCTTCCTTCCCAGGGGCGTAGAATACGGCGAATCGGCCCTTCTTCGCCGCCCCCTCGCCTTCGCATGGCACGACGGAATTGCGGCATATAGCATTTTCCAAGCCAAGGGGCCGGGGACCAAATCCTTGGCTCGGAGAAGAGTCGGGGAGAGCATCGATGTGATAGCTCCCTTGGGCAATTCCTTCCCGGATCCTGATTCCGGGGAGAGGTCAGTCCTGGCGGGAGGAGGGATAGGGATCGGCCCCATGCTTTTCCTCGCCGCTAGGCTTAAGGAAGCGGGAAGGGATTTTACGCTCCACTTGGGCTTTAGGACAAAGAGCCAAGTGCCTGAGATAGGCCTTGACGCCTTGGACCGGGAAGTCTCCCGGGCCAAACTAGCCACGGACGATGGAAGCCTGGGATTCCAGGGGACTGTCATTCAGGCGGTCGCCCGCGATAAGGATGCGTCCTGCGCCGACGCACATCTATTCGCCTGCGGGCCCAAGCCCATGCTAGCCGCGGCGGCCGCCCTGGCGGACGAATGGAATGCCCAGGCCCATGTATCCGTGGAGCAATGGATGGCCTGCGGCGTCGGGGCATGCCACGGATGCGTAGTTCCCGCAGCCGGCGGGGGATACCTGAGAGCCTGCGCGGACGGCCCGGTCTTTTCAAGCCGCGACCTATCCTGGGAGAAATGATATGGAAATCGATCTTTCCGTCCGCATAGGCTCCTTGTCAATGCCCAATCCGGTGGGGGTGGCGTCGGGAACCTTCGGCTATGGCCAAGAATACAGGGATCTGGTGGACATAGACTCCCTTGGCGCCCTGTATACCAAGGCAGTGACCTTGGAAGCCCGGGAAGGGAATCCCCCGCCCCGAATCGTCGAAACTCCCATGGGGCTCATAAACTCCATAGGCTTGGCGAATCCCGGGCTTAGCGGTTTCATCGCCGAAAAGCTCCCCTACCTGGGGACATTGCGATGCCCGGTGGTGGTGAACGTGGCGGGTTCGACGGTTTCGGACTACGCCGCCGTGGTGGAGGGAATTGAAGAAGCCTTGGCCGCCTCCATCCCGGGCGCATCACGAGTGGACGGCTATGAGATAAACGTTTCCTGCCCCAACGTTTCCCACGGAGGGATGGCCTTTGGAACGGATCCCAAGGTGGTGGAGGGGCTCGTGGCAACCTTGAGGCCTCGTACCAAGCGCCCTCTCATCGTCAAGCTCAGTCCCAACGTGACCGACATCGCCCTGATCGCCAAGGCCGCTGAGGCCGGGGGCGCCGACGCCCTCTCGTGCATCAATACCCTGGTGGGAATGAAAATCGACACCGTAGCATGCAGGCCCGCCATCGCCAGGGGCGCCGGAGGCCTCTCCGGTCCCGCGATACGTCCTGTTGGTGTGGCCTGCGTCTACAAGGCATTCAGGGCGGTGGCCATTCCAATAATAGGCCTGGGAGGCATAGCCTGCGCCGAAGACGCCTTGGAATACCTCCTGGCGGGAGCATCGGCGGTCCAGGTAGGAACCGCCCTTTTCTCCGATCCCCAAGCCCCGGCCAAGGTCCTAGCCGGAATCAAGGAGTGGATGCTTCGAAAGGGGGTATCCAAGGTCAAGGACATAAAGGACATGCTTTTAACCAATTCCTAACACGGCGCACATGGAATCCTCACCCGTCCATGTGATCATCCACCGCGATGAGAATAGGAATATGAAAGCTGGTATCGGAACCAACCTTTCCTCCGCCCCTGCCTTGGAGGCCAAGTCCCTCAACATACGCTACGCCGATGGACACCATGGAGTGAAGGAAATGAGCTGCGCCTTCCCCAAGGGGGGGGTGACCGCTATTATCGGTCCTTCGGGCTGCGGGAAGAGCACCGCCCTTCGGGCCTTCAACCGCATGAACGAGCTTATACCGGGCACCCACACCTCTGGAGAGGTGCTGTTCCAGGGAAAAGACATCTACGGTCCGGGGATCGATCCTGTCCAAGTCAGACGCCACATCGGCATGGTATTCCAAAAGCCCAATCCTTTTCCCAAGAGTGTCTATGAAAACATAGCCTGGGCGGCGCGGATCCATGGAGCCAGGGGCGGCCTGGACGAATTGGTGGAGTCGAGCCTGCGAAAGGCGGCCCTGTGGGAGGAAGTCAAGGACAAACTCAAGAAGAGCGCCCTATCGCTTTCGGGAGGACAGCAGCAGAGGCTTTGCATAGCCAGGACCCTCGCCCTCGAGCCGGACATCATCCTCATGGACGAACCAACAAGCGCCCTCGATCCGATCTCAACCGCATGCATAGAAGACCTCATCTCGGAATTAAAAAAAGACTTCACAATCCTCATAGTAACCCACAACATGCAGCAGGCGGGGCGGATCTCCGACATGACCGCCTTCATGCTCATGGGAGAGTTGGTGGAATTCGCGCCCACGAAAAGGCTTTTCGTCCATCCCGACGACGAAAGGACCGAACGTTACATCACCGGCAGATTCGGCTGAGCGAGGAAGGCAATGCAGCGAAGCAGCTTCGAGCGGGAGCTCGTAAAAATCGATGATCTTGTGGCCTCCATGGCTCGGACTGCGGCGGAAGCCCTTTCCCGGGCATTGCATTCCCTGTTGACCCAGGATCTGGAACTGGCAAAATCCGTCAAGAAAGGCGACAGGATAATCGATGGCATACAGGATTCCATAGAGGAGCTTGTCGTGGAGGCCATCGCCACCCAGCAGCCTGTGGCCATCGACCTTAGGCACCTCATGTCGGTCATGAAGCTCGCTGCGGACTTCGAAAGGGCCGGAGACTACGCGGTCCATCTGGCCAAGGCTACGAAGCTCTTCTTCGCCGAACCGGCGTGGAGGCAATTCGACTCCCTCCGAAGCATGGCCGAATGGGGAAGGGAAATGATCGAGGGTACGGCCCAAGCGTACAAGGCCAAGGATGCCGGCCTCGCAAGGCGCGTCGCCGCCCTGGACGACGATATCGACCGTTGCCACAAGGCTCTCCTGCGCGATACCCTTGCCCTGATCCAGGAGCATCCGGAGCTCGCTGAGAGGGCGGCCAAGATCATCACCGTCTCGGGCTACCTGGAACGCCTCGGCGACCACATGACCAACGCCTGCGAAGCCATCGTTTTCATGGTCGAAGGCTCGAGGGTGGAGCTGAACGATTGAGGAGCGGAGGAATGGAAGAGATTCTCGTAGTCGAGGACGATCCGGACATCGCCCATCTCGTCGAGCTGGCCCTGAAGGCCGAATCCTTCGGCGCCCACGTGGCGCCCAACGCCGAGGCCGCCCTCTCCGCGCTGGGAAAGCGGGATTTTTCCGCCTGCATCCTGGATATTATGCTTCCCGGCATGGATGGGCTCTCCTTCCTCAGGACCCTCAGGTCCATGAAGAGCCTGGAACGCCTCCCCATCATCATAGCCTCGGCTAAGGACGACGATTCGGACATCGTGGCAGGCCTGGAGTTGGGAGCCGACGACTACCTTCCCAAGCCCTTCAGCCCCAGGGTGTTGGCAGCCCGGGTACGGGCCCTTCTTCGGCGCTCGTCCATGGCGGATAATCCACGTCCCAGGGAGCTAGAGACGCGCATCGAGTCTGGCGGGATAGTCTTGGACCGCGGGCGCCATGCGGTTTTTGCCTTTGGCGATCCCATCGCGCTCTCCGCTACCGAATTCTCCATCCTTGAGCTCCTGATGGCTTCGCCGGGAAGGGTGTACACCAGGGGGCAGATCATCGACGCCGTGAAGGGACCCGACTACCCTGTGACCGACAGGGCTGTGGACGTGCACATCCTTTCGATCCGCCGGAAGCTCGGCGAGGCGGGCGCGGCTGTCGAGACGGTGCGGGGTATCGGGTATAGGTTCAAGGAAGGGCAGTGAAACCTAGCATTTTCCGCAGGAGCCTCGCCTACATCGCCGGCGCCCTTGCCGCGGCTAGCCTTGCCTTACTCCTCACTGCCCTCTATGTCAGCGACAGGATAATCCTGGAGGCCAATTCCGCCGAACTCTCGAAGACGGCCTTGCTCGCGGCGGCTTTCCTTGGAGAGGCTCCCCCCTCCCAGGAGCATGCACGCATGATAGCCTCGGCAACAGGATACAGGGTCACACTTGTGGATAAGGACGGAAGGGTTTTGGCTGACAGCTCCGCCGCGCCTTTTGCCATGGGAAATCACTCCGGAAGGCCGGAGATCAGAGAAGCCTTTCTGTCTGGGAAGGGCTCTGGGGTGAGAAATTCGGAGACCACGGGAAAAAGGACCTTATACGCCGCCGTGGCGGCGGGTCCCAAGGCCGATCCCTACGCCCTTCGCCTTGCCCTACCATTGCCTGGACTCGGCACGAGGATCGGCGAATCCGCATTGCTGGCAATTCTCTTCCTCGCCGTGCTAGCTGTCCTTTCCTTGGCGGCTAGCCTCGCGCTCAAGCGGCACATCGCCCTTCCCTTGGCGCAACTTGCCCGGAAAGCCGAAGCCTACCTTGGCGGCACGGACAGGCTTGATCCGGCGTTGGCCGCCGTCCCCGCGGAAATGGCGGTGGTGGACCAGGCTTTGGACAAGCTCGTCCAATCGGTCAAGGAAAGAACCCAGGAATCGATGACATTGGGAGCGCGGCTGGCTTCGATCCTCGAAGCGGCCGGCGAAGGTATCTTGGCCGCGGACCAGGACCTGAGGATAGTGGAGGCGAATTCCGCAGCCGCGAGGCTTTTTTCCCGATCCATCCGCGACCTTATCGGAAAACCGCTAGCCCAGGCGACCTCAAGCAGGGAAGCGGAGAAGGTCTTCCTTCAATGCCTGGAAAGCCGGGAGGAAGTTTCCAAGACGATCATCCTGTTCCGAGGGGGAGCGAGAAGGATCCAGGTCCACGCCGCGCCGTTTTCCTGGGCAGGTGAATCAGGGGGTGGCGTGGTGGCGGTTTTCGCGGATATCACCGAGCTAGACCGCCTGGAAAAGGTTCGGAAGGAATTTGTCGCCAACGTCTCCCACGAACTGAGGACTCCCATCCAGATCATCAGGGGCTACTCGGAACTCTTATCCGCGTCATCTGCGGGGGGTGAGGCCACGGGGCGCTACCTCGCCCTGATCGAGACAAACGCGAAGCGGATGGAGAGAATCGTAGGGGACTTGCTTTCCCTGGCCCGTCTTGAGGATGAAGGGGCAAGCCGAGTCACAATGGAAAGCGCGGATCTCAAGCCTGTCCTGCAGTCTGCTTGCGACGCCGTTTCGCCCTTCGCGGCAAAAAAAGGCATCTCTGTCAGGCTCGACTGTCCAGCAGGCCTTCCCATTATCATGAATGCCGGGCTCATGGAACAGGCGGTATTCAACCTTCTTGACAATGCCGTCGCCTATTCCCCCGATTTCTCGGCGGTGGATGTGGACGCCTTCGAAGACGAAGGGACCTGGGCAGTCATAAGGGTGAGGGACAGAGGCATAGGCATCCCCGCCGCCGATTTGCCTAGGATTTTCGAACGCTTCTACAGGGTGGACAAATCGAGGAGCAAGGAAACGGGGGGAACCGGCCTAGGCTTGTCCATAGTGAAGCATATCGTCCAGATCCACGGCGGCGAGGTTTCCGCCGAAAGCTTCCTCAACGAGGGATCGACCTTTCAAATAAAAGTCCCTACCGAAGCCCGGCGCGCGGCCGAAGACTTGTTGTGACTTCCCCTTCCCGGCAGACCGCCCAAAGTTCCGCATCCTGGGATAGGAAAACCGTGAGCCCCTCGGCCAGCCTGACTTCCCTCTCCCCCTCCTCGGAGACCAAGGAAGCGAAGGGGCTTGAAGGCCACCACTGACGGCCCTCGGGAAGAGCGACAGGGATTTTTTTGCCCGGGAAGCTGCCAATCCTGAACTTTCCCAGCGCCAGGGCCTCGGCCGCGCGCCAGGGTTCCATGTCCCAGGGGTCCTTTCCCGAATCCAGGATGGCCTCCGCGAGCCTGGCCACAGGATAGGACCAGGGCTTCCTTCCCGCCTTATCCAAAGCCAGGGCGACCTCCGCCTCGTAACCTGAAGAATAGGTAAACCTTCCGGCCTTTCCTTCATCGAAATCCGCCGGATACATGAAGGCTGAAGGCTTGAGCCTTTCCCCTGACTGAAGGATCGGGAAGACCCGGATGAACGGCTGGGCGGCGGAAGGGACGGGAAATTCAACGTACCGGGCTTCATTGAAACCCTCGAGGCTCATAAAAGCCTCGCAGGCCGATCCGTCCGACCCGGTCCAGAGGGCCAGATATCCATGGATGGCCAAGCCTCGCCAGCCCGGGGGCAGCCTGGCGCCATACAGTCTCAGCGTCTCGGGCTTCAAGCCGAATGCGGCGCAACCCAGGAGGCATGCCGAGACAATCAGAGCCACTGCGATTGAAATGCTCGTCCTTTCTCTCTTCTTCACGGCGCTATGCTCCTGAGAAGATACGTCTCAGGGCATGCGATTTGATTCCGTCTTGTAGGCAGAAACCGCTCCGCCCCTCCATCTCTTGAGGAGCTCCCGGGTCTTCGGACTGGCCCAATCCGGGTAGGTCCAGGGAAGGGAGCAGAACTCCCCCTTCTGATAAATGAGGGTCAGCTCCGCGTAGATCCCGGATCCCAGGGGTATCCTATGCGCCCGGTCCTTCGTGGTGGCCAGGGAGAACCTTCCGGGGGCCAGCATCCCCGGATCGAGGTTGACCTTTCGCCTGCCCTCGACGCCCGAGGCAAGCTCAAGGTTGTTGGTGGCAAGCTTTATCTCAGCCAGGCGGCTAGGATCCACCGGCTCCCGGAACAAGATGTAGGACCGTTGGATCCCTTCCCCCATCTCGGAGTTGTAGTAATCGGTCCAGAGGAAATCCTCCTCCTCCGTCGCTTCCGCCAAGGGACCGAAAAGATCCGCCAGGCTCTTGAGGACGACTCCCCTGTCGAAACCACGGGCCCTGAGAAGTCCCATGACTAAAAGCTCCCTGGCGAAGCGGTAACATTTTCCCATGCTGTTGCCTTCCAACCCATTTTATCCCATACTTGTGCGGTATGAAAAGGAAAAAAGCCGCCGCCGCGCCCTTTGCCTTCATCGCCGCCCTCGCCGCCGTCCTTCTCCTCAGCCCGCTTCCCGCCGAAGTCCAGGCGCCGTTGGAATTCGTAACCGTCTTCGGGGAGATGGCTCCGGAGTTCGACCCGCATTTATCTATCTATTCCAACGAGGCGCAGATCTTCACCGCCCTGTACGAAGGCCTTTTCACCTACGACCCTTCCAGCCTCGAGCCCCTGCCGGGGTCAGTTGATACCTGGACAAAGTCGAAGGACGGCAAAATCTACACCTTCACCCTCAAGAAGGATCTGCGGTGGTCCGACGGCTCCGCCCTGACCGCCTCGGATTTCGTTGAGTCCTGGCTGAGAATTTTGGAGAAGGACGCCCAATACGCCACCTTCTTCGACATAATCCAAGGAGCTTCGGCCTACCGATCCGGACAAGCGAAGGATCCGGCCTCCGTGGGAGCCAAGGCCTTGGATGACCTTACCTTGGAAGTGCGGCTGAATAGGCCCGTCGCCTACTTCACCCGCCTCTTGTGCCACCATTCCTTCGCCCCCATCCACCCTACCATGATAGCCTCCGATTCCTGGGCTTTCCGCATACCATATCCCGTCAACGGCCCTTATCGATTCCTGTCCTATGGGGCAGGCAGACTTTCCTTGGAGAAGAATCCATACTATTGGGACAGGGAAAAGGTCGCCATAGGGAAGCTTGGGTTCCTATTCACCGACGACGATGCTGAAGCCACCCTTCTCTTCAACGGCGAGGAGGCCCATTGGCTCGCCGGACCGGGGGACTACGATCTTATCAGCCTGGAGTCGGCCATCCAGGTCAACCCGATCTTCTCCACCCATTACTGGTACTTCGATGCGAGCAAGGCCCCCTGGGACAAGGCGGAGGTGCGCAGGGCCCTCGCCCTTCTCCTGCCTTGGCAGGAACTGAGGGATTCCTCCAGGTACATGATACCGGCCACCACCCTCGTCCTTCCGCTGCCAGGCTACTCCAGCGCCAAGGGAATCGAAAAGGCCGACAAGGCGGAAGCCCTTTCCCTTTTGGCGGCCGCGGGCTACCCCAGGGGCAAGGGCCTTCCTGCCGTGGAGATCCATTTCGCCGAAGGCCGGGATTCCCGTCGCGTCGCTGGCATCATGGGAAAGGCCTGGAAAAGCGAACTGGACCTGGAGCTGCGCCTTGTACCGATCCCTCCGGCGAAATACTACGACAGCATCGGAAGGGGAAGGAAAGCCGACAGCCTTGTGCTCGCCCATACAACTTGGATAGGAGATTTCGCCGATCCGGAAGCCTTCCTCCAGATGTGGACACCCGATTCAGCCCTGAACGACGCAGGCTTCAGGAATCCGGAATTTTCCAGGATATTGGAAGAGTCCTACCAGAAGGAAGGCAGGGAAAGATATGCGCTCTTGGCGGAAGCCGAGAACGTCCTCCTTTCCTCCGCCGCCGTCCTGCCTCTCTACCACAGCTTCGCCGCCTCGGCGATCGACATAGACTACATCGACGGCTGGTACCAGAACGCCTTGGATATCCATCCCTACAAGTATCTCTCCTTCGGCACGCCTTCGGCCCTGCCGAATGTGGCGAGCGCATCGCCCAACCCGGCGGGACCGGCGATCCACCGGACCGCCTTCAAACCTTGATTTTCACCCAGGAGCCCCTATGGATCGCGCGGATACCGGCCAATTGCTGAGCAACTTGGGATTTCCCCTCCTGGATGTCCACAGGTCCTACGCCCACCACGACTTCAAGACGCCGGGGCGGAGGATCCTGGTCATAGGCCCCATGGGATCGGGAAAGACGGAGTTCACCGCCCGGGTATGGCGGGACTCGAGGGTAGCCCAGAAGAAGGGCGGGGCCGCGGCATCCTTGACCCTCTCCTCCGGCGCAGATCGGAGGAATGTCTTCGTTGTGCGATCCAGCCTGGACAAGAGCCGCTTTCCCGATTATCCCGACGACGCCTTGGCTTTTCGGGGCGGCTATGAGCGCTGCGGCTCCAGGATCAGCGCCGCAGCCGACTCCTTCCAGTTGGAGACCCTCCTGGCGGAAAACCCTGAGGTCGGTACCTGGATCGTGGATGAAACCGCTTTTTTCGACGAAAGGATAGCCTACCTCATGGCTGACGAGGCGAGGACGAGGGGCATTTGTTTCATATGCCCGACCCTCATACTCAATTTCCGAAGGGAAATCTTCAACCAAACCGCCCGCCTCCTATTGGAAAACGCCACCGACGTCTTCCCCCTCACCGCATATTGCGAGCATGAGGATTGCCTGGAGGACTCGCTGTACACCTACCGTTATTACTCGGTGCAGGAAAAGGAATGCCCCGCCCTTTACTTCGATCCCCTCATAATCATAGGCGGCGACAGGACGAAGGAGGACGGCAGGGAACCCAACTACTGCACCCGATGCGGCCTCCACCACTACCTGCCCGGCAAGGAATACACCTTCTTCACCCTCAAGCCGTTGGGGGAGCAGGCAGCCAGAGGCAACATAGCGCCCCTATTCGCGGAGCTCAACGCCTTGGCAGGCGGCATAGAAGACTCCCGGCTCTACAGCTCCATGCGCAATCGCTACCTGGAGTGCGAGGATCCCTGTCCCGTGCAGATGAACGCCCTCCTCGTACCCTGCATCGCCGAACGAGCCATAGCCTACCTGTTCGCTGAGCAAAACCTCCTTTCCGCGGAGCAGGTGAGGTATTTCTGCGAAGAATTGGGATTGGACAGGGACTATTTGGAACGAAGGCTATCTGACAACCGAAGGCCCTTGGCGCTGGGAAAAATCGGATAGGACCCGGAAGGCGCCTTCATAAAAAGCACGGGCTTTTTCCAATTCCGGGAAGGAAGCCCTGAAGTTGCCCTTGCCTCCCCCTCCCCTTCCCCCCAAGCCGCCCAGCATGGCCTTCAAGGTATCAATGAGAAGTTTTTCTTCCCCCGGTCGTGCGGAGTCTGCCCGAAAGGACGCCAGGACAGTCTTGTCAGGCTCGGACATGCATAGGGTGTCGAAGCCGAGCCTCGGCCCGGCCTTCGCTGTTTCCGCCGCCTCCTCCGCATCCCTGTCGGAAAAGGAGAAGGTGAGCATGGTCGCCTCTCCGCCTTCGGACAGCGCGGCCGCCCGAATGTCCGCCTCGGCCCTCTGCCTGCGGAGCCTGGCGTTCTCGGCTTCCAGGCTCTCCGCCTTGGCGGCGAGAGCCTCAATCCTGGCCTTGGCTTCCCTTGGGGAAGTTCCCAACCCGGCGGCGATCTCCCCCAAGGCCAGGGCTTCGCCCCGCATCCAGGCTAATGCCTTGTCTCCCGCCAGGAAATAAACCCTGGTATTTCCCTTATAACGCTCCGTGGAGAGCAGGGCCAGGGCCCTTATGTCCTTGGCCGATGATACATGGGTGCCGCAGCAGGCAACCCAATCGTAGCCCTGGATTTCCGCGATCCGTATGGAGGATTCCCCCGGAGGAAGCTTTTTCCGCAAAGGGAAGGAAGCGGCGGATTTTTCATCGCAATGATGGATGAGGAATGGATGATTTTCGACTATGAAGGCTTCGGCTTTCGCCTCAGCCTCCCTTTGCCTGGCCAAGGGGAACTCGGGGCAGTCCACGTCGATGGTGGAGTACTCCTGGCCCAGATGGAAGCCGATGGTATGGATCCCGTAATCCCGCTCAAGGATGGCGGAAAGCAGATGCTGTCCCGAATGTTGCTGGGTATGGTACCTGCGCCTTCCCGCGTCAAGTTCCAGCCGCACCCTGGCTCCCGCGGCGAGCCCGCTGGGACCTTTGAGGAAATGGCAGACACGTTCCCCATCCTCGGACACCCGGTCCAGGGGAAGGCCGCCAAGGGTGCCCAGGTCGCAGGGCTGCCCTCCGCCCTCGGGGTAGAAAATCGTCTCGTCCAGCACGATCCTCTCCCCATCCCCAAGCCGCTCCACTTCAACCACCGTGGCATCCCAGGAGGCAAGCTCGCTTCGGAGATAGTACAGCCTTCGGGTTTCTCCTGTCATGGGAGTTCCCTGCCCGCTTCGTACTCCACCTCCTCCTCAAGGAATGACTCGGGCTCGAAGGGCCTCAAGGATGCCTCCCCAGCATCGTGGCGCTCAAGGCGGATCGCTATGGCCTTGGTGATCCCCGACTCCTCCATGGTGACTCCGAGCAGAGTATCGGCCCCGGCCACGGTCTTTTTATTGTGCGTGATCACGATGAACTGGCTGGTGCGGGAAAACTCCCTCAAGAGATTCACGAAGCGGATGACATTGGCTTCGTCCAGAGCGGCGTCTATTTCATCCAGGAAACAAAAGGGCGAGGGCTTGACCATATAAGTGGCGAAAAGAAGGGATATCGCCGTGAGGGTCTTTTCCCCTCCTGAGAGCAGTGATATCGCTTCAAGCTTCTTCCCCGGAGGCTGGGCCAGGATTTCTATGCCAGACTCCAGGACATGGTCGGGATCGGAAAGCTTGAGCTCTCCCCTTCCGCCTCCGAAAAGACGGCGGAACATATTGTGGAAATTTTTCTTGATCTTGTTGTAGGTGGAGAGGAAAAGGTCGGCGCTCTCCATCCGGATTTCGTCGGTGATCCTTGAAAGGTCCTCCTGGGCTTTTTTCAAGTCCCCCATTTGGGAGGAGAGGAAGTCGTACCGCTCCTTCACCTCTATGTACTCTTCTGGGGCCATGAGATTCACGGATCCCAGGTCCTTGAGGGATGAGCGGAGAGCCGCTAGCCGATCCCTCAAGTCCCCCACCGGAGTCCTCAGCTCGAACATCCTCTCTTCGAACTCCGCCAGGTCCCTGGAATAGGTCTCCAGGAAGTTTTCCTTCAGGTTCTTTATCTCCGTCTCGTTCTGGGCTATGGCGAGATGGATAGTCTCCATCTCCGACAGGGAGGCCTGGAGGCGGTCAGAAAGCCAGGCCGATTCCTTCCTCCTCAGGGTTAGGTCGGAGTTCTTCGCGCTTATGCCCTTCTCCACCCCGTCCATCTCCAAGGCTAGGCGCTTGCCCTTTGCGTCCAGATCGGCGATTTCCCCTTCCGCGTCCTCCAGCTCCTCTGAAAGCCCCTCGAGCCTTCGGGCCTCCGCGTAGGCTTCGTCCTTCTGCTCCTTGAGCAAGGCGCCTTGGCCGGCGATCTCCCTCCGGAATACCGAAACGCTCTCCTGGGCGGCGTCTATCTGAGCCTGGACCTTGGCCTTGGACATCCTCGCCTGCTCCAAGGTCTGCCGAAAGGACTCTATCCTAGCAGCGAGGTCCCGGTTGTCCGAATCCAAAGCTTGGATGTCCGACTCCAAGGCGGAGATCCTTTCGATTCCCTTGGAAATCGCCTCGTCTATGGATCGCTTGCGGGTGATGATTCCCTCGGGGGACAGGAATTCGTCCAGGAAGGAAGGGGTGGAGGCGCGGTACTTGGAGAATTTTTCCGCGATTTCCCCTAGCATGGAGGAGACTTCCGAAAAATCCTGGAGGGAAGAGGCGATCCCCTTAACGGCATCGGAGATATTTTTCGTATCATAGCCCAGGGCTCGGGATACGTCGGTAAAAAGGGCGGTGCGGGATTCCATTTTCGAGCGGGCCCTTTCCACCAGCGATAGGATATCCGCTTCCAAGCTCCGCCTCTCAGCGCTGGAATACCCCGTTTCCTTGAGCCTGAGGTCAAGCTGGGCGACGATGGTGTCGGTTATGCCGTCCAGGGCTATGCGTTGCCTTTCAATCTCTGCCCTGGCCTTCTCTATCTCATCCTTCCTGAGGAGGGCCTGGCCGTGATTGCTCTTCACCGCCACGCTTGCCGCCTGGATTCCGGATTCGAACTCGCCGATGTTCCTTTCCGCTTCCCTGAGACGGCTGCGGAGCATCGCAAGTTCCTCTTCCTTCTCCCCCTCCTCCTCTTGAAGGGCCGCTATCTTGTCTTCCGTATTCTTGAGGCGGATGGAGAGCTGGTCAATCTTCGCCTTTGTCTCCCGAACCCGGTCAGAAAGGATGCTCCTGTGCTTCTCCAGGCCGTTCTTTTCCACCGCCAGGCCGTAGAGGTTCTTCTGCATCTCCACCAGCCGGGCCTCGAGTTCGTTCACCATCTCCAGGCTTGCGGCCATGGAGGAAGCCAGGGCGTCAGCTTGGGATTTGATCTCGTCCCTTTCCTGGCGCTTGCGCCGATACTCCTCGTCCTTTTTGTCCTTCTCCCGAGTAAATTGCCTGAGGCGGACGAGGAAGACGTCCCTCTCGGCCTCGAATATCTCTTCCTTAAGCCTTCTATACCCGATGGTCTTATCCGCCTGGACCTTGAGGCTGTCGTGGTTCCGCTTCACCTCCCCGAGGATGACTTCCACCTGGCGCATGTTTTCCTCGGTCTTCAGGAGCTTCCCCTCCGCCTCCTTCACCCTGGCTTTGTGCTTGGTGATTCCCGCCGCCTCCTCGAAGAGGTACCGGCGGTCCTCCGGCTTGGATGAGAGGATTTGGTCGATCTTTCCCTGCTCCATCACCGAGTATGCGGATTTTCCGATGCCCGTGTCCCAAAAAAGCTCTCGGACTTCCTTGAGCTTCGCGACCTGGCCGTTGATGGAGTATTCGCTTTCCCCGGAACGGTACAGCCTACGCCGTATTGAAACCTCAGGCACGTCCAGGGGAAGCGTCCCGTTCTCGTTGGAAATGACAATGGTGACTTCCGCCACCGAAAGAGCCTTCCTGGTCTCGGTTCCGTTGAAAATTATATCTTCCATGGAATCGGCCCTCAGGCTTTTTGCCGACTGCTCTCCCACCACCCATTTTATCGCGTCCACGACATTGGACTTGCCGCAGCCGTTGGGGCCCAGGAGGGCGGAGATGCCGTCGGAGAAATCTATCTTGGTCTTGTCGGCGAAGGATTTGAAACCGAATATTTCAAGGCTCTTGAGAAACACTGGCCTATGTCCTTTTCAAAAAAAGCTTAGCTAGGATACCACGCCCCGGGGAGCAATGGCAATAAAAAGAGGAACCCACAGGGGTTCCTCACTTCATCGCCGCGCCTTGGGGCGGGAACTATTCGTCTTGCTTTATGAGAAGTTCGTACACCGCCTCGGGGGTTGCGCAGGCGAGGAGGGAATCCCTGAGCTCCGCCGCCTTGAGGCGGGCGGAGAAGAAGGATAGGGTCTGAAGGTAATACGCATGCTGGTTGTACGCCGCGGCGATCATGAAAAGAAGGCGCACAGGCACGTCGTCCAGGGACTGGAAATCCACGATGTCGCACTTGGAAATGCCGACTGAAACCACGAGGTCGGTGACGGAGGAAAGGCGCACGTGGGGGATGGCTATCCCGCGGCCGATGGCGGTGCTCATGAGTTCCTCACGCCTCAATATTTCAGAGATCAAATCCTGCTTGTTCTTGATCTGCGGAGCCGAGGCGAGGTTTTCCGCCAGGGCCACCAAGGCGTCCTTCTTCTTGCTGTAGTTGAGGAATAAAACCCTGTTGGGAGCGATGATATTCTGGATCTGGATGGATCCTATGAGGCCCGCCGGCCGGTTGGAGGAGAGCCGCTCATTCACCCAGCGTTCGATGTCGGACTTCTTGAAGCGCCACACCGTTCCAATCTTGCCGGAAGGAATCTCGCCTTTCTGAGCCCAATCGTAGACCGTCCGCTCCGAAACACGAAGGTACCGGGCGACCTCTTCAATGGTCAGGATGTCATCATCCATGCGAAAACCTCACTCCCTTAGAATTTAATGACATATTATTGAAGCTAATACGGTTTAATGTCAAGCGCAAAGTTTTGAAAATTAACTATTGGAACCTTCGTCCAAATAATTTTCTATTTGTTCGGAGGAAAATCCTTGGGATTTCAGGACTTTTCCGATTTCCCGGACCTCCACTCCCCTCTTTTTTGCCTCCCGCTCCGCGGCCTTCCTTATGTAGTCGCCGAAGTCGATCTCTCCCAGGGCTTGGCGGATGATACCCATGGGGATCCCTTTGGCCGCAAGCTCCGCCTGGAGGATCCTTGGGCCCTGGGGCTTGGCTGAGAGCCGGGAGCGGGCCCAGAGACGGCAATAACGCAGGTCGTCCAGGAATCCCTGATCCGCCAGGTATTCCAGGGAGGAACGAGCCGATTCTATGGAAAAGCCCCTCGCGATGAGTTTTGAGAATAGGCCCGCCCTGTGCTGTTCGGCCCGGGCGCAAAGCTCCAGAGCCTTTTTCCTGGCCCTCGCGGCTTCATCGATCCCCTTCAGCCGCCCAAGGAATGCGCCATCCCCAAGGTCCTTGGCTCCGCCATCCCTCCAGCCGGGATATTCCATGTCCAAATCGGGAAGCGACTCACGTGGAACCAAAAAAACAACGCCTCCTGGAAACGCGACGCGCGCGTTTCCGGAGGCGTCATAGGCGATGGATTCGAGGCGATCCATCGAAAGCTTAGCGCTTGGAGAACTGGAACCTTCTGCGCGCTCCACGCTGGCCATACTTCTTCCGCTCCACCATCCGCGGATCGCGGGTGAGAAGGCCGCCGGCCCTCAGCGCGGTATGGTTGGCCGGATCGACCTGGGAGAGAGCCCTGGCAAGACCATGGGCGCAGGCGCCCGCTTGACCGTTGAGGCCTCCGCCCACGACGGAGATGACGATGTCGAACTTGTTTTCGCTGGCCGTCACCACCAAGGGCTTGCGCGCCAGGGTTAGGAGCTCGGGAACCTTAAAGTACTGGGCGGCTTCCACATTGTTGATGACGAGCTTGCCGGTCCCTTCGCGAAGGAAAACGCGGGCCACGGCGCACTTGCGGCGGCCGGTGCCGATTCCTAGATTTCTGACCATGTATTTCCCCTTGTCCCTTAAAGGTCGATGGCGACCGGCATCTGGGCCGCGTGCGGATGCTGAGCTCCGGCGTAGATCTTGGCGTTCTTGTACAGCTTTCTGCCCAGAGGCCCCTTGGGGAGCATGCCTTTTATCGCCAGCTCGAGAGGGGCAACAGGGTCCCTGCCAAGCAGTTCCTGGAAATTATAATCCTTGAGCCCGCCGGGATAGCCGGTGTGCTTGTAATACATCTTCTGCTGGCGCTTTCGGCCGGTCAAGGCGACTTTGTCCGCATTGACGACGACGACGAAATCTCCCGTTTCCTGGCTGGGAGTATACGTGGGCTTGTTCTTGCCCCGGAGCATGGAGGCTACCTTGACGGCCACTCTCCCGAGGGGTTTTCCTTCCGCGTCGATGACATACCACGAGCGCTCCGCGGTGGCTTGGGTCACGAAAATTGTCTTCATCAAACTATACCTTCACCTTATTCGTGTAGAATCAAGAAAATGCGCGTGGCATATTCCCACATATTGCCGAATGTGTCAAGCGCTTGGCTTTTTCGGTTTTTCAGGACTTCTGCTCTTCTTTATCGTCCTTCTCGGCGTTTTCCTCGTTCTTCTTCTCTTCCTGCTCTTCCCTCTCCGCCTCTTTCTTGTCCTTGATGTCCGCTACGCCGATGAGGATGGCCACTGCGCCTATGAGAACCGCGAGGACGGGAATGGATCCGCGGAGAAAGGCGAGGACATCGGCCCACCATCCGAAGATCCCGGGAAGGCAGAGGACCACCGCGACCACGACAAGGACAATACCTACCGCCAATGCTACCATGTTCCAGCTCCTTTACGATCCGTCGTTTGCTTGTTTTGATCTTTCCGCGATTATACCAAGGCTTCCCATCGAAGGCAATATACGCCTTCGGATTGAAGCGCCCCCCGCCGGGAGGGTATAAAGAGCCATGATCAATCCCGGTTCCCTTGTGCTGTACAAAAATCAAGCTGGCCTCGTCCGTTCGGTTTCCGAGGGAAAGCTCTCGGTGGAAATGGCCAAGGGAGAAGAACCCCGGAGACTGAGGGAAAAGGACATCGTCCTCATCCATCCCGGGCCTATGGCTTCGATGCCCGTCCCTTCGGCGGAAGGTGATTTTGCAACCGCCTTTGAAATGCTTTTCGGCGATCCCGGGGATACCCAAGCCACCGGGGCACGGGGCGAAGGCAAGGAACTTGGCACCGGCTGGATGGAGCTGGCGGAGCTTGTGTTCGGAGAATTCACCCCCTCGACTGCGTTGGCCTGCGTCCAGGAAGCCCAGAAGGAGCAGATCTTCCGCATCCTGGACGGAAAGCCCGCGGGCATACCCAGGACGGAGCGGGAAGCAAGGCGGGCGAAGGAAGAGGAAAAACTGCGCGAAGCCCGGGATAGGGAGGAGTTTGTACGGGAATTCCGGAAAGCCTTGAAGGAAGGATCCCGCCTTGCGCCCTCCCCCGTCCATGCCCGGCTTGTCGTGGAGCTCGAAAATCTAGCCCTGGGTTTGGCCGAAAAATCCCCCCTGGCGAGGGAGATAGGGATTGGGGAGCAGGCCGAACAGGCCCACCGGGCTCTTGTCGAGGCGGGTATCTGGGAAAAGCGATTCAATCCCTGGCCCCTCAGGATGGGCTGCGCCCTAAAGCCCCCAAAAAGCTCCTTTCCCCTCCGGGAGATCCCGGGCGATCAGGGAAGGGTGGACATGCGGCGCCAAAGGTCCTTCGCCATAGACAACCCATGGTCCAAGGATCCCGACGACGCCATCGCCTACGAGGACGGAAGGATATGGGTCCATGTGGCGGACCCGGCGGCCTTTGTGGAGCCTGATTCAGACGTGGACAGGGAAGCCCTTTCCAGAGGGGCTACCCTTTACCTTCCCGAAAAGATAATTCCGATGCTTCCCGAATCCGCCCTTCCCATCCTAGGGCTCGGCCTTTCGTCTCCCAGCCCCGCGCTATCCTTCGGCATCCTTGTAGGGGAGGACGGCCATATCGAGGATGCCATCGTCACGCCGAGCGTCGTTGAGGTGGCTAGGCTATCCTACTCCCAGGCTGACGAACTCCTTTACTCGGGCGATCCGGACCTCGCCGCCTTGGATGAGGCGGCCCGCCGGCGCAAGCTGCGGCGGTCTCTGAACGGAGCCGTCGACATAGAACTCCCGGAAGTATCCATAAAGGCCGACGAACGGGAAATCCGCTTCGTCCATGTGGAAAGGACGAGGTCGGCGGAAATCGTCAAGGAATGCATGCTCTTGGCCAGCGAGGCGGCGGGCCGATGGGCCTGGAGCCGCGGCATTCCCGTACCCTATTCGAGCCAAGAGGCGCCCCAGCTGCCCAAGGGGCTTTCCGCCACGGATGAGGGCGAACCCCTTCCCTCCGTGCAGTACCAGAGGCGGAGGGGAATGAAGGCCAGCGTAGTGGGTCCGGAATGCCTTGCGCACCAGGGCTTGGGGCTCTCCTTTTATTGCCAGGTTACATCCCCTTTGCGCAGGTACCAGGATCTCCTCGCCCATCACCAGATAAGGGCAGGTTTGGCGGGAAGAAAGGTCCTCTCGGCGGAGGAAGTCTCCCGCCGTTGCCTACTTGCGAATCAAGCGGCGGGGATGACCCGCCAAGCCGAGAGGGATTCCCGCCAGCATTGGATAGCAGTCTTTCTGGCTGAGAATCCGGGCTGGACCGGGGAAGCGGTCGTGCTGGACGCCAGGGAAAGGGAATGCCTTGTCCTCCTCCCAGGCCTGGGCCTCGAAACCACGGTGAAAACCAGGATCCCCTGTGAACCCGATCAGCGCCTAAGGCTAAGGGTCGTTCGGTCGGACATCGCGTCGAAGGAAATGTACTTCGAATTGCTTTGAATTGCCGGGCCAAGAATTAGGCTTGGGATGGCCTGCCGATTGACCTAGGTTCCAAGGAAGCATATCCTTGTGCAACGTCATGGACCAGACAGATCTAGACAATGTCGCGGTGCTCGCGATCGAATACCCCGGCCTCGCCCTCCTCGAGCATGAGGAGGGCGAAGGCAACCTCCTAGGGAAGCATCGGGAAAGGATAGAAAAAGCCGCCACGTCCCATGGCGGAGAGCTCGTCAAAACCCTAGGGGACAATTTCACCCTGGCTTTTCCCCGTTCTTCCGACGCTGTCCGCTGCGCCCTCGCGCTGTTGTCCGAGCTCGGCCCCTCCCCATCTGAGATAAAGATGGGCATCCACCGCGGACCGTCCAGACGCATCGGCTCTGACCTCATCGGGAAGGCGGCGGACGGCGCACTCGCCCTTAAATCCCTCTCCTCGCCCGGCTTCATCTGCGCCTCCGCGGAGGTTGTTTCTGACTGCCTGGACACCCAGCTCTTCTCCACCGATCCCTTGCCCGAGCGGCGCCGCCAGGCCCTGCCCGCGGGTCTCGTCGGCTATCTTCTCGAACCCGCCGCGCCCAAAAAAAATCCTACACCAAGCCCAATGCAAGGCAAACCAGGTGAAACGGCGAAGGAGAACGTCTCCGAACCCAAGGGCCCCGGGCCTAAGGGTACGGGAACCCTGGTAGAAATCCGCGCATCCATCCTAGAGGACATCCGTAGCCAAGGGCGCAGGCTCAGCGTGGACGAAGCGCTTTCCAAGTACGGATGGTACGGCCCCGAGGCGACGGAGGTCATAGCCCAGCTCGCGGAATCGGGAATCTTGGTGGGCAGGAAAAAAAGTCCGGAAAACGCCGGGGCTTCCGCGTCCCCGGCATCCTTTTCCTCCGGAGACATCGGCAAGAGCATCGAGGCGGCCATCCATGCCATTGTCTCGGAGGTGGAGAGGTCGGTTTCCCAGGGAATCCAGAAGCACTCTGGCCCCGGATTCCCAGCCGGCCACCGCCATCCCGGGCGCCCGGATTTCCCAGACTCCCGGAGCGAGGAAGCCATCCGGAAAGTCGAAGCCAAGCTTGAGGCGACCTTATCCAAACGGAAATCCAAGTACGCCGCTGCCAAGAACAGCTTCGCCAAGTACCGCGACGAGCTCAAGGCCAAGTCGGACAAGGCCGGGCGCGGCATCGCCGGCTCCATCATTTCCTTTCTCACCATCAACCCCATCCTCTGGTACATCAATGTCGAGCACGCCCGGGGCTTCCCCTGGGCTCCCATCGTAAGCATCTTCTGGGGTTCCGGAGTCCTGGACCACATCTTTGGAGCGTTCAGGTCTAGGCGCCAATCCCAGGAAGCGGAGGCCCTTCCAGACCTCGACGAGGCGGAGACGAAGGAGTTGAAATCCATCAACAAGGAAAGGGACTCCATAGCCAAGCACGCCCTCAATGCCGTCACCATCCCCGGCGCCCTCTTCTTCATCAACATGGCCTCCAATTCCGACAATCCTTGGTTCGTTATTCCCTCGGCCATCATGGCGATAAGCTTTTTCATCCACTTGGCCACATACCTCGGCTCTGCGCCTCGGAAACGAAGGAACTTCTTCGAGAGGGTGGGCATAAGGGGTGGAAAGAAGGGCCTGGCTGAGGCGAGGCAAAGAAGGGCCTCCTCCGCTCAAGACCTAGGGAACTACTCCGGCATCTACGGCAAGGCCTGGGACGTGGCGAGGGATATCGAAGCGGATCTCACCGCGGAGGATCCGAAGTCCGCCAAGGAAATGAAACCAGCCTTGGACGCCTACCTGGGTCAGGTACTGCTTTTGGCCAAGACAGCGAACGAACTGGATGCGATCATAGGTGAAATCCCCATGGAAGCCTTGGCGAAGGACAAGGCTACCCTCGCCTCAAAGCTGGAGAAGGCCCCGCAGACGATGCAAGCCGAGTACCGCGGGAGCATCGCCGAGATAGAGAAGCAGGAGGAATCATTCCGGGCGCTGAAGGACCAGAGGGAAGTCATAGACCTGCGCCTCCAATCCTCCGTGAACCAGCTCAACCAACTCAAGATGGACATGGTTCGGGCGAAGGCCGCGGATAGGGAAAATACTGCCGCCCTGGGCGAATCCGCCCTGAACTCCATCAAGGCCAGGGCTGAGGAACTCTCCCTCTACATAGACGACTTGAAGAAAGGACATCTCGAAGCCCTTTCGGACCCCTTCGCGGAGCTGGAGAAGACCTATGGCACAAAGGATCTTTTGGAAGGCGGGACAACAAAGGGCTGAGCAGGCTGGAAAATAATGGCCCAGGGCCGATTCGAACGGCCGACCTACTGCTTAGGAGGCAGTCGCTCTATCCATCTGAGCTACTGGGTCGCGCAACGGAATCGACAATATAATAAAGCGGCGGCTGTGTCAACGCCAAGGTTGACCTCGCCGGGAGAGTCCGGATATCCTGACGGGCGATGAAACTTTGGTTCAAATACTTAGCCGGCGTCGTCTTCGGCCTTGCCATATACCTGGTGGCTCCCAAAAACCTCCTGGCGCCGGAGGGACTGTTCTTCTCGGTTTCAGAGCTCGCGCTGAGGATCGGCTATTATCCCATCATACTGCTTCTTGCCGTGAACCTTCCCCTCTCCATCCTAAAGCTTTCCGAGGAAAAGAAGCTATGGCGGCTTACCACGGCGAACCTGGGATTCAACCTTGTTTCCTTGATTATCGCAAGCCTTGGAGGTATCGCCCTGGCCTTGGTTTCCCGTCCGGAGCGCCTTCCCCTCCTGGATTCCGTATACTCTTCCATACCTCCTGAACTGCCAAAAGCGATCCACTCCTTCTTCCCCTACTCCTTCGGAGAAATCCTCACAACCTCCCAGGAATTCGCCTTGCCCATCCTTGCGCTGGGCGGGATCGTGGGACTTGCCATGGCCCACGATCCGGCGGCCGCCCGACCCCTCGCCCAATTCCTGGATTCGCTGTCCCGCGTCCTCTACACTGTGGCAACATTCTTGACCGAGATCCTGGGGGTGCTTCTCATCCCGATGGCCGTATCTTCCCTTTCCCGGTTTTCTTTATTGCTCGAGGAGCCGAGCATCCGGGAATTCCTGGTTTTCTTGTCCGCCGGCCTCGTCGCCCTGGTTCTCCTCGTCGTTCCTTTTTTCATCCACTTAGCCGGAAAGCGGAAAAACCCCTTTCCCATCATCTACTCGGCCTTGCCAAGCCTTCTCGCAGCCCTGGTCTCGGGCAGCGTCAAGCTGGCTCTTGTTCCCTTGGTCAGGCAGCAAAGGGAGAACTTGGGAATCAAGCGCAGGTTCGCCGGGCTCACCCTCCCCTTGGGGGTTGTAACAAGCCGCGCAGGGAGCGTCTTCGTGGCCTCCTACTCCTTCGTGGTCATCCTGTATTCCTACTCTCCCCTCATGGGGTCCCTTCCCACCCTCATGACCCTCTTATTCATAATTCCCCTCTCCGCGATCATCGCCAGCGTCCTTCCCGAAAGCAATTTGATGGGCATCCTGGCCATCGCCTGCGTTCTCTTCGGCCGAGGCCTGGAAAACGGCTACAGAATCCTCCTCCCCGCCGGCTTCATCCTTGGAGCGGGCGCGAGCCTCATGGACATCCTCTGGATCGCCGTCTCCCAGACCTTTGGATCAGGCGCCTTGGTGCCCAATGAACCTAAGTCTCCGTCCCATTTCATCTAGAAACTCCCCGGAGACTTGACGCCGAAGGTCCCAGGATTTACTATCCTGGACATGGACTTGATGAAGATTCTAAGCCCCGAATCGGTGGCCTTGCATTTAAAGGGAACAACCAAGGAAGAAATCATCGACGAGCTCATAGACGTCGCCATGCGCGGTGGAAAGGTGAAGGATCGCGCTATGGCCAAGGCTTCGGTGATGGAACGGGAACGCCGCATGAGCACAGGAATGAAGCACGGCATAGCGATTCCCCATGGGAAGACACAGGCCGTATCCGAGCTTGTGGCCTGCGTGGGCGTATCGGACGGAGAGGTGGATTTCGACGCTTTGGATAGAAAAGGCTGCAGGATATTCATCATGACCCTCTCCCCCCCGGAGAAGGCAGGACCCCATCTCCAGTTCCTCGCCGAAGTTTCCATGCTTTTCCGTAGCGAGGATAAGCGCCAAGCCATCCTAGCCGCCGGATCGGAAGACGAGCTTCTCCAGGTTCTCAAAGGCTGATTCGCCGCGCCTCGCCAGCCTGCGGGATAAAATGAAAGGGGCTGCCGGGATTTTCTCCCCGGCAGCCCCTTTTCGGTTTCAGGTCCTTTAGGCGATCACTCCAGGACGGCCAAGATGTCGGACATCTTCACGATGAGATGCTCCAAGCCGTCGATCTTGATCTGGGTACCAGCGTACTTGTCGTACATCACCTCATCGCCGACCTTCACTTTGATGACGTCGGAATCGGTTCCGACGGCGACTACCACGCCGGTTTGCGTCTTTTCCTGCGCGGTCTGGGGAATGATTATCCCGCCAGCAGTCTTGGTCTCGCTCTCCTTGATCTTGACGAGAATGCGGTCGCCCAAGGGTTTAACGTTCATACAGTATCCTCCCGAATCAGCGTTTGAGTTGAATTTGACCAACTGAAATATAAAAAAACTAGGCCTGAGGGTCAAGGCGAGGAAGCCCAAAGGGAGATTGCTATGATTCTTCCCAACCGGTATTATGCTTGCCGGAGTGGGTATGCAGGCATTCTTGATTGTCTATGGGATAACTTTGCTCTACATGGCTTTCCGATCTTCCCGGGGCCATGACAGCTTTTCCTCCTTCGTCGTGGCGGGCAGGAACCAACCCCGGCTTCTCATCATCGCCTCTATGCTCGCATCGACCATCGGGGGAGGATTGACCCTGGGCACAGTGAGCAAGGCCTACGGCCTGGGGTTCCCGGCCTTCTGGTTCGTAGCCTCAGGCGCGGCTGCCCACCTGGTCCAGGCCCTTTTCCTCTCCGAGAAGGTAAGGAAGACCGACGCCCTCACCCTTCCCGACCTGGCCGAGCGACTTTCGACCCCCTCGGTGCGAAGGCTCACGGCTGTCATCATCGTCCTCACCTGGACGGGGATCGCCGCGGGGCAATTCCTGGCGGCCAGCAAGATCATCGGCGCCATCACCGGCTTTTCACACCAATGGGCGGTCATAATCGCCGCTTCCTTCCTCGTCCTCTACACGATAATCGGAGGGCAGAAGTCCATCCTCCGGACTGATTTCTTCCAGTTCGGCATTTTGGCCGTATCCATCCTCATTGCCTTGGCCTGGCTTTACGGCGCGAGGCCCGTGGAATTCTCCTCCCTGGACATCCATCTCTTCTCGCCTAAGTTCGGCCCCCTGGACCTGATCTATTATCTTGTCGTGGTAGCCGGCTCCTACCTCATCTGTCCCATGATGTTCGGGCGCATCCTCTCTTCGGCGACGCCCAAGGATGCGAAGAAGGCTTCCCTGGCAAGCGCAGCGGGAATGATCCTTTTCGCCTTCGTCATCACCTTCCTAGGGCTCTGGGCCAAGGCCTCTGGCCTTTCCGTCGGGACTAAGGATCCCCTCAACGCCATGATAGCCCAGGTATTTCCCGGCTGGCTCGGCTTCCTGCTCACCTTTGGCATCCTGGCGGCCATCCTCTCCACGGCGGACACGGTCCTGTTAACCGCGGCAAGCGTATTCGAGCACGATGTCCTGGGCGGGGATTCCAAGCTTAGGACCCAGGGCTGGGTTGGCGCCGCAGGTTTCGCCGGAGCCATCATAGCCCTCTACCACACCGATATCGTCGACCTTCTCCTGAAGACATACCAAGGCTACACCTCCGGGATAGTGCCAGCCCTCTTCGTCGCCACAGTATTCTCCGGGAAGCGCAAGGTCAGGGGTTCCTACCTCTTCATCGCAATCCTGGGAGGCTACGCGCTTGGGCTGGGAGGAAACCTCCTCCCCTCCCCGACGGGACAGAAGCTCATGGCCTTCGCGGGCCTACTCTTCTCCCTGGGCGTCTCCATAGCGGGATTGAAGAAGACCAGCCTGGACTGAATTTTCGCCTCGTATTGACACTGTACCCCCATCCGTGGTGCAATATCCATCGTGACATATTTACATATTTTGTCATATCGGAGGTACATATGTCCGTCGTGATTCGATCGATAGCCTCATATATCCCAGAACAACGCGTGACGAACCAGGAGCTGGCGGAAAAATTCCCCCATCTCGAGACCAGCGACGAATGGATCAGGTCCCACACGGGCATCGGGGCCCGCCACATGGCCAGCCCGGGGGTCCTCACCAGCGACATGGCCAGCGAAGCGGCCCTCAAGGCCTTGGAAAAGGCGCGGATATCCCCCAAGGAGTTGGACTTCATCATCCTGGCCACCGCGACGCCCGATTATTTCGGCTTTCCCGCCACGGCCTGCGTTGTCCAGGAAAAGATCGGAGCCTACGGTTGCCCAGCCTTCGACGTGGTGGCGGGATGCACGGGCTTCATCTACGCCCTCAACGTAGCCAGTTCGATGCTTGAAGCGAGGCAGGGGCGCCACGCCCTGGTGATAGGGGCGGAACAGCTCACCCGAATCACGGATTGGCAGGACCGGGGCACCGCGGTGCTCTTCGGCGACGGGGCCGGGGCGGCCGTCCTCTCCAGGATAGAAGAGCCCGGCCGAGGCTGCCTTTCCTTCATCCTAGGCGCCGAAGGCTCGGGGGCCAAGGATCTGCAGCTCCTCCAGGCTCCCAGGCTCGACCCCTTCGGCAGGGAGGCGCCTGTGATCCCATCGATCTATATGAACGGGAAGAAGGTGTACGATTTCGCGGTCAAGTCCATCACCGTCCTCATCGAGCGGATCATGCACGCCACGGTCTATCGCCTGGAGGACTTCTCATGGATCATTCCCCACCAGGCCAACGCGCGCATCGTACAGGCCGCGGGAAAGAGATTCGGCATTCCTCCTGAGAAATTCTACCTCAACATGGAGGAGTACGCGAACACCTCCGCCGCCTCGATTCCCTTGGCCTTGGCGGAAATGCAGGAAAAAGGCCTTCTCAAGCAGAACGACCTTGTCATGCTCCTCGGCTTCGGCGCCGGGCTCACCTATGGGGCCGCGGTGCTGCGCTGGTAAAAATCGCCTTGTTCGGAGGAAATAACAGATGAAACGAAGCATAGCCGTCACGGGCCTGGGCATCATATGCCCGGTAGGCAACGACGTGGATACGTTTTGGAAATCCCTCAAGGAGGGAAAGTCGGGAATCGGCAAGGTCACGCGCTTCGATCCTTCCGGATTGGACGCCAAGATAGCGGCGGAAGTGAAGGATTTCGATCCCAGTCTCTACATGGACAAGAAGGAAGCCAGGAAGATGGCCCTCTTCACCCAATACGCCGTGGCCGCTTCCGTACAGGCATGGAAGGACGCCGGCCTGGAGCGGGATGCTCCCGGCAGCGCTGGGAGTCCCTACGCGGGCTATGATCCCGAGAGGATAGCGGTCTGCCTGGGAAACGGGATCGGAGGCCTGGAGATTTTCCAGGAATCATACGAGAAGCTTCTGGAGTCCGGGCCCGACCGGATGCCCCCCATGACTGTTCCCCTCATGATATCCAACGAGGCTTCGGCGAACGTCGCGATCCGCCTTGGGATCAAGGGCCCCGCCTTCACCCAGGTCACCGCCTGCGCCTCCGGCACGGATGCCATTGGACAGGCCATAGATCTCCTCAGGTCAGGCCGGGTCGATGTCGTGGTGGCCGGAGGGACGGAGGCGGCGATAACGGTCTTCGCCATGGGCGGGTTCT
>JBFLXC010000013.1:0-30296 GCA_040757435.1 Spirochaetota bacterium | reverse complement strand
ACCCGAGTAAAGGCCCCTGTCCCTGGCAGCGAGGATCACTTCGGAGACCATTTTCTCCACGATCGGCGCGCCGATCTGGACCGAGGATCCGGCGCTTTCGTAGGTTTGTCCGTCCATGGTCATGGACGAGAACGTCGCGCCCCTGATGCCGTCGCGGCCCGTCCTGCCTCCAATCACGACAACCCTATGCCCGATCCCCGGCTCGGAGAAGAAGGCGCCCTTGGGAGCTATCCCAGCGCAGCCGCAGTAGACCAGGGGATTGGCGGCGTATTTCTCGTGGTAGTGGATTCCTCCGTTCACCGTCGGGATCCCCATCTTGTTCCCATAATCCTGGACGCCCGATACCACCCCGTCTCGGATCCGCTCAAGGGACATGCCCTTGGCCAAGGCCGCCTGGGATGATTCGGCGCCGAAGCAAAGGATGTCCGTCACCGCGATGGGCCTGGCGGAAACCGCCATGACATCCCGGATCACTCCGCCCACGCCCGTGTTCGCACCTCCGAAAGGCTCGATGGCGGAGGGATGGTTGTGGGTCTCCACCTTGAAGGAAATGTCGAAATCCTCGTCGAACTCGATGATCCCCGCGTTGTCCTTGAAGGCCGAGACGATCCAGGGGGCGGCGATTTCGTCCGTGGCGGCCTTTATGTAGGTCTTGAGGATGTTGTCCACAACCTTCGGGAGCTCCCCCTCCTCCCCTCCTTCCGTCTCAATCCTCGCCTTGAAGGTCTTGTGGAAGCAGTGTTCGCTCCAGGTCTGGGCTATGGCCTCGTATTCGACGTCCGTGCATGCCCTACCCTCGCGCCGGAAATAGTCCCGGATGGCGGATAGCTCCTCGGGATCCAAGGCGGACCGCCTTTCCTTGTCCAGGGCCGAAAGCTCCTCGTCCCCCATGGCGTGGACCGGGATTCTCTCGACCTTGACGGAGCCTGCGGCCTTGTCGGGAAAGGAGATTTCAATGGGCCCCAAGGAGTGCCGCTGGACTACGGGATTGGAGAGGACTTCCCGGGCGATCAATTCCAGGTCCCCGGGGGAAAGGGCGAAAGGCTCCTGGCATTCGAACTCATACCTGGCTCCGGTCGCCGCGGCTTCCGCGCCCTTGACTCCCAATTCATGGGCGGACCTGAGGATCTCGTCCGCCACGGGGTCGGTGACGCCGGGGAGGTAGGCGATTTCGACGGCGTTGGTGCCCGGGATCGCCTCCTTGCCGTCCTGGACCTCGTAGCCCTGGGTCACAGGGTCGGAAAAAAGAAAACGCCCGAGGAGGTCGAGCTCCCCGGGCGCAATATTCCCGCGTACGAAGTACAGTTCCATTCGCCGCACGGCGCGGACCTGCTTAAGGCCCAGCTTCCGCACGGCGCGCAGAATCGCCGCCTGGGATTTAGACCCCGGCCGCAATTCCCGTATCGCAATACGATGGATAGGTATTTGGTGTACCATGCGAATGGATACCACCCCTTGTAGTATTTAGTCAAGCCCGCCCCTCCCGGGAAAGGGGCGCGGGAACGGCCTATCCTTCGATGGCTTCCGCGATCGTCTTGGCGAAGGCCCTGGCCCGCTTCGGCGCGTCCCCCACGTAGGTCTCGCTCACCATGAGGGCCGCGAGCGCCTCCCCTCCCAGGGAATCCCTGAAGAATGGATCCTCGGCCAGGGCGGATGACAGGGGATTGTCTCCCCCATCCCTCATGGCGGCCCAGGCGGAAAGGGCGTGGTTCCTCAGCCTCTCATGGGTTTCCTGCCTGTCCGCACCTTTCTTGGCCATGGCCATGAGGACCCTCTCGGTGCAGGCGAAGGGTGCGTAGCGGCGGAAGGTGGCGCGGATGGCCTCCTCCCTCACCACAAGGCCGCCCAGGATCTTGGCGGCGGTTTCGATGATTTCATCCGCCGCGAGGAAGGCTTCGGGGATGATGACCCTGCGGTTCGCCGAATCGTCCAGGGTGCGCTCAAGGAGGGAAAGGGAGGCGTCTCCCCAGGCCACGGAAGGATAGGAAGCAAGGAGCCTGGCCAGGGAATCTATCTTTTCCGCGGCTATGGGGTTGCGCTTGAAGGGCATGGCCGAGGAGCCCACCTGCTTGGCGCCGAAGGGTTCGGAGAGTTCGCCGATGGGAGGGGACTGGAGGATCCTCAGGTCGAAGGCGAGCTTGTGCAGCCCCGCCCCCAGGGTCGCCAAGGCCGAAAGCACCTGGAACTCCTGGATCCTTGTGCTTGTCTGGGTGCTCACGGGGAAAAACCCTATGCCCAGCTCCTGGGACATCCTGTCCTGGAAGCGATCCAGGCCCTGGGCTCCGAAGAGCTCGGCGTAGGAGGCCGAGCTTCCCACCGCTCCCTTGAAGCCCTTGCCCTTTGCCTCGGACCTGCGGAGCTTGAGTTCCTGACGGGCGAGAAGGACATCCTGGGCCCAGACGGCCATGCGGTACCCCAAGGTGCTGGGCTCCGCGGGTTGGATGTGGGTGAAGGCCATCACGGGAAGGTCGGCGTAGGCTTTTATTTTTTCCGCGAAGATGCAGAGGAGCTTGTCGATCTTTCCGAGAAGCAAATCCAAGGAATCCCTGATCCTCAGGGCGTCGGCGTTGTCCTCGATGTCCATGGACGTTGCGCCCAGGTGGATTATGCCACCCGCGCCGGGGCATTGCTCCGCGAAGGCCTTTATCTCCGCCATGAGGTCGTGTTTTATCTCCGCCTCGATTTCCAGGGAGCGCCCGAGATCCACATCCTTGGCGCGGGCGGCGAGCTCACCTACCTGAGCCTCGTCGACGATGCCGAACTCGGACTCCACCTTGGCCAAGGATACCCAGAGGCCGCGCCAGAGTTCCCGCTTCCGCCGTTCGCTCCAGATGGACCGCATCGCCTGGCTCCCGTAGCGCCAGCTGAAGGGAGAGAGATAGCCTGAGAAATCATCCATGGCCGGACTATAGCAGAATTCTACGGGCGGTGGAATCGGTCGGAATCGTCGCTTTGGGCGGGGGATTTTTGAATCGCCGCGCCTCCTTCGGGGCGTCTTAATAATGCAAGGCGCCGGGTAGATTGCCGCGGCCGCGCCGGAGCCGAGCGAGGAGGTATGATGAATCAGCTGAACAGCATTCTCGTGGAAGGGAATTTGGTCAAGGATCCCAGCACCAGGACCCTGCCGTCCGGAAGCCAGGTCTGCGCCTTCACCCTTGCGTCCAACCGCAACTACAAGAACTCAAGCCAGGTCTACGAGGAGGAAGTGTCCTATTTCGACGTGGAGGCTTGGGCGCGCCTGGGTTCGGCCTGCGCCCAGCACCTGAAGAAGGGCCGGGGTGTGCGGGTGGTCGGCAGGCTCAAGCAGGACCGCTGGCTCGACCTGGACGGAAAGCACAAGGCCAAGGTGAAGATCGTCGCGGAACACGTGGAGTTCAAGCCCCAGAAGAAGGAAGAGGAGAAGGCCGCGCCGCTTCCCGAGGCTGTGGAGGCTGGGGCGGAATCTGAGGCCGAGGCGGTCCAGTCCCTGGACGAGGAATCGGAAAGCCCCATCGTGTTCTGAGCCGCGCTGCGGGCCCTTAAGGCATGAGGCGCTTCCTGGGTCGCGGCGCCGGGCGGCGCCGGGAAGCGTCCCATTCGGCCCGCCGCCTTTCCTCAGGCGGGTACATCGCCGCAGCCCATCCCTTTCATTGGATCCTCCCATGCGCGATACTGATAGAAAGCATTGCCGTGCGGAGGAGGGTGCCATGAGGAAATTTTCGTTCCCGCGCCTAGTCCTGGCCATCGCCCTGCTAAGCCTCACGCCATGGTCCTGCGACACCTTGTATTCCAACCAGTTCGCCGTGCTGGGACTCGGCCAGATCGATGCCGGGGAGGTGAAAGCCGCCATAGTCGGCGCAGTCGCGAATGAAGATCCCGGGGTTCTCATCGAAAATTCGGGGATCAAGGAGATGGGCGTCACCGGCACCTTCCTCCAGGCCGTAGCCGAGTCCGGCCAGAGGGACGGGGTCGTGGACCTGCTGAGGACCGTCGCCGACGATCCTTTAGAACCCCTCCCCACGCGGGAAGCCGCGGCGGTGATCGTCGTGGAAATTCTCATCCAGGAGTCGGGGGAAGCCGAATTCCTGGACAACTTGGTTTCATCGGCCCTTGGATTCGATTTCGAGGGCTTCGACTTCTCAAACCACGAAGATCTGTCGAGACTCTTGGCTGCCCTTCTTCCTTCCGGGGCCAAGCAGGTCACCTATCCAGAGGGATGGAACGATTCCCGGATTATTGCTTTCTTCGATGGTCTCAGGATGGTATTCGACGAAGAAATCCAACGGGTCTACAGGATCCTCGTGGAATACGTGGGGGTCGGGGGCGGGCCTGTTTACTTGACTGAGAACGAAAAGTTGGCGATCGTGGCCACATTGGTTGAGCTGCTGAGATGTGTCGACGCATTGATGCTGAATACATTAGGCTTTACGTATTTTGAGGACGCCTTGGTATACCTTCTCGAAAGAAGCACCAATATTCTTGAAGACTTCAGGAATTTTTTCGGCGATATATCTTCATACATACCCGTCATGCGGAACGATGAAGTGCTGCGCGCCTTCGCCGCCGCTTTCGGGTACGACTTGGATGCCTTGCTGGATAGGATCCAGCCCCCGGCCGGCTAGCCCAGGGGTTCAAGGGACCATGGGCGGAGGAGGCTGAGGCGTTTCAGTCCTCGGAAGGAGGGTCGGCAAGCCCGATCGCGATACCGTCCACGTCGTAGGGGCTGATGGCGCGGAGGGCCTCCCGGGTGGCGGCGCCGAGCAACTCGAGGAAGCGTTCCTTGGCCTCGGAATTCCGCATCCTCGCCGAGGGGCCGGAGATGCTGATGGCGCCGGCGAAATCCGAGCCGGGCAGCCTGAGGGGCATGGCGATGCAGGTGAGGCCTATCTCGAACTCTTCCCTGTCCACGCCGTAGCCCAGGTCCCTGGCCCTCTTGGCCTCGCGTATCACATCCTCGGGCTCGGTTAGGGTTGTCTCGTTGATCTTGGGCAGGGGCGTCGATCCCAGGAGGGCCCTGATCCTCTCTTCGGGCAGCTGGGATAGGATGGCCTTGCCGACGCCGGTGCAGTAGAGGGGCAGCCTGTCACCTGGAGCGGAACGCATCCTGAGGCTGCGGTTGGCCTCGGCCCTGTCCAGGTAGATGGCCGAGTCTCCGGCGAGGCAGGCGAGGTTGACGGATTCCCCGGATTCCCTGGCCAAGCGCTCGATGATGGGGCGCACCTTCTCGACCACAAGGGCCCTCACGGGAACCCTGCTCCCCAGCTCGAAGAGGGAGAGGCCGAGGGTCCATCCTCCCTGGTGGCGCTCCACCACTCCCCGGGATTCCAGGACGGAAAGGTACCTGAGGGCCGTAGCCTTGTTCATCCCCGTTTCCTTGGACATCCGCGCAAGGCTGACCTCGGAGGTGGACTTGGCGAGATAGAACAGGATATCGAGGGCTTTGCCGGCGGATTCACTCATCGGCCATCCATTCCTTTTGGCCGCCTGGGCCTGGAAGAAGACTGCGCCATTCAAAACGGCGTTTCAATAGCTGAGAAAAGTGTAACTTCAGCGCCAGGCCTCGTCAAGGCCGAATTTCATTCCTTGGATTTCCTCGCCCCCTCATCGTCGCTGTAGAATCCATCCTTCCAGTTGAAGCGGGAAGCGTCGGGCAGCACCTTGGCCTCCGCCGCCGCCTTGGCGATATCCCTGAAGAAGCCTCGGTTGGGGCTCGCGTTGGATAGGTCGAGGACGAAGCGCTCTATCTTCTCCTTCCTCAGGAAGGGAGTCCTGTCGATGATGGAGAAGGGCCTGTCAGGCACCAGCACATTGTAGTCACGGCGGGAGTTGAGGGTGAAGCCCTGGCCGTCCCGGTCCGCGAAGCGGTCCGTCCCGTGGGTCTTGGCGAGGTCTCCCCTGATGGTGAAGAGCTGTGGAAAGGAGAAGACCACGGGCATGAAAAGGCTGGAAGGAAGGGCTTCGGCCATGCGCATGAGATTCTGCTTGGAGATCTCAAGGGGAGGCATGATGTGCTTCACCCCCTGGTCCAGGAGGAAGGTGGCCGCCCATAGGTTGAAGGCGTAGAGCCAGGGACCGGCGATAAGGATGGCGCCTTTTCCCCTCAGGATGCCCAGATGGCCCAGGTTGTTGGCGACGAAATGCTTCACGCCCCTGGAAAGCCAATACTCTATCTCGGTCTCAAGCCAGGCTGCGTCCGCCTCCGGAAAGTAAGGGTCGAGCCAGATCACGAGCCTGTCCCGCTTATATGGCAGGGTGGCTTCGTTCTTGCGCATCGCCTCGGCGTTGAGCTTGTCGAAATGGATCATGGCCTTCTGGGGATTGGCAGCCAGGGCGGCGTGGAGGTCCGCCACCTTGCCCACCAGGACGTAGAAGCCGCCGGGAAGCAGCTCCGGATCCCTTTTTCCCTGGCCGACCTGGGCCGAGGTGGAGGGCGGAGGGGCCGAATCCCGGGAAGGGAAGGCCCTGTAGCGGTCGAGGCTGTGGGGCATGATGGACTTGTACCGCCTGGCCATGGAGGCGGTCTGGATAAGGTAGACATCGTCGTTCTGACGCCAGTCGCCGCCTTCCAGCTTGACCAGCATGCCGTTCACCTGGGGCTTCACGCCCCTGACCTTGCAGGTGAAGCGGCCTGAATCGTCGGAACGGTGGATCCTCACGGAATCCCCGTCTCCCAATCCGTCATAGCTGTGCATGAGGGCCCAGCGCTCGTCTCCCAAGGCCTTTATGTCCTTGATCTTGCCGAGTGGGATGCCCGTCCCGCCAGCCTGGTCGGGATGGATGTAGGTGGGGTTGCCGCCTTGGATGAAGAAGTCGGTCTTCCGCCTCGCGAAGTCCGCCTGGAGGATGCTCCTGGCCTTGAGGAGGGCCCGCTCCTTGTCCTCCTCGCAGTTGTCTATGAGATGCCGGTATGCCGAGACGACGGTCCCCACGTATTCCGCCGACTTCATCCTGCCTTCGATCTTGAAAGTGTCCACACCCGCTTCGATGAGCTCGGGCACGTAGTCTATGAGCTGGAGGTCGTCGGGGGAAAAGAAGTACCCCGTCCTGGAATCGGATTCGTAGAGGCGGCGGCAGGCTTGGGTGCAGGCGCCGCGGTTGGCGCTCTTGCCGCCCAAATAGGAGGAAAAGAGGCAGATCCCCGAGGCGGAGACACAGAGGGCTCCATGGACGAAGACTTCGAGCTCAAGGCTGGTGGTCTGGCGGATGGCGCGGATTTCCTCGAGATTGAGCTCCCGTGCCAGCACCGCCCGCTTGAAGCCGTTCCGGGAAAGGAAGTTGCATCCACGGGAGGAGGCTACGTTCATCTGGGTGGAGGCGTGGAGATGGAGGCGAGGGAAGCATTCCCTGGCCATGTTGGCTATGCCCAGGTCCTGGACGATGACGCCGTCGGCGCCGAGGCGGTCGAGGAACTGCAATAGCTGGTAGACCCGGTCGGTCTCCCTTTCCTCGAATACCGTGTTGACCGTGACGTAGACCTTCTTTCCCCTGTCGTGCACGGCCTGGAGGGCCGCCTCGAATTGGTTGAAGGCGAAGTTCGCGGATCTCATCCTCGCGTTGAAGGACCTGAGTCCCAGATAGACGGCGTCGGCTCCTTCGCCGATGGCCGCGTCCAGGGCCTCGGGCGACCCGGCGGGGGCAAGCAATTCTACTCTTTTCACGATAATGTTATAGAAGGTAAACGCCCCTCGCATCAAGATGGCCTGCCGCCGGTTCGGGTTGAAAAGCGTCTCTCTTTTTGTATATATTGTCGTTTGCTACCATCCAAACCCTCCTGGAGTAATCTATGGACCTTCGCGCGACGCGCAATATCGGCATCATGGCCCACATCGACGCGGGCAAGACCACCACCACAGAGAGAATCCTCTACTTTTCCGGGAAAACCTACAAGATCGGCGAGGTGGACGACGGCGAGGCCACCATGGACTGGATGGACCAGGAGCAGGAGAGGGGCATCACCATCCAAAGCGCCGCCACGACCACCTATTGGCGGAACTTCCAGGTCAACATAATCGACACCCCGGGGCACGTGGATTTCACCGCCGAGGTTGAGCGCTCCCTCCGGGTCCTCGACGGGGCGGTGGCGGTCTTCTGCGCCGTGGGCGGCGTGGAGCCCCAATCGGAGACTGTCTGGCACCAGGCCGACCGGTACAGGGTGCCCCGCCTGGCCTATGTGAACAAGATGGACCGGATGGGAGCGGATTTCGATTCGGTCCTGGAGGACATGAGGACGAAGCTGGGGGCGAATCCCCTGCCGGTGAATTATCCCATCGGCAAGGAATCATCCTTCGAAGGCGTTGTTGACGTGGTCGCCTTCAAGGAAATCCGCTGGAGCGGCGACGGCCACGACATGGAAATCTCTCCCGTGGCTCCGGAACGGGAGGCTGAGGCGAAGGCGCGGAGGGAGACCCTCATAGACGCCCTGGCATCCCATTCCGACGCCATCACCGAGCTGTACCTGGAAGGCAGCGAAATTCCTGAGGATCTGATCAAGGCTGAGCTTCGCAAGGCCTGCGTCAGCCAATCCTTGGTGCCGGTATTTTGCGGGGCTTCCCGCAGGAACATAGGCGTCCAGCCTCTTTTGGACGGCGTCGTGGATTACCTTCCCGCCCCCGACGAAGTCGCTCCCGCCAAGGCCTTCCACTCCAAGAAGGAAGAAGAGCTGGAAGTTCCCTGCAAGGCCTCGGGCTATCCCTTGGGCTTGGTCTTCAAGGTGCAGTGGGACAGGGAGGCGGGACCTCTCTGCTATGTGCGGATGTACTCCGGGGCGATCCACAACGCCACGGTGGTCTACAACGTGTCCAAGAAGAAGCGGGAGCGCATAACGCGGCTTCTCCGCATGCACGCCAACAAGAGCGAGCCCATAGAGAAGGCCGAGGCGGGAGACATCGCCGTGATCGTGGGGCTCAAGAACGCCCAGACCGGAGATACCGTCGGAACCGAGGGCTGGCCCGTGCTCCTGGAGCGGATGCATTTCCCCGAGCCGGTCATCTCCGTGTCCATCGAGCCCAAGACCCTCTCGGACCGGGACAAGATGAAGGAGACCCTGGACATCCTCTCCAGGGAAGATCCAACCTTCACCACCAGGGACAACGAGGAGACGGGGCAGCTCATCATATCCGGGATGGGCGAGCTTCACATCGACGTCCTGGTGACCCGGATGATCCGGGATTTCAAGGTCCAGGCCAAGGTCGGGAATCCCCAGGTCACTTACAGGGAATCCATAACGAAGGAAATCTCCCACACCGAGGAATTCAAGAGGGTCCTGGCGGGCAAGGAGAACACGGCGGTCCTGACCCTGCGGGTGGAGCCCCTTCCCCGGGGAAGCGGAAACCAGTACCGCAAGGCTGTCAGGGCTCCCCAGGTCCCGGAGGAGATTTTCGATGCCATCGAGCGGGGCGTCGTCTCAGCCTTCGGCTCGGGAATCCAGATGGGCTACCCGGCGGTGGACATAGGGGCGACCTTGGTGGACCTCCGCTACGACGAGCTCAGCTCCACCCCCTTCGCCTTCGAAGCCTGCGCGAACATGGCTTTCGACGCCGCCTGCAGGAACGCGGGCCCCGTGCTCCTTGAGCCGATCATGAAGGTGGACATACTCTCCCCCAAGGATTTCATGGGCGAAGTGATGAGCCTCGTCTCACAGCGGGGAGGCTTGATCCACGGCTCGGACTCGAAGGCCAATTCGGAGGTGATCCACGCCGAGGCGCCCCTGTCCACCATGTTCGGTTTCACCACCTCCCTGCGCTCCGTAAGCCAGGGCAGGGCCTCCTTCAGCATGGAGTTCAGCCACTTCCAGCCGAAATCCAGCCGATCCTGAATCGAATCCTCGCCGCCGCGCCGTGTTCTCCCATGAGGAGAACCGCGCGATGGATTTCGCATCCCTGGGCATGGTCCTCGCCATGTCCCTTTCCAGCCTTTCCTTCTCGATAGTCCCCCGACAGGGAACGCCCCTAGGCTGCGGCTACGCCGCGGCGGCGGGAATGCTAAGGCTGCTGTCCGGGACCGCCGTGGAGGAGAAAGCCTTTCCAAGGAGGGAGCCCGCGAGCCTCAAGGACATCGCCTTGGTCCTTGAGGAGGAAGGATTCCCGACTCTTCCCGGCTGGACCGAGCCTTCCTCCATTCTCCCCCTGGTACGAAGATTCGGCCCGGCTATCCTCCACCTGGCATCCCCTTCACCCCATTACATCCTCGCCATCGGCGCCGCGGGGGAGCAGCTCCTTGCCGCCGACCCCTCGTGGGGCGCAAGGCTTTTCCGCCCGGAGGAGATAATGCGCAGGTCCAGCGGCTACCTAATCCTCGCCGCAGCCCCCCAGGCTGCAAATCCCTTCGTGGTCCAGGCGGAATTCATGAAACGGAGGCTGTCGGAAACCGAAGCCCTGGCCGCGAAAGGAGCTCAGGCCGTTGCATCGCGAAACATCCTACTGGACCTAGGCCTTTCCGTGGGCGACGGCCCTGCGCTCCGCGCTTCGGCTGAACTCGGCATACCCCTCTCCCCCGTCTTTCGGCTTCGCCTCGCCGCCTTTCTCAATCCGGAGAGCCCCTTCTTCCTTCCCGAAGCCGCGGAGCGCCCCTTCGCCTTCGAGGCAGGCTTGTCCTATAGCCCGAAGGCCACGGATCCCCGAGGCTCCATAAGGCTTGGAGCGGCGGGAGGCCCCCTGTGGCTTGGCGGGGAAGCTTCTTGGACTTGGCTGGACCATGAATGTGCCGCGAGCCTTGTCGCGCGGGGAGGAAGGGCCTTCGGGGGTCCCGCATGCCTGGGCGGCGGAGCCCAGATTCTTTTGGGAATCCGCCCCGACCTTGCCTTCCGCGCGGGAGGAGAGTTCCTCGTCGGGCTTTCAAGGCCAGTTCCCTGGAGGGTTGAAGTCTCCTGGGGCATCATAATCGCCTTGGCCCGGGGTCTGCTGTGCTCGGAGCTTTCCTCCTTCCTTGGGCCCGGGGCCGGGGAGTCCAAAAGGTTGAGGCTCAGCCTATCGATCTAAGGGAGGATTCGGCTTAGGGGGAGAAGTTCTTTGGCGAGGGATTCAGAAACAGGAGAGGATGAAGGCGCCGAGGAGGGTTTCCACCTTGAAGAGTTCGTCACGGTCCTTGATTTCCGAGACATGGCGGAGCTGCTGCTCCAGTTCGCCCACGAACCAGAAGAAGAGGCCGAACTTTGGGTCGATCCTGAAGGCGTACTCCAGGAAGTCCGGGGCGCGGCCGGCGGATCCGAAGAGAAGGGAGGGTATGGTCCGGGCTATGCTCACGAAGCGGCGGAAGGAGGAAGCCATCTTGCCGTGCCGGTAGTCCTCGATGAAGACCTGGAGATCGTCGAACAGGAGGGAGGTGGGCTTTTCGTCAGCCTCGTTTGCCCAGGTCTTGTGGACCAGGAGCTCCACATTCTCCCTGAACACCCGGAGGAGGTGGAAGGTCCTAATGAGCCTCTGGTCCTCCGTGCAATTCACGTAGAAGGCGAATTCTCCGGGATTGCCGAGGACGTCCGCGAGCCGTACGGCGATCGCTTCCCTTGCGGGGCCTGTTTCCTCCACCAGGGCGTTGAACAAGTCTATCGTTCGTTTCTCGCTGTCGCTGAGGTAGGACTCAAGGATGGACTTTTCGGCATGATCCATGGCAGTACGATGTCGAAAACCGGGCACTTTGGTCAAGGGGGTGTCATGAACCGGGCTTCCGGCCTCCGGGAAGGAGAAAAAATTCTTGCCTCCCAAGCCGGAATGGGCGATACTGCCTTCCATGAACAACGATATCACAATCAGTTGCAACATCCGGGTGGGCACGGGCTTCGTCCCCCAGGAGTACCTAAGGCCCGGAGAGGATGAATACACCCTTAGGAACAGGCAGCTCGCGCGCCGGGGAATCGATCCGCAGGGCTTCAGGTCCCTGGAGCCCTTCGAGTTGGAGACCCTGGTGAGGAACCACAACACCTGCTCCGATTGGTCCCTCTTCCTCGTCTCGGACCCTTTCACACCCTCCCTGATCCACAACTCCTTCTTTTCGGGCTTGGTCAGGATAGGCAAGCTGGAACGGGTGTCCCTTGAGCACCACGACCTCCACCTCTTCGCCGGAATCTCCAATTCCCAGATCATAGCCTGCGACATCGGCGACAACTGCGTCATCACCAACTGCACCTACATAGCCCACTACATCATCGGCGACTATTGCATCCTCATCGACAACGCGGAAATCCACGTCTCGAACCACGCCAAGTTCGGCAACGGCTGTGTGATGGAAGGGGAGCCCGAGGATGTGCGGATCACCATAGACGTGATGAATGAGGCGGGGGGCAGGCCCATCCTCCCCTTCAACGGCATGACCACCGCGGACGCATACCTATGGGCGAGGCACAGGGAAAACCCCGAACTCCTGCGGCGCTTCGCCGCCATGACCGAGGCGGTCTTCGGCAAGCGGCGGGGCTCCTACGGCCTCATAGGCAACGGATCGGTCCTCAAGTCCAACGGAGTGGTGAAGGATGTGGCGGTGGGCGAAAGCGCCTACATCAAGGGAGCGAACAAGCTCAAGAACCTCACCGTGAACTCATCGGAGGAAGCGAGGACCCAGATAGGCGAGGGTGTCGAGCTGGTGAACGGGATCATCGGGTACGGCTGCAAGATATTCTACGGCAGCAAGGCCGTCCGCTTCGTCATGGGGGACAACTCAGCCCTGAAGTACGGCGCCCGGCTCATCCATTCCGTGCTGGGAGAAAACTCCACGGTGTCCTGCTGCGAGATACTCAACAACCTCATATTCCCCGCCCATGAACAGCACCACAATACAAGCTTCCTGATCGCGAGTCTGGTGAAGGGCCAATCCAACATGGCCGCCGGGGCGACCATAGGCTCCAACCACAACTCCCGGGCTCCGGACGGGGAGATCGAGGCGGGACGGGGCTTCTGGCCGGGCCTGTGCACCTCCGTCAAGCACTCCTCCCGCTTCGCCTCCTTCTGCCTCCTCGCGAAGGGAGACTACCGCTACGAGCTCGACATCCCCTTCCCCTTCTGCCTCGTGGACAACGACTACAGGAAGGACCGCCTCCTTCTCTCCCCCGCCTATTGGTGGACCTCCAACCTCTATGCCCTGATGCGGAACGAGGCGAAGTTCGCCGCCCGGGACAAGCGCTGCGACAAAAGCATAGGATTCGAATATTCTCCCTTCGCCCCTGACACCGCCCAGGAGTCGATCCGAGCCCTGGAACTTTTGGAGACCGCCGTAGGGAACTCCTTCCTGCGCCAGAAGGCGGATACGGTCCAGGAAGCCTTTCCGGGTCTGGACGTCCCCGAGGCCTTGGCCCAAGCGAGCCCTGCCGAGGTGGGGAGGCATTTTCTGTCAGGCGGCGGCGACGCCCTGCCCTTCGAAACCTTCGCGGAAGACATCGAGCGTTCCGACCGGCCTTGCGTGGTCAAAAAGCCCATGAAGGCGTGGAGGGCCTACAGGGAAATCCTCCTGTGGTTCGCGGGAAAGGAGCTGGAAGCCGCGGCGGCAGGACTGGACCCCAGCGCTTCAGGCGCCTTCGCTGAGCTCAAGAGGCGGATGGACCCCCAGGGCATGGCGCCCATGGAGGGAGGCTGGGAAAACCTGGGAGGGCTCCTGGTCTACGAGCCCAGGATCGAAGCGCTGCTGGGCAGGGTTTCCCGAGGCGAATGCGCCTCCTGGGATGATCTGCACGAGGAGTATCGGGAGCTCTCCCGGCTCTACCCGACGGACAGGTCAGCCTACGCCTGGACTGTGCTCGGATACCTCTATCCTTCGGCGTCGGGCGGCCTGGATAGGGAAGGATTGCGCCGGGCCTTGGGAGATCTCCGGAACCTCGCGGACTACATCGACCGGGGCGTCCTGAGTTCCCGGGCGAAGGATTGGTCCAATCCCTTCAGGAAATCGACGTTCCGCTCCGAGGAGGAAATGCTCGCCGTCCTGGGAAGGCCGGAAGAGAACTCCTTCGTCCTTGGAACCAAGAGGGAGATGGAGCGCCTGAGGGCCGCGCTGGATGGACTGGCCTCAGCCCTCTAGTGGGGGCGGAGGAACCCCTGGGGCTTCAATCCAAGAGCCGGTCCAGGAGGGAGGAATCCACGGGGTGGGGCAAGGTGATGGCGCCCAGGTCGCCGTGGTTCCTGTTGTAATCCTCGCAGGTCTCAAGGGCGTGGGGATTCCTCGCCCAGGCTCTTCGCGCCACGCCTCCCATGACGTCCCAGGGCATGGCCATGCGGATGATCCTGTCGACCCTCTCCGATCCGTCCAAGACCAGACCGAATCCTCCGTTTATCGCCTTGCCGATCCCTACGCCTCCTCCGTTGTGGAGGGCGACGAGGCTCATGCCCCTGGCGGCGTCCCCGGCGAAGCATTGGGTGGCCATTTCGGCCATAAGGTTGGATCCATCCTTGATGTTGCTCGTTTCCCTGAAGGGGCTGTCCGTCCCCCCCGTGTCGTGGTGGTCCCTTCCAAGCATCACAGGGCCGATCTCCCCCTTGCGCACCATGTCGTTGAACCTGAGGGCGATGGCCGTCCTCCCCAAGGCGTCCTGGTAGAGGATCCGCGCCTGGGTGCCCACCACCAGGGCGTTCTTCTCCGCGTCCCGTATCCAAACCCAGTTGTCCCTGTCCTGGCCCCTCCTGGAGGGATCGATGCAGGCCATGGCGGCGGCGTCGGTCCTGCGGAGATCCTCCGCCTCGCCGGAAAGGCATACCCAGCGGAAGGGACCGTAGCCGTAGTCGAAGAGCTCGGGTCCCAGGATGTCCTCCACATAGCTGGGGAACACAAAGCCTTCCTTTTCGTCCACCCCGTTCCTTGAGATTTCCTTCACCCCCGCGTCGAACACCGCCTTGAGGAAGGAGTTGCCGTAGTCGAAAAAGTAGGTGCCGCGGCGCGAAAGGGCCTTTATGGCCTCAAAGTGCCTTCGCAGGGATGCGTCCACCAGGAGGCGGAACCTCGCCCTGTCCTCTCCGAGGAGCCTCGTCCTTTCCTCGAAACTCAGGTCCGCAGGGCAGTAACCCCCGTCGTATGGCGCGTGGCAGCTTGTCTGGTCGGAGAGCAGGTCGATGCGGATATCCTGGGCCGCCGCGTATTCGAGGAGCTCCACGACGTTCCCGTGGAAGGCCACGGCGATCGGCTTCTTCGCCTTTGCCGCGGCCAGGGCGAGTTCAAAGGCCTCCCGTGCGGATCCGGAGACCCGGTCCACCCAGCCTTGGGAAAGCCGGGTCTGGATCCTTGAGGCATCGACTTCCGCGATGATGGATGCCGCCCGGGCTATGACAGCCGCCTTCCCCTGGGCACCGGACATCCCGCCAAGGCCTGAGGAAACGAAGAGCCTTCCCGCCAGGTCCCCGTCCTGGGGTATCCCCAGCTTGAGCCTTCCCGCATTCAAGAGGGTATTGTAGGTGCCGTGCACGATCCCCTGGGGACCTATGTACATCCAGCCCCCGGCGGTCATCTGGCCGTAATTGGCCACGCCCATGGCCGCGGCGATGTTGAAGTCCCGCTGGTTGTCGAACATGCCAACCATGAGGCCGTTGGTGACCACAACCCGCGGAGCCAAGGGATGGCTGGCGAAGATCCCCAAGGGATGGCCCGACTCGACGACCAAGGTTCCGTTCTCGTCCAGGATCTCCAGGTAGGAGCAGATGAGATGGTACTGCATCCAGTTCTGGCAGACCTGGCCCGTCTCCCCGTAGGTGACCAGCTCGTAGGGATAGAGGGCCACGTCGAAGTCCAGGTTGTTGTCCATCATGACACGGATTGCCTTGCCTTCGATGCAGCGGCCGGGATAAGAGGAGATGGGCCTTCCCTTGATCCTCCCTTCCGGGCGGAACCTATACCCGTATATCCTTCCCCTCTCGTCCAATTCCCGGAGGAACTCGGGAGCCAGGCGCTCATGCCATTCCTGGGGTATGTAGCGCAGCGCGTTGGAGAGGGCGAGCCTCCTTTGCGAAGGGCTCAACGGGGCTTCCCTCCGCGGCGCCCTCCTGATCCCTTCCTGGAATATTGGGTCCGGCGGAAAAACGTTCGCGTCGAGTCCCGGGAAATGCTCCATCCTTTGCATAGTCCGTGCCTCCTTGAGTCCTGTCCTGGCGCTGCAGGCTAGAGTATACTTCAGCCCAGGCCAGGAAGGAACGCTTCCCGCGCTTCCTTGACCGCCGCAAGCGTCCCTTGGGAGGCTTGCCGAAGATTCGGATTATATATATATTTTCTAATATAAGGAGAAAGGCATGGTAGAGCATTTGACAAAAGCGACCTTCCAGGAGAAGGTCTTCAACTATGAGGCGAACAAGGAATGGAAGTTCTCCGGCGAGCTTCCTGCCATCATCGACTTCTACGCCGATTGGTGCGGCCCCTGCAAGATGGTGGCCCCGGTCCTGGAGACCCTGTCCAAGGAATACGAAGGAAAGGTCAACATCTACAAGGTCAACACCGACAAGGAACAGGAGCTCTCGGCGGTGTTCGGGATCCAGAGCATCCCCTCCATACTCTTCGTCCCCAAGGAGGGACAGCCCCAGATGGCCATGGGCGCCTTGCCGAAGTCCACCTTCGTCAACGCCATCAAGGACGTCCTCAAGGTCGAAGCCTGACCCTTCCCCTCCTCCTCCGATAAGGCCCCCGGGGAACGCTCTCCTTGGGGGCGATTTTTATAGATAAAATTCCTTTGCCAATCCCCCCGAACTAGTCTATGCTAGGGATGCTTTTTTAAAAATTCTACAAGGAGCATCGCCATGGATCAAAATGTGACCTGGTGGAAGTTCGACGAGGTCGAGGCCTTCATGCGCGCCGGTTTCGAAGCCGTCGGAGTCCCCGATTTCGAAGCCGAAGCCTGCGCCAAAGTCCTCATCGCCGCCGACCAGCGGGGGGTCGATTCCCACGGGGTCGGAAGATATAAGCCGATTTACCTGGACAGGATATGGGCCGGCACCCAGAATCCCAAGACGAATTTCGAAGTGGTCAAGGAAACCCCCACCACCGCGGTGATCGACGGCCACAACGGCATGGGCCTTTACATCGCCACCCGGGCCATGGAGATGGCCATCGAGAAGGCGGACAAATACGGACTTGGCATGACCGTGGTGCGGAATTCCACCCATTACGGAGCGGCCTTCTATTATTCCCGCATGGCGGTGCAGAACGGCATGATAGGCATGACCACAACCAACGCCCGTCCTTCCATAGCCCCCACATGGGGAGTGGAACCCATGCTCGGCACAAACCCCATGACCTGGGGCATGCCTTCGGACGAGGACTTCCCCTTCATGCTCGACTGCGCCACCTCGGTAACCCAGCGGGGCAAGCTCGAGCTCTACGACCGCCTGGGCAAGGACCTGCCCGACGGCTGGGTCATCGGCCAGGACGGCACCTACAGGCACGACACCAAGCAGGTCCTTGTGGACCTCACGAAGGACCAGGCCGCCCTCACCCCCCTGGGCGGGCTGGGGGAGGATCTGGGAGGTTACAAGGGATACGGCTATTCCACGGTGGTCGAACTCCTCTCCACCGCCCTATCCCAGGCGAACTTCATGAAAGCCCTTGTCGGTGTTGGCAAGGACGGCAAGCCCCAGCCCATCGAGCTGGGCCATTCCTTCCTGGCCATCAAGATAGACTCCTTCTGCGACATCGAAGACTTCAAGCATCATGTGGGAGAGATCAGCCGCCAGCTCCGGGCATCCAAGAAGGCTCCGGGCGCCCAGCGAATCTATACGCCCGGGGAAAAGGAACACGAGGTTTGGCTCTACAGGAAGGACAAGGGAGTCCCCTTCAACGACCCCCTCAAGGCTTCCTTCAAGGCCGTGAAGGATCGCTGCAAGCTTTCCCACGCCCTTCCGTTCTAAAGCCCCTCGCGCACACGGAAAGAAAGGCCCCCGGCCGCATGCGCGGCCGGGGGCCTTTCCGTATCTCGCGCCTCGCGCCTATCCGCGGCGCTTCCTGAAATCCTCCATGAAGTCCGCCGCAGCCCGGGCGCTGGCCACCAGGTTGGCGTTGTACATGGAGAAGCGGATGCCCCCCGTGGACCTGTGGCCTTTCACGCCTACGATGCCCGCCGCCTTGGCTTCCTTCACGAACATGTCCTCCAGTTCCTCTGAACCGAGGCGGAATACGACGTTCATCAAGGATCGGGCGTCCTTTTCCACCGGACAGCGGTAGAAGCCCTGGGAGGCGTCGATGGCGCCGTAGACGATCCTTCCCTTCTCCTCGTTGACCGCCGCCATGGCCGAAAGCCCGCCGTTCTTCTCAAGCCACTTCAAGGTGAGGCTGAGCATGTAGATGGAGAAGCAGGGTGGCGTATTGTAGAGGGAATTGTTTTCCAGATGGGTGGCGTAGGAGAGCATGGTGGGAAGCTTGGAGCTTTCCTGGGCCTTGGCGAGGAAATCCTCCCTGGCCGCCACCACCGTGAGTCCCGAGGGCCCCAGGTTCTTCTGGGCTCCCGCGTAGATGAAGGAGAATTTTTCCGCCGGGAAGGGCCGGGAGAAAATGTCGCTGGACATGTCGCAGACCAGGGGGACCGAACCCACCTCGGGCCAGTAGTGCCATTGGGATCCGAAAAGCGTGTTGTTGCTGGTCATGTGCACATACGTGGAGGCGGGATCGACCTTTATTTCATCCTGGCGGAGGATCCTCGTGAAGGTTCCGTCCGGATTCTTGGTGCTCGCCACATCGCAGGGGCCGAATCTCCGGGCTTCCTCCACGGCCTTCTTGCCCCATGTGCCCGTCACCAGGTAGGTGGCCTTCCGTCCGTCGAAGAGGAAATTCATGGGCACCTGGAAGAACTGGGAGGAGGCGCCGCCGGTCAGGAAAAGGACCTTCCATTCCGGTCCCATGCCCGCCAGTGACTTGAAGCGCGCCTGGGCCTCGTCGTGCATCGCCTCGTATTCCTTGGAACGGTGGGAGACCTCCATGACCGACATCCCCGTGTTGTTCCAATCCAGCATCTCATCCCTTGCCTGCTCCAGGACCTCGACGGGAATCCCCGCCGGGCCGGCGTTGAAGTTGATCACTCTTTTCATATGTCTCCCCTTTTACCTAGAAACGTATTTTTTCAGCCGGCTCTCTATGCTGTCCCCCAGGCGCAGAAGGTTTTCTTCCGTCGAGGCTCCCAGGTGCGGGGTCAGGAGGACGTTGGGCGCGGAGAGGAGAGGAGAGCCCTCGGGCGGCTCCTTGTGGAACACATCGGCGGCGTAGCCCCCCAGCGCGCCTGAACGCAGGGCCTCTGCCACATCCGCCTCGACCACAACCTGGCCCCGGCAGGTGTTGATGATCCGCACCCCCCGCTTCATCTTCCCGATGGCGCCCGCGTTGATCATGCCCTGGGTTTCTTCGGTGAGGGGCGTATGGAGGCTTATGTAGTCCGAAACCCCGTAGACTTCGTCCAAGCCCATCATCTGGGCCGCGTCGGAGGTGGGAACGTATTTGTCGTAGGCGACGACCCGCATGCCGAAGGCCTTGGCGCGGACGGCCAGTTCCCTGGCGATGCGGCCGATGCCCACGAGGCCCAGGGTCTTGCCGGCCAACTCCGTCCTCTCCAGTTCCTTCTTGAGCCACTTGCCTTCCTTCATGGAACTGTCGGCCCGGGAGATGTGGTTGGGAAGGGAGATCATGAGGGCGAAGGCCAGCTCCGCCACCGCGAGGCTCGATGCCTCGGGCGTGTTGTCCACAAGGATGCCCTTGGCCTTGGCATGTTCGACATCGATGGTGTCGACGCCCACGCCGCCGCGGATGATGTACTTCAGTCTCGGGGCCGCGTCGATCATCTTCGCGTCCACCTTCGTCTTCGACCTGACGATGAGGACCTCCGCGGAGCCGAGGCTCCCCATGTCAGTCGAAACCTCGCCAAAAGCCGCAAGCCTGCCGGGAAGGTCCGGCGCGAAGGCATCCGCGAGCAGAATTACCATTGTTTCCCTCCTCATCGCACATTGTTTTTCGCCCAACCCTGGTATAGGCGCGGCGAAGGAAAAGCCCGCGCCTAAGACATAGTACCACTTAGTCCCAGGCTGTCAAGTTTGATATTTGGTACAAATGTTTCACAATTTGAAACATCCTTGGCGTCTCTTAGAGGACGATCTTCCTCGCCTCGATGTAGAACCTCTTTTCCGGAGCCTCGCCCATGGAAAAGGTTTTCCGGGGCATGACGCCGTTGCGGAGGATCGTGGAAAAGAAGGAGCCCTTGTCCACCGGGGGAAGGTACAAACCCAGGTTTCCGGGCTTCGACCCCAGGGCCTCAAGGCTGCCGGAGCCGTGGATATAGTCTATCTGGGTTTCCGGATGGACCTTGAGCCAGCGGTCCAGGAAGGACTGCAGGGTTCCGGCGGCCAGGGAAGCCTGGGGTTTTTCAAAGCGGAGGGTGCCGCAGCGTCCTCCGCCGACGAAGGCGAAGACATGAGCCTCGCCGGAGGAGGAGGCGTCGCAGGCCCGGAAGGCCGAAGCGGCGTCGGGCTTAAGCTCCATCTTCGCTCCCGCGGCTTCGATGTCCTCAAGGAGGGTCCGGGAATCCACGTTGAAGAGCACCCTGTGGATGGGGTGGAAGGGGAGTCCGGGATCGTAGATGTTGAGGAGTTCCACCAAGGCGAAGCGGGCCGGATGGACCTGGAGAAGCTCCTTTTCCCTTGGATTCCCCTTCAAGGATACCTTCGTCTCCTCCCAAACCGCCTTGGCGGTGGCCAGGGAATGGTTGCCGTCTCCCACGGCGAAGAGGAGGGGTTCCACAGGGTTGTCCCGCCTCGAGGCCTCGGCCAGGGTTTCAAGCGCCCCGCAGACGGCGGCCAGGCTGGCTTCGTCGGCGACCTTCCAGGCCCTGACGCTCCCCGACCCTGCCATGAGCTCGAAGTCGTAGGCCTTGGGAAGGAAGGACCGGAGCCTATGCAGGGGCTCTATGACAGTCCTGCCGGGGTCGTCCACAAGGACCATGATATGGGGCAGTTCCAGGGGCGAGCCGCGGCGGATGGCCATCCTGGGAGGAAGGCGCTCCACGATGGTGCCTTCCGTGGGCCGTATGAGGCTCTTGGAGGCGGGGCCGTACACGTACTGCTCCAAGTCCAGGGCGAGGACCAAGCCGACCCTGGGCTCCTTCTCGTAGGGCGTCCGCCTTTCGACCAGGGCGAAGCCCTTCCCTTGGGAACGGAGGAAACCTTGGGAGAGGTAGCGCGCCATGGCAGCCTGGATGTCCCGGATCCGGCGATCCTTGTCCTGGTCCTCCAGGTAGCATTCCGGATAGATGAGCCGGAGCGTGGAAGGCTTTTCCCCCACCAAGGCGTCGGCCCTCTCCCAATAGTCCCTTTCCGAGGAGTACTGGTCGCAGGCAACCACCGCCCAGGCGCCCAGGTCGATCTCGGGCGCAGGCAGCAATATCTCCGGGACATGGATCCCAAGGGCGGCGAATCTCTTTTCAAGGTCTGACATCGGAACCTCCCATCCTGCGCTCCCGGAGGCGGAGCGCGATGAACATCATTGCTTCTTCGGCGAAAAGCCCAGCCACGCGTCAAGATCGAAGCGGCTTCTAATCAGGCGGATCGCTCGCTTGTAGACCAGGATCGATCCCACGAGGCCCGCCAGGAATGATCCGGCCACGGCCCAGATCACCGCCTCCTGGGGCAGGAGCTTCCCAAGGCTAAAGGAATAGGCGCCCAGGCAGAGCACGAAGATGAGGGCTGTGACAATGATGTTGCCCAGGGACGCGGCGAGCATGAAAAAGGCGATCCTAAGTCCCCTGGGCATTTTCCTTCTCCTTTGTCCATAGGAAGCCGCTCAGCGCCAGGAGGACGGCCCCGCATGAGATCGACAGGTCGGCGACATTGAATGTGGGAAAGCGCTCAAGGCCGAATATCCCATAGAAGGCGAAGGAGATGAAATCCACCACCCCCTCGGGCCTGAAGGCCCTGTCGATCAGGTTCCCAAGGCCGCCGCTTATGATGAGGTAGATGGCGGCTCGCTGGAACCTGGACAAGGTATCGGTCCTGAGGCAGTAGGCCACGGCGAAGACCAGGAAGGCCGCGGGCACCCCTATGAACAGCAGGACCCGGAACAGCTTCGGCAATCCGTCGCCGATGGAGAAGGCGATGCCCAGGTTTCTGGTGTGGACTATCCATAGGAAGTCATTCCAAAGCCGAGTTCCTATGGAATTGAGGGGTATGCCGCGCACTATCAGGGCTTTCGTAGCCTGGTCCGCCAGGACGATTGCGCCGAGGATAAGGAAAAGCCATAGGGCTCGGGCCGGGGGAATCGCGGCCTTCGGATTCGTCTTCGTGTCTGCCATGGATGTCCTCAAAGCCCGGTGGGCAGGGGGATGAAGAAGGTTTCGAGCCCCAGTTCCTTCTCCACCTTGGCCGCCACGGCCTTGACTCCCCAGGTTTCCGTGGCGTAGTGCCCGGCGGCCAGGAAGCCCAGCCCTTGCTCAACCACGGAATGATAGACCGAGTGGGAGGGTTCTCCCGTCACGTAGAGGTCGATGTCGGTTCCAAAGGCTTGGAAGGCCTCGAAGGGCGCTCCACCGGAAACGATCGCCACCTTGGATACGAGGTCCTTTGCGGGAGGGATCAAAAGCCTTGGGACGCTCAGGTCGGGAAGAAGGGTTTGCACGACCTTGTCCATGCCCAAGGGCTTGGGCAGGATCCCCGACACCCCGATGGCGACGCCGTGGTAGACGCCGAACGGCTTTCGCTGCTCCAGCCCCAGGAGGTCCGCCAGGACGGCGTTGTTGCCCACCTCGGGGTGCATGTCCAGGGGAAGGTGGCAGGCGTAGAGGGCAAGGTCGTTTTCAAGGAGTATCCTCACCCGTTCAAGGAGTGAGCCCTCCAGCCGGGAAGCGGGTCCCCAAAAAAGGCCGTGGTGGACGAAAAGCAGGTCCGCCCCGCCCTGGACCGCCCGGCGGAAGGTTTCCGCGCAGGCGTCCACCGCGAAAGCCAGGCGCTTTACCTGCGCCTTCCGCCTCGAAACCTGGATTCCGTTGAGGGAATCGTCCGTTCCTTTCATGGCGTCGATCTGCAGGAAGCTCCTGCACCAGAGGTCGAATTCGCGGATATCCATGGGATGGGAGTATAAAATAAAAGAGCCTTCCGTGGAAGGAGGCTGACCACGGAAGGCCCAAGACAGCCTAAGCTGTCAAAGCGTAACATGATGCCGTTTCGCCGCCGTCATCATGTCGTTATCTTCGCTAGAAACATAGCCAAGTCACCTCATGTATGTCAAGCGAAATTGATTACATTACGATGAAAAATAACGAAAATTTCGCAATATTTAATACTTGTTATTTTTCAACTTCCCTCGGCTGCGCTGGACAGGGCCTCCGATCTGGGCGATCATAACCCATGGGCTTCATTTCCATCGTCGCGGGGCCGCGGGGCTCGGGAAAGACCAGCTTCTGCGAGGCGCTCGCCGCACGCTTGTCGCGATCCGGCGTGCGCGTCTCCGGTTTCCTGCAAAAAAGCGAGAGGGACGCCTCAGGCCTCCCCCAGCGGCTTTACGCCTTTTCCTTGGGGTCTGGAGAGTCGCGAAGCCTTGCCGCCAGGGAAGGATCTGGTCCATTTGAATTCTCTACGGAAACTTTCAGGTGGATGGAGGATGGGTTGGCCCTTGCGTCCCGGTCCCGGCGGGATATCATCATAGTGGATGAAGTGGGGCCGCTGGAAATCCTCGAGGGAAAGGGATTGCGCCCCGTCCTTGATATGCTGATCCGCCGCGGATCCAACCCCTTGGTGGTTTCCTTGCGCCCTTCCCTGGTGGAGCCCTTCGAGGCAATCCTCTCGGGGCCGGGCGGCCGGAGGCGGGAGGACAGGATCTGGCGGGTTGAAAGTCCTCTCGAAGCGGCGCAAGAGGCGGAAAGGGCGGCCGAGGAGATCATTTGCCATTGCCAAGGCTTAAACGTGGGACGTATAGTAGTTCCACAGGATATTAAAAACGGAGGCTCGGAGATCCCATGATTTTGTGGAACGCGGAACTCGCGCGCAGGCTGTCTTGCACCAAGCGTGAAAAGGCCCATATAGGGGACATCATCAAGGAGCTCCTCTCCGTCCATGCCTTGGCCAGGACGGAAGGGATAAAGGCCCTTGTGGATTCGGCGGCGGCGAAGGACAAGCCTGTGCTTTCCCACGGCCTCAGGCTCATCCAGGATGGGGTTTCCGGGGAAACGCTGGAGGAAATCCTCGCCATCTACCTCATCACCAGCTCCTGGACCGGCCTTGAGTTCCTGACGCAGTGTCTCCAGACCGAAGCCCTTCTCTCGCTGGCCGCGGGAGATTCCAGGGACGTCTTCCTCCAAAAGCTCGTGCCCTATTGCGGCGTGGACCAAGCGGCGGAAGTGCTGGCCTCCTTGGGCGATGGGAGGGACGGCGGCTCCCTATGATAGTCAACGCCCTGTGCCAAGCCCAAGCAAGGCTGCCCCTGCGGGCGACGCAGGAGGAAGGATCCGTCGCCGCCCTCAAGCCCAGGACCGTCCAGGCCTGCATGGATACGGCGAAGAGATTCGTCTCTGGCATCCAGAGGTTTAGGAACGAGGGCAAGGATTCCCTCCTGGCCGTCATGAGGGAGGAGAAGAAAAAGAACCTGAAATTCGCCTTTTCCCTGGTGGCTTCGGGAATCGCCCAGGAGAACGTCGCCTCGGCCTTCGCCAACGCCGGCCTTTCGGAGGGAGAAACCCCCAGGGACGCCATGGAGGCTGCCATGCTGGCCTGCGGAGCCAGGTTGGCCATAGGAAACGTCCACCCCATCGCGGTCATGCGGGCCATGACGGCGTACTTGGGTTTTTCGGTCTTCGACGAGGCGGGGGCCTGGCTCGCCACTCGGTTCTTGCCTCCCGGGCGGCAGGAGGAGGAGCTCCTCCTGCCGGGCGAACTCGCCGACGCGGTCTATGCCTTCACCGACGATCCCGGGTCCTTGGGCCAGGCCGTCCGCCTGGCAGGCCTGCCGCTTTTGGCCGCAGCCCTGGCAGGCTGTCCCGACGAGACTGTCGCAACGATCAAGTCCGTAGGCTTCAACGCCTTGGGATCCGCCCTCCTGGACGACGAGATGCGCAACGCAAGGACCCGCCTGTCTTCAGACGAGCTCTCAGACGCACAGCACGCCTTCCTTACCCTCCTCGGCTCCCTTAAGGAACTGGTGCCCAAGGGGATCGTCGAGGAGGAGGCGTGGAAACGCAACATGGACGAAGGGTTGGTGGGTGAGGTGAGCGAACTTGTCCTGGACTTGGACGAGCGCATACTCAAGACCGTCATCTCGGGGATGGATGCGAAATCCGTCGCCGCCTTGATCCAGGCCATGGAACCCATAGCCCACGACAGGCTGTTTTCCTGCGTCACCTCGAACCGGGGCAAGAAGATCCTGGACGCCCTCGAGGCTTCCTCGCCCTTGGGAGTCAATGAACTTACGCGCCGCGCCCAGATGTTCGCCCAGAAGGTTTTGGCGGAAATAGCCCCCAAGAGCAAGGCCTTGGGAAAGGCGCTCCCCATTCCCGCCCGGGTGCGCCACCTCCTGAGCGCGATCCTCAGCAGGGAGTGATTTCAGGAGCGCCGGCGGGTCAGGATTTGTGGAGCAACTGCCTCGCCCGTTCCGTGGCCTTGACGACGGACTTTATGAGCGTAACCCGCAACCCCCCTTCCTCGAGTTCCAGGATGCCGTCGATGGTGACTCCCGCGGGGGTGGTGACCTGGTCCTTCAGCTTGGCGGGATGCTCTCCCGTTTCCAGGACCGTCTTCGCCGCTCCCAGGACGGTCTGGGCCGCCAGCTTTATGGCGACATCCCTGGGCAGGCCCATCTTGACGCCGCCGTCCGCCAGGGCTTCTATCACGATGTAGATGTAGGCGGGACCGGAGCCCGAGAGCCCCGTGACCGCGTCCATGTGGGATTCCTCGAGGGCGACTACGCCGCCGACAGCCCCGAAGAGCCCCAGGGCGAGATCCACCTGGCCCTGGGAGGCGTTCCTTCCCCTGGACAGGGCCGTCATGCCCTCCCCCACTGATACAGCCAGGTTGGGCATGGCCCGGATCACCGCCACGAAGCCGGGCACCCGGGATTCGATGACATCCAAGGGCACGCCGGCCGCGGTTGAGACGAGGAGTGTCCCAGGCCTCAAGTCCCCCGATATGGTGTTGAGGATTTCCGCCATGGCCTTGGGCTTGACCGCCAATATGAGCAACTCGGTCTGGGCGGCGAGGGCCCTGTTGTCCAAGGTCACCGCGACCCCGTACCTCTTCTCCAGATCCTGCCTATGGGCTTCGGTCCTCACCGAGAGGATGACCTCCTCCGGCGTGTAAAGGTTCTTGGCGAAGGCTCCCGCCAAGAGGGCCTCGCCGATCTTTCCCGCTCCGATTATTCCTAGCTTGTACTTCACGATGCTGGCTCCCGCAGGGCGGATTCGAGGGTCACAGAGGCTTCCGTCCCGCTATCCCGGTATTTTACGATGACGGGAGCCTGGAGGGATAGCCCATTGAGCCGGGCGAATTCTCCCCGGGCGGGGCGGGCCCCGGGGACTACCACGGCGTTTTCCGGAACCTCCCCCACCCATTCCCGCCCAAGGACGAGGTCGAATATGCGGGTGGATTTCGAAAGCACGACCCCGGGGGCGAGGACGGCGTTCTTCCTGATGACGATGCCCTCGAAGATGCCGCAAAGGCCCCCCACGAAGGCGTTGTCCTCCACAACCACGGGCCTGGCCTGGGGCGGTTCGAGGACGCCTCCTATCTGGGCGCCGGCGGAGAGATGGACCTTTTCCCCTATCCGGGCGCAGGAGCCGACCAGGGCATGGCTGTCCACCATGGTGCCCGCCCCGATGTAGGACCCCACGTTGATATAGGAAGGCGGCATGACCACGACTCCCGGGGCTATGTAGGCCCCGCGCCTCGCCGAACTCCCTCCGGGAACGACCCTCACTCCGTCTCCAACGGTGAAGCGCCGGGGTGGGAAGGCGGGCCTGTCCACCGCTCCGCCGGGCCAGTCCCAGGCGACGGCCCCGCCGGCCTTGAAGCCGGAGAGGATCGCCCGCTTCACCCAGGGCACGGCGTTCCAATTGCCTTCGCCGTCCCTTTCCGTGGCCGCCAGGAATCCGCCCTCCAGGGCAAGGAGGAAGGACTCCCATTGGCCGGGATCGAAGCCGCCCTTCAAGGCGAATATTTCTTCAAGTTCCTTGGCTATAGACTCGTTGGCCATCGAATTGTCCACCTTCAACCTCCGAATACTTCCGATGCGAAATCTTCCATCGTAAAGACGCCCTTCCTGCCCCAGATCCAGGTCGCGGCCTTCATGGCTCCCGCGGCGAAGACCCTGCGGTCCTTGGCCCTGTGGGTTATGACCAGGGATTCCAACGCCGCGTCCAGGACTATCTCATGCCTTCCGATCTCGAAGCCCGAGCGGAGGCTGGCTATGTTGATCCTGTCCTTGTCGTATGCTCCGATGTTCCAGCCCTTGTACCGGGGGCAGGCCTTCTCCACCGCTTCCGCCAAGGTGATGGCGGTTCCCGAAGGGGAGTCCGCCTTGCGCTTGTGGTGGTGCTCAACGATGCCCAGGTCGCTCTCCGCGTCCATGGCCGCATAGGCGCCCACCATGGCGGCCAGCCGGCGCATCAAGGCTACCCCTGTGCTGAGGTTAGGGGCGAGCAGAAGGCCAATCCTTCCCCCCACCCTTTCCTCCAGGTCGGGAATCGCCCAGCCCGTGGTGGCGAGCACCATGTCCGTTCCGCTCCCGATCGCCCATTCCAGGTGGGACTCCACCGCCTGGGCGGCGCTGGCGTCCACCACCACCTCCACCCTAGGCCGTGGGCCGGGATCCCTTCCTTCGGTCCATACGAGTTCGATGGCATCGGGGGAGGCGGTATAGCGGCCGATCTCCATGGCTATGGCTCCGCCAAGCCTCCCTCGGCCGAATATTCCCAGCCTCATGTGCCGGCCTCCTCGAAGAAGGCCCGGTGAAGCCTCCTCAAGGCCTCTTCCGCATCTTCACCCGCAAGGACGAAGCTGAGGTTGATGTCGTTGGCTCCCATCGAGACCATGTCCACGTCGATGTTCCCCAAGGCGTCGAAGGTCATCTTCACCAAGGTCGGCGTCTTCCTCAGCATGTCGCCCACCACGGCGATCACCGCCCGGTCCCTGACTATGTCCACCCTGCCAAGCTCGGCCAGCTCAGCGCCCAGCCTTTCCAAGGGGGCGTCCATGTCCAGGGATACGGAGACGCAGATCTCGCTGGTGGACACGAGGTCGACTGACACCCCAAGGCGGCCGAAGGCGGCGAAGAGCCTCGCGAGGAAGCCCGCCTGGTCGCTCATGAGTTCCTGGCGCACCGAAATGATGGCCACATCCCTCCGCATGGCCAAGGCCACCACGGATTTTCCGCTGGACAGCTCTGGCTTGATGGTGGTGAACCGGCCGTTGGGCTCCAGGATGCTGCGCACCGTGACGGGAATCCCGGCTTCCAAGGCCGGGCGTATGGTGGCGGGATGGAGGATCTTGGCGCCGTTGGCCACAAGCTCGGCGGCTTCCTCGAAGCCGAGGACTTCGATGGTCCTGGCCTCCTTGACCACATGGGGGTCGCACGTGAGGATTCCCTCCATTTCGGTCCAGATACGGATCTCCGAGGCGCCAAGGGCTGCGCCGAAGAGGCTGGCGGAGTAATCCGAGCCTCCCCTTCCCAAGGTTGTCGTGCTCCCGAGGCTGTCGGAGCCTATGTATCCCTGGGTGACGGCTATCCTACCCGGAGACAGCATGGGCTTGAGCCTCTCCGATACCAGCCTGTTGATCGAGGCCTGGTCGGGCCTGGCGCGGCCGAAGCGAGAATCCGTCCTGAGCATGGGCCTTGCGTCCAGGCTTGGCGCCCCAAGAGCCAGGGCGACAAGGATGCTGGCCAGCCTCTCCCCCGCGGCGGCTATCTCGTCCATGTTCCTGTCCGAAAGCTCGCCCACGAGCCTCACGCCCTGGAGCCGGGAATCCAAGGCGGCGACTATGGCGTCGATTTCCGCCTCGCTCTCCCCGCTTCCCGCGGCGGAGAGCTCCCGCGCTATCGCCTTGTGCCCCTCCTTGAGCTCTCCGCATACCCTGCGGGCTACCGAGAGGTCGCCGTCCTTCGCCGCCGCCGCCGCCGCGAAGAGGGAATCCGTGACTCCCGACAAGGCGGAGAGCACCACCAGCACCGAATTCCTCTCCGCGTCGTCGGCAGGCTTTTCCACCGCGCCCCGCACGATTTCCGCCACTACCCGGATCCCTTCGGCGTCGGAGACCGCGCTGGCCCCGAATTTCATGACTATGATACCCAACGCAGCACCTCCTTGGCGTAGGCGAGTTCGGCGTTCAAGACCGACGCCCCCGCGGCGCCCCGCTCCGTGTTGTGGCCCAGGGCGACGAATTTGATGCCCAGCACAGGGCATTCCCGTATTCTTCCTACCATGATGCGCATGCCCCCGTCGACCTCCGCGTCGCGCTTCGGCTGGGGCCTGTCCTGGTATTCGCAGACTTCGATGAACTTTTCCGGGGCGCTATGGAGCCCAAGCCCCGAAGTGTCGGGTACGAAGGAGCGGAAAGCCTCCTCGACCTCCGCAGGTGAGGGAAGCCCCTTGAGCCTGACGGACACGGCGATGGTGTGGCCTTCCGCCACCGCCACCCGGGTGCAGGTCGCGGAAACCGGGAAAACCGCAGGTTCATACCTGGCGCGCTCTCCCACGCCCCGCAAGGCGCCGAGGATCTTGTCCGTCTCGGATTCCACCTTGGGCTCCTCGTTCCTAATGTGCGGGATGACGTTTCCCACGATATCCATGGCGCTCACCCCTGGATAGCCCGCTCCGGATATGGCCTGCATGCTGGTCATCATGACAGCCTCGACGCCGAAGGCTTTCTGCAAAGGAGCGAGGGCGCTGGCGAGGACTACGGTGGTGCAGTTGGGGTTGGTCACTATCGCGCCGCTCCATCCCCGTGAGATCCTCTGGCGTTCCAGGATCCCCAGATGGGCTGCGTTGAGTTCCGGGACGAGGAGGGGTATGTCCTCCTCCATCCGGTAGGCGCTCGCGTTGGAAAAGACAAAGGCGCCGGCCCGGGCGAAATCCGCCTCTATCCTGAGGGCCGGACCAGCGTCCAGGGCTGAGAAGACCACGGGAGCCGGGGCTTCGCTTGGGTCGCAGGGGACGACGGTCATGGAACCCATGCCGGCGTAGGGCAAGCCGGGAAGGTGCCACTGGCAGGCTTGATCGTAGCGCTTTCCCGCCGATCGGTCGCTCGCGGCGAGCCAAGCGATCTCGAAGACGGGGTGCTCCGCCAGGCGGCGCAGGAACCTCTGTCCCACTACGCCCGTGGCGCCCAGGATTGCGACAGGAATCTTTCGGTGGTGTTTTGCCATCGTTGTCTCCATGTCGATGAAGACCATTCGACCGGCACTTCTCCCAAAAGGACGTT
>JBFLXC010000012.1:0-30589 GCA_040757435.1 Spirochaetota bacterium | reverse complement strand
GCGCATATCAGACTGATCAATCGTCGCAGAATCGTTCCTCTTCTCATTGGGCTGCCGCAGGAGGGTTAGGCGGGGAGAAATTTCTTTTTCCCAGTCCTTGACGGAGGTCACTTCATATCGGATAACAGGATAAGCAGGGTCTACAGGATATTCTGGAGTGCTGATGATTTAATCTTAAATTCGGACAGATATTAACCGATTACATAAAATTACATGGCGTTCAGAACCTGTTCTAGTTTTTTCTCTTGCTCACAGAATTTTTTATAATCCCTTTCACGAAGCCGCGTTAAATTCTGTTGTTTCCATAGAATAGCCGGAAGTTTATCGATGTTGGGGATCGATATGGTCGCCAAATCCAATCTCAAAGAAACGAAATCAAGCAGGAGATTCCGGTAGGGAACCAATTTGGAATATATGAAACTCAACAATTTCTCTAGAGTTGAGACATGCTGATCGTAGGTAAAAACTATATCAGTCATGCCGCTAAATTCCTGATCAAAAACCCTAGACATATCTTTCCTCATTGGATTTAGGATTTCATGGAGGGGGCGATTGTGGGATAAAAGCATGACAATAAAGCCGTCGATCAAGCCCTCTATCATGGTATCATCCTCCAATAGCAGAGAAATATCGAAGAGATCTCGAGGGTGCTGACGGTCAAGCGCAGCACACATTTTACCCCCAAACAGTTCGGGAGCGGAAACTATTCTCATCTCCGCATACCCAAATTCCTGTTCCGCTTTTTTACAGATTCCAAATAATTTCGGCTTAAAAATATGTCCTCGAAGCGTACAATTCGGCTCAATTTTTATGGAAAATTCGCGATCTGAGACGATGATTTTCTTTTCTTCACCAGATCCCTGAATTGCTCCATAAAATCCAGCGCCTATAAGATCCCTCAAAATTCGTTCCAAGGCGGCTTTCTGATTTTTCATTGCTGAAGCGCGATCGTCGAAATTGAGATATGTTAAATCAATATCAACAGATAGCCTCGGCATATCTCTTAGGAATAGATTGATCGCGGTTCCTCCCTTCAACGCGAAGCATTCCTCCTTTTCTATATAAGGGATAGCTTCTACGAGTAATTTTACTTGTCGAAGATAATTTTTTCTCATATTTCCCTGATATTTCCGAGGATAATGTTGTATTTCCGGTTCAATTTCCCACCCTTCTCGATCTGTCTGACTCCCGCACCGAGGTTCAACTTTCCAGTATTCAGTCGTTTTTGCCAAGCATGTCCCGCCTCCTCTGCCATGAAGAGAAATAGCCGTTTTACTTTTATGGACGAGCAAGATCCTAAAAGCTCATCGATTAAGGCGGGTTTGGCCACTGTCAGTAATTCCATGATTTGATACACATCGCGCAAGGAATGTACGGTCGGGACGAGGTATATCATTTCCATGATAGCTCGCTCCGCCGAAGAAATTTTAACAGCAAAGCCATCGACATATTCATCCACCAACCCAAGTCCACGAGGAAGGTAACTAGTGTGGACAATACGGCAATCATTTTTAAAGGTAGAAACAAACCATGAGGGAATCTTTTCACCCCGAAATGCGAAGAGCTCCGCTTTTCGAAAAACCGGCATGTTATGCGTTTTCCCATGCTTTTCGTGTAAAGCGGTGTATCCCCCCACATGGATACTTAAACCTAATCCCGCTTGCATCGCCCGTAGAGCTTTATCCAGGTTGATTTCCCCACCAAGCACAAGATATGCTCCGACGCCAATCCGAGTTAGCCATCCAGAGCGCTCGAAAGACCGCTGTAAATCTCGAGAGATGCCTAAGCTGAGCATTTCCCTGGCAGTTATAACCGTTCCTTTAGGGTATCTTCCAAGGATATCTTTTATTTTTGTGCCATTATTCGTATCCATAATCCACATTATAATACAATTTTAAAATTAATGTATATTGCACCGCCCCATATCCCGTTGATCCCGCCGATCCTGTTTTCCTGTCCTATAGTCCTGTCCTATTGCCTCAACCCAGGCATTTCTTGGCGGCGATGCGGCCGGTCATGACCGCCGTGGGGCCGCCCGCGGGGCTGTAGACCCACTTGCCAGCGGCGTAGACGTCGGGAAGGGCGGTCTTCACGGAATCCGCCATGCGGAACATGCTCGTCACCACGGGGATGTCCTGCTCGAAGGACCAGCCCACGATGGAGCCCTCGGAACTGCCCGCCTTCTCGTGGATGGACAGGGGCGAGGCGGAGAATTGGAAGAGGACCTTGTCCTTGAGCCCCGGGTAGATGCTTGAGGAAAGGGCGGCGATGAACTCGTCCTCGACGCGCCGCTTGAACTCCTCGTACCGACCGGACTCCTTGATCCTCTTTGTGAGCTCGAAGTCGAACAAGGCGCTGATGATCACCCCAGTCTTTCCCTCCGGGGCCGCATCAGGGTCCCTAAGGGCCGGAATGGAGATCTCGAAGGTATTGTAGCGGCAGAAGCGCTTGAGCCAATCGTTGAGTTCCTCGTCCTTGACCGAATCCCAGCGCCCGAGAAGGCCTTTGAGCTCCCCGTCGTGGACCTGCCCAAGGCCCTTCCTGTCCGGCGTGTAGAACAGGTGCCCGCGTGCAATCGCGCCGAAATACGCAGGCGGAAGATCGACGCCCAGGAACACCGAGAACACCGACTCGGCGCCCTTTCGCCCCAGGACCTTCTCCTTGCGTTGCGCGAAACCAGCCCTCTCCTTTTCCCCAAGGCCTGATGGATCGCTCAACGCGTACAGCGCCTTGAGGTCTCCCGCCCAGACCAGCTTGCCGTAATGGTAGACCTGGCCCGATGCGTCGACCAACTCCCTGGCCCCCGCATCCAATCGCACAACCTCCGTGCCCAGGAGGACCTGGCCGCCCCGGGACTGTATCGCCTGGACAAGGCTCTCGATGAAAGCCCCCACGCCCCCCTTGGGATAGATGTAGTCGTTGTAGAGGGCGAAGTAGCTCAAGGCGAAGAAGACCGGCGTCTTCCTGAAAAAATGCTGCCCGATTATGTCCTTCAAGGACTGGTTGGAGGAAAGGGCGTCCAAATGCTCCTCGAAGGGCGTGTCCATCCTCGATATGCGATACATAGTCTTCAGGAACTTCAGCATCCACGCGACCATGGAAGGCACGAGGACGAGGAAGCTCTTTTTCTTCTTTGCGAAGAGGGGATTGTCCACCCCGTAGAGGACCTTCATGTTTTCGATGATGTCGTGGATGGCGGCGACGATCCTGTCCACATCCCCCTCGCTCCCCGGATAGAGCCCTTTCAGCATATCGGCGTAGGCGGAAAGGCTTTCCTCCCCTTCTATGCGCATCAACCTTTCCCCGACCCCTAGGGAGATCGGATTGGGCAGGATCTCGATGCCCAGCCCGAATTCCTTAATCATGGGCTTCACAAGCCCAGCGTTCACAAGGGCCCTGGCCCCGCCTTCGAAGCGAAAGCCCTCCCTCATGAAGGAGTTCATAAGCCCGCCGCAATGGTCGTTCTTTTCGATGAGGAGGACATCCTTGCCCTTGTGGGCCAGGCTCAAGGCCGCCGTAAGCCCCGCGATACCCCCGCCCACCACGATGAAATCCTTGCGCGTCACAGCCTCACCCCCTTCCGGTCCAAAAGCTCCAGGGTCCTATCCCAAAGGATCCGGGCCGCCTCCATGTCCCTGGCCGGCGGAGCCAGCTCCTCCTGCGTAGTCAGGTGGAAGAACAGGTCGCTCTTCCCTTCCATATCCTTTGAAACCCCGAGGTAGTAGAGGGCCTCCGAGGAAAGGTCGGGGGCCGCTGACCTCTTGTCGATGAAATGCTTCTTGTACCACTTGTAGGCCTTGCCGTTGTCCTTGCCCGACTCCGTCCTCACCGTGCCCGGGTGCATGGAGTTTATCGTCACGCCCAAGGGCGAGAGCTCCTGGGCGAAGATATGCATGGACAAAAGCTGGGCGAGCTTGCCCGCCCCATAAGCCTTGAGCCCCGAATACCTGTTCCGCTCCCACTGCAGGTCATCCATATCAAGACCCCAGACCGCGAAGCGGTACCCCTCGGAACCGACGAAGATGATCCTCCCCGTTCCATCCCGGCCCATTTTGGGCATGAGCATCCGCGTGATGACGAAGGGGGCGAGATAGTGCAGGGCGAAATTCGTCTCCAACCCATCCGGAGTTTCCTGGCGCTGGGTAAGATGGACCCCCGCGTTGTGGATCATGACGTCGATGGGCTGTTCCATTTCGAGAAGTCGGCTTGCCGCCCTCTGCATGTCCCCAAGGACAGAGAGGTCGGCGGCTATGCACTCCGCCTGGGCGCCGAAATCCCTGGCAAGCTCCTTCCGCACCCCCTCGGCCTTTTCCCTGTTTCGGTTGATCAGCACGAGCCGGGCTCCCATGGAGGCGTACTTGCGCGCCGCATGCAGGCCGATGCCCGACGTGGCTCCCGTGATGGCCACCAGTTTGCCCGCGAAGGGATCCGGGCAGCGGAGGGGCTCCTTCTTCATGTTCTTGAGCATCGAGAAAATGTTGGACCACGAATACTGCGGCCAATACCGCCTGATCGCCGGGTTGATGATGCAGGTCTCCTTATATCGACATCCGGAATTATACCAGCGCTCCAGCCCCCGGACAATCCTGAGGGCGCCGATGGGGCGGGCGCGGCCCTTGTGCCGACCCTCCCGATATGATCCTATTGTCCCTAATGAAGACCAAGCCCATCATGCTCTCCTTCCTGGCCCTCATGGCGGGAATGATTGCCTTCGCAGTATTTTTCAAAACCCAGTTCGTCGCCCTCCTCCGCCAGCCAGCCCTGGGCGGCCACGCCCTCTTCTTCCACGTCGCCGCCGCCACCCTCTTCTTCGCCAACGCAGTCGTAGGCATGGCCTGGGAGAAGCGCAGCCTCGCCTCGGGCCGCAAGGACGTGATCCTCCACACCTACGAAACCGTCGCCTATCTGGACGCCCGCCTCTCCTCGCCCCTGATCATCCTCTCCCTTATCTCGGGCCTCATGCTCTCCTTCATCATGGGCGACCTCTGGCAAATCGGCTGGCTTTCCGCGGGCTTTGTCCTCTTCATGCTCTCCGGCCTCTTCTGGGTGGTCAGCGACATCCCCACCCAATACAAGGTCAAGCGCCTCATGGCCGGTCTCGATCCCGCGGACGCATCCTTGCCCGACGAACTCATCCGCCTCCTCAAGCTCCGCTGGTGGATCAGCCTCGCAGGCGTAGCCCCCCTGGCGATCGTCTTCGCCCTCATGGTCTACAAGCCCGACATCCCCGCCCTGGGGGCCTTGTTCGGATAAACGTTGATACGCACCTCCAAGAGGTGTCGCCTTTCAAGCTCCCCTTCCCTCACTAACCTCACCTTCATTCCGCGACAGGAAATTGTGAACGCTTGATGTTCTTTACGCGCTATTGTCGTGAATCGAGGTTGAGCGGATTTAAAGTGGAGTATATTCGCCCAATGCACTCCCCGCCTGCTTGGCAGGATACCTGCGATACAGACAGCGCGTGCATAAAGGAGAATGAAATGAATAATCCAAGAACAGGTGCGTTGATATCTCCCTTCAGCCTAGGTCTTTTGGCAATGCTTTTCATCCCCGCCATCGCAGGCGCCGGCAATATTTCCTTGGAGATCAAAGCCGCATCGCATGAACTGCGGCCTGGCTTTTCAACCGTCGTATGGGCATACGACGGCCTTGTTCCGGGCACGCCAATCGTCGCCGTCCCCGGAGAAAGAATGGTAATCGAAGTCGTAAACCGTTTGGACGTACCTACGAACATCCATTGGCATGGACTCAACGTGCCGGTCGAGCAGGATGGACCCGGTGTGCTCATCGCCCCCGGGGGCTCGCATACATATGATTTTACGGTTGAAGAGTCTGGAACATATTGGTATCACAGCCACCAAACCCCGGTGCTCGAGCAGATGGACATGGGTCTGTACGGCGCCCTCATTGTAAAGGACCCAGCCGACTCCAAATATTCAGGCGATCATACCATCGTCCTGGATGATTGGCTCCTGGACGCCAACGGCGAAAGACTCGCAGGTACAGCGCGCGGGGGCATGGAGCGGCTCGGGAACGTCGAAAGCGTAAACGGTAAAACCGGATCCGCCGTAGAACCCCTTGTTTTAAAAAAAGGAGAACTTCACAAGCTTCGCTTCATAAACGCATCGACGGCGGCCGTCCACACACTGAAGGTGACGGGGCACGAGTTCAGGGTAACGCACACCGATGGACATGCGCTGTCCAAGCCCTACATATCCGATACGATAACCTTGAGTCCGGGGGAAAGAATCGACGCGGAGATCTCGGCGACCGATGGTTTTGGGAAATCCTTCGAAATACTGAGCGGCAGGCCCAGGCTCGGCATCAGGATCCCTATCGCCTATGCCGCCGGCGAGGTAAGGACGGTCGCTTCACCCTTCATACCTCCCCAGTCCCGGGCTTTCGCGGGCATATTCGAGAGAGCGCCCGATGAAGTGCTTGTGCTCAACTCAGGAATGGGATCGCCCGGCTCGGGCGGTACTATGATGAGTAGCATGATGGGCATGATGATGGGCGGTTCGGCCGCCGGAATGGGCATGGTCTGGACCATAAACGGCAAGGCCTACCCCAATACGGATCCAATCTCCGTAAAGGTAGGCCAGACCGTCAAACTCCGATTCAAGAATGAAGACACCATGGGCGGACATCCTATGGATCATCCCATCCATCTTCACGGCGCCTACTTCCAGGTTGTCTCGATAGACGGCGCGGCGCCGGACAGAGAGATTTGGAAGGACACTATCAATGTGCCCGCCGGCAAATTCGTGGATATTGCCTTTGTCATGCAATACCCAGGCGAATGGATGCTCCATTGCCACATCATCGACCACGAGGACAACGGGATGTTGACTGTCGTCGATGCCCGGTGAAGGATTCGCAAACTATTCCCCTGCCGATCCCTCAGGCGAGAAAGTGGCTATCACAACTCTATCGTTGTCGGCACGACAGGGGCAGCGCTTCCCGTTTTGAGGGCGAACTGGAAGACTACTACCCCCGCTATCAGCGCTATCGCATATATGACGAAGCCCGCCCTCCAGTACCTGTTCCATATTTTCCACCGCTTTAGCGAGATGTGCATGCCATAGGCAGAGTGGATGGCGAAGGCGAAGGCGCTTGGAATGGGTAGAATATTGTCGTGGATGAATTTCGCCGCTTCGGGAGATATGATCTCCCGCGTTTGGCCGTAGCCTGTGACGAAGTAGGCGACCATGATCCCAACGAGGGACCACGCGCATATCCTATCGAGTTTCACCATAAAGATTTTCATATTGCTTCCTATCTGCTTGCCGGTTTTCGGAGCTCCCCGAATCCTGTGAAAGAAGGATGCCGCCGATGAAGGAATCCCCACCGGCGGCATCCGCGAAGGTTTTTTACATCATGCCCATGCCGGGAGAGCTGGAAGAATTAGGCTGCATCTGCATCGAACCCGACATGGCCCCGCCTCCCTGCGCCGCCGACCCCCCCAGCAGCACTTGCAGAGTTGCGTTCTGGCTGGCGATCAGCTGGCTTAAAAGCTGGATCTGCGCCTGGGCGGCCGATCCCGTCTGGGTGGCGAGCGAAGAGATCATTTGTAGAATTATGGCGTTTGTGGCCTGGATCTGCTTAACCAAGGAGTCATTGATAGAGCCGGTCTGTGAGGCACCCGACTGCATGGAGCTCATCGAAGAAGCGCCGCCGGATCCACCCATGCCCATGCCCATGCCCATTCCCATGCCCATCATATTGTCGCCCATGGGCATCTTGTCGTCATCCATCATCTTCATCATGCCCATCATATTCGACATCATGTCCATCATGCCCGACATCTCGCCGTCCATCATGCCCATCGATGCTGAAGAAGGATCTGAATTCATAGAAAGATCGAGGTTGGCCGAACCGGGAACCTTCGGGGCTGAAACCGAAGGAGGTATGCCGATCGGCGCTGAACCCAGGGATACTTCCGCGGGCTTGGCAGGGGCGGCAGGCATATTAGACATCTGCATGTCAGGAGCGCCTGTCTGGGCATCAAATAGGATCTTAGGGATCGCCGATCGTATCCGCGCCGCGATCTCATCAGCCTTGGCCTGAGGGACGATTTCGACAAGATCGAGCTGGAATTTCTCGAACTTCAGCGTGAAGGCCTTCTGGACCTGGGCGATCTTTGCGACCACCTGGGGGTCTAGAAGCTGCTCCGGCTTTTTCTGGGAAAAAATGGCTATCATCGATTTGCTGGAGTCCTGGACTTGGACCCCAAGCCTGTCGAGCAATCTCGCGGCCGCGTCGGCTTGTTCTGATGCCAGGCCGGCTTCCCTCACGATCGCGGCCGCGTCGAACGGCTTGATCTCCTGCGTCGCCTGCGCGTACGCAACCGAAGCCAGCGCGAGCATGATCGCGATCATCAGCAAGGTCTTTCTTGCTACACTCCCATTACGCATAGTCTTCCTCACATGTATCCGAACCTGGGGGAAAATTGGCCCCGTTCCCCCGGAAGCGCGCTTCCGATAAGGAATCCGCTTCCAAGGAAAAGGGTACTATGCCGGCCTTAGAGGGCCCTGAGGGCTAGCTGAAAGTTGGCTGAGAGTGGTGGATCGAGGAGAATTATCAAGAAAAGGCGGGGAAGCTGAGGCGTACCGACAATCCGCTCGGGGACCGGTTCGCGATCGATATCGAGCCACCGTTCTTTTGGACGATGGATTTGACGATTGGAAGCCCCAAGCCCGAACCCGGGGCCGAGGAGCGGGTGTTCGACGCCCTGTAGAATCGTTCAAAGACGAGAACCATTTCCGCGGCTGGGATGCCGGGGCCATCATCCTCGATGAGGATATCCACTTTCCCCCCCGATACCTCGCCGCGGATCTCGATCCGGCCTCCGGCGCCCGAATACTTGATGGAATTGTCGACCAGCATGAGAAGCGCTTGGCGCAGTTCCTCCTTGTCGCCGAGAATGGAAGCGGATTCAGGCAGCGCCGCGATGGAGGTGGTTGGACCTGTCTTCCCCCCTAAGCCCGCAGGAATCGACATTATTAGATCCTTCACCTCCACAGGCCCAACATGCCTCGCTATAGGGGCTTCTGTCCTCGCGAGAAGAAGTAGCTCGTTGACGAGCGTCGACATTCCTTCTATTTCGTACGAGCAATCTTCGAGAGCTGCCCTCCTGTCGGCCTCGGATGCGCCTGTCGCCTTCATGAGGTACCCTAGGTTGGCCCTGATCGAAGTGAGCGGTGTCCTCAACTGATGCGAAGCGTCCGCTAAGAACTGCTTTTGGGCTTCATTCGAGGCCTCTATCGTTGCGAGCATCCGGTTCAGGGAACGGGCAAGCTCGCTGAATTCATCCTGATCCTCCCCTACCGAGAGTCGGCCACGAAGGTCGCTCGACTGGGCTATGCTTAAGGAGAGATTCGTCATCGCATGCACAGGTTTGATCGTCTGCCCGACAAGAATCCACATCACCGTGGAGCCGAAGAGGACCGCGGCGACCCAGGCGAATACCAGGGACAGGAGAAGCCCCTTCGCGCTTTTTTCGACATGAATGAGCGATCGGCCTAGAACGACGGCGGCGATGTCACCCGCTTCATGTGTCACTTCCTTCATGAGGACCCGATACCCCTGGCCCTCAATCCGCTGATTCCTGAACACTTGGGAGGAAGAAGCGGAATCGGTTTCCAATCCGGTTCTAAGCACGTCCAATCCATGCTCCGAGAAGGAACTCCGATTGAGCAGAAGCGCTCCATCGTTTGCGAATGCCACGACGAAAGTGTCGGGCATTTCAAAGTGCCTTGAGTCCCTGTCAGGGGAAGGGCCGCCCGGCACGGGTATGAGGAGCCGCCCTTTCCCATCGGAATCCAGGATCTGGAGCGACCAAGATGAGAGCGATTCGTCCACCTCCGCTCGTAGATGGTAGGTGAATGAAAAGTACAACCCTAGCGCGAAAAGGAAGAACAACCCAGCGAGGACGCTGGAATAGAGGATTGTAAGACGTTTTCTGACTTTCATGGACAGTCTCCGTCTTTAGGGTTCGGATCTCAGTGAATAGCCCGAACCCCTGACGGTATGAATCAGGCGCTTTCCGCCGGAAGCCTCGAGCTTGGTTCGGATATATCGGATGTATACTTCGACAAGATTCAAGTCGGCATAGTAATCCGGGCCCCAAACGTGTTCGAGAATCTGATCCTTGGAGAGGACTTGTTCGGGGCAGGACAGGAAGTACCGGAGCACCTGGTACTCGGTGGCTGAAAAGCTTATCTCGACGCCATCCCTTTTGACCTTTTTTGTCCTGTCGTCCATCGACAATCCTTCGTATTCCATCACCTGAGAGATGCCGCCGAGCTTCCTTCGAAGCAGGACTGCGATGCGCGCTAGAAGCTCCTCGAAGGCGAAGGGCTTGATGAGGTAATCGTCCCCGCCGTTCTCCAGCCCCGCGACTCTGTCGGCGATTTCATCCTTCGCGGACAGGAAGAGCACAGGGATGGCCGGGGACCTGAGCTTGATTCTCCTGCAGACATCGATTCCCGACATTCCCGGCATGGCTACATCCAGGATGACGAGATCCGGCGACTCCTTCAGTTGCAGGCCGAGTCCTTTTTCTCCATCCTCCGCCTGGAACACCTCAAAACCCTCATAATTCAGTATCCTCATGAGGGAATTGCGTATCATCTGATCATCGTCGATGACGAGAATTCTTGCCTTGCTCACCGGGGCTCCCCGCCGAATTATACAGGCGAATCCGCTGTAGAACAATTCCCGAGATCAAGTCCCATATATTTCCACGAAGAGTCTCCTGGCTTCGCTCACCGCGAGGGCAATCGGCTTGGAAGTATCCGTCGCTCCGGTTATCGCTTGGATCTCGCCCCTCGACTCGGCCTTGCGGCCGATCAGGAAAGACAGTTTATCGGTGAGCGACACACCTTCGAATTGCCTGAGAAACCTGCCATCGTTCAGCGGCCCCACATAGGCGGGAGTCTCTGTATGGGAGAATACGCTCACCCTCCGCACCGTTCCCTTCATGTCGAGCGACGTCAAGGTGTGGAGCCTCCCGGAATATCCATTAGGAGCGGAGTAGAACACAACTCCGATTTGCTCATTGCTCTTGTAGGCCGGGAATATAGCCAGCGTCAAGGATTGCGCCTTATAGGTCACGGTCTGGCTTACCTGGCTGAATCGATCGGCTTCCGGAACTATTTTCCGCAGGAGGCCCGCGAAATCCACCTGCTGGGCCGAAAGCTCCGAATTTACAGCCGCGAAAGCTAGAAAGACTGCGAGCATTGCATATTTCATCGGGGATTTTTCATGCGCGGAATATCCGTAGGTTGAAGTTTTCAAAATTATCTCCTTTTTCCCCTCATTTGGACGGCGATGCATCCGAGTCGCCATGAATGAAGAAGTTAAGCTCAGCGATCGCTCGTTCCAGGCTTGGAGCATCGATCAACACTGCCCGTCCGTCGACAGTCCCTGGATGGTGGCTTATGTGGTCCTCCGACTGTCCGTCCTCCATCTGTTTGATGACGGCTTCTGTCGATCCGACGGCCTTCTTTGTTCCCATCTCGCCGCAACCATTCATCCACACATAGCCGGGCGGCATTGAAACTTCCCAATACAGGGAATCAGGAAGTCCGCTGGCGCCAGGCTCAGCCGCACCGGCATTCGATCCCGCTGCCGTGGCGAAGACCATCGCGCAGAACAAAAGCATCCTGCGCGAGAACCTCCGGGCCGACTCCCCACCCTTTCGAACTTTCACTTCAGTGCGATGACAGATCATCGATGATAAGATCGACGGACACGGCGCGGAAATCGGCATTCAATATCCCAGCGAATTCGCCGATCCGCATTTCAGCGCTTTCCATAGTCGCCATCCCTCCCATACCCCCCATAGGCATCGAAGCCATCGAGCCGGAATGGTTCGGAGACACACCATGGAACGCTGCGGTCAATACCACGCCCACCTGGTTTTCGCCCAGGAAGGTACGCAGTTCCGATTCCGTTTCGGAGACGATGAGTTCGCGTTCGCCGAACTCTATCTCGATCCGCCGCCTGTACCGGGCTTGAGCATCGCCTGAGGAATTTCCGGCGAGCTTCCGAAAGTTCTCGATCGCCCCCCAGTTGTCGGAGAGTCTTTGCGAGGCAGTTTGAAGCGCTAAGGCGAGTTTCTCACGCTGCGCCATCGAGAGCATCATAGCCTCCAGGGCGGACTTCCATTCCCGGGCGAAGGAAGCGGACGCTTCAGTTGCCCGGCTCGCTCCGGCTGGAGCCGTCACCGGTATCCCCGCCATGCCCGGCATGGCGGAGCCGGTCATGGAACCTGGCTGCATTGAGCTCTGGGCATAGGCGCTCGCGGAAACGAACAATGCCCCGACGAGAACTAAGGTCGCGCGCTAGGTGAAAGTGCTTTTGTTCATGGAATTCTCCTTAATGATGATGCTTAGCGACGATCGACGGACTCCAGGAGACCTGCGGATCGCGCCTTATAAAACGCTATTCTTGCTTCGGCGATACCCTCGGTGAGGGCCCTTGAGGTGACAGTGCCGCCGCTCATGGCATCGATATCGCCGTGTCCTTCCTTTTTCTTTCCCACCATCAAACGGATCTTCGTCATAAGTCCGATCCCCGGGAATTGGGAGAGGAAGGAGCCGTCGGTCAAGCCTTTGATATGGCACTGTGTTTCGTTGTGCCGTATCACCGATACCTTCAGAACCGATCCTTCCTTGTCGAAGGATACAAGCAGCGCGATATCCCCGCCGTATCCAGGCGTGACGACATGGACTACATGGCCTTCGACCTTTCCATCGGCTGATAGGCCTGTGAATATTCCGGAGGTCAACGCTAGGGGGATCTCCGCGGATCGAATGGCCTCCCATCCATCCAGGGCTACGAAGCGGGCGGCCGGGAGCGCGGCGAACAGCGGATTGAGGGAGTCGACCGAGCTCGAGGCGCCCGCCCACAAGGGAAGGATTACTCCGAGAATCGCCAGGGTTGTGAGCCTGAGACGCAGTTTGCTAGCCGATGTACCGATGGTGGCACCCTCCTATCACGGGAGAGTATATTCAGGGTTTCTGAGATTGTTCTGAGTCTTGGCTTAGAATTGGCTGAGAAATGAGATCCCTAAAAATTCACAGCAATGCTATCCGGAATTCATGGTTCGTTCATATGAACGCGTTAGAATGGCCGGAATATGAACCCGGAGGATTGACATGAACAGAATGATCCCACGCAGGATGATCCGAGCCCTCATGGTGGGTTTCGCCCTCGCACTTTTCGCCGTTCCTTTCGCGTTTTCACAGGAAGCCAAGACCTCGGCCGACTGGGGCATTCTCATCAAGAAAAAGGATATTTCCATCAAGGCAAAATTCTATCCCTATACCTATAACGGAAAGAATATGGAAATCTTCGCCGTGAAGGCCTCGGACGGCACGATCCGCACGGCGCTCAACACATGCCAAGTCTGCTATTCCTCAGGCCGCGGGTACTATAAGCAGGTGAATGCGGTGTTCATCTGCCAGAACTGCGGAAACCAGTTCAGGCTGGACCAGATCGAGAAGATACGGGGTGGGTGCAACCCGATTCCCATCCTCGGCAAAGACAAGACCGATCTCGGCGACTCCATCGGAATCTCAAAGAAATACTTGGCGAGCGTCGCATTTTACTTCGAGAAGTGGAAAAAGAACTGAGCATCCAAAGGCGAATGTGAAAAAATACGCCATGGCTTCGCCCTATGGCACGCCGGGCGACAACCCCTACGTCGTAGAACTTCTCCATCGTTTAGGGTTCGAGACGATCGAAAACCTACTAGAGAGGAGCGAAATATGTACACGCAGCTTCTGGGTGGCGACGCCTCTCCCGCGGGTCGGCTGTGAAAAGATCAGGCCGATTTGAGGGTGAGGACGAACGAAGCCCCGCCGAGATCGGAATCCCCGACTGAAATGCTGCCCGCGTGGGCCATGGCTATTTCGCTCGCTATCGCCAAACCAAGCCCCCGTCCTCCGCTATCCGCCGACCTCGATTTGTCCATTCGGTAAAAGCGCTCGAAGATCCGCTCCCGCTCGGACGCCGGGATGCCCGGACCCGAATCGTCGACAAAAATGCTCACCACGCCCAAGGCCTGGTCTTTTTCCACGCGCAACCTCACCGTCCCCCCCGCAGGAGTGTACTTGATCGCGTTGGAGACGAGATTGCGCATGACTTCCCCTATGCGGAGCCAATCGGCGGTGATGAGGGGAGGAGGGGACTCTTCCTCCGCTATCAAGTCAATATCCTTCGCATTGGCCGAAGCGGAGAAAAGAGTCACGGTTTTATTGACGAGTTCCATGCAGTCAACCGTTTCCAAATTCAACGAGAGCTTGCCCGATTGGATGATTTCCAATTCTCTCAGCATCTCGATCAGCCGCGACAGCCTGATCGTTTCCTCGTGCACGGATTGCAATGTAGGGATATCGAGCGGGTATACACCGTCTATCATCGCTTCGACAGTACCTTGTATCAGCGTGACGGGGGTTCTGAGCTCGTGGGCCGCGTCGGCGATGATCTGTTTCTTAGCGTCCTCGAGCCGCTTGAGTTCTGCAGTCATGCCGTTGAATGATTCCGATAGTTCGGCGATCTCGTCACCGCCGCTGCCCCGCGCCGCGGTTTTTACAACCGAGGAAAGATCTCCCGCGGCAACTTTACGCGCAGCTCGGGTGAGCAATGCTACTGGCCGCGTGACCTGCGCCGATAGCACGAGGCCGAGGAAGAGAGCCAAGCCGGCGGAAATCGAAACCGCCCAAAGAAACGCCAAGGTGATCGATCCGAGGAAGCGCTCGTTAATTCCGGAGAGGGAGGAATCGACCATAGACCCCACGAGGGCGGTCCCGATCCTACTGCCGTCCACCACAATCGGCACGCCATGAGCCAAGTGCTCGGCCGGATGGATTGTACGAAGGAGTTCGCGGGCCGTATCTCCAACGACAAGGCCGTCTTTGTCTGCCACGACGATCCGGTCAACCGGCAAGGCTTTGATGCCGTCGCTATGGTCGGCAGGCGAAGACTCCTCTGGTTCGCCTTTTTGAAGGGATTCTTCTTCGCCCGAATAAACAAGCCGTGGCATATCCGAGAGAAAGGATTGGAGATTGTCCCAGTCCTTATGTTCGAAATAGAACTTCTCAAGTATCGCGGCGTAAATCTTGGCTTTTTCTGCGTCTCCCGAAAAAACATACGACCTGAAGAGGTTCTCGGTAGTCTTCTCGATAAAGATGAATGTAGTGCCGGCAGCCGTAGCGATGACAAGGGAAAAGTATAAGGCGAGACGGTTTCTAAGCCTCATCCTGCTGTTCCAAGAATTTATATCCGACACCGCGTACCGTGGCTATGAACCTCGGGTTATCGCTGTCGTCGCCCAGGGCTTTACGAATGTTCTTGATGTGCGCATCGATCGTCCTTTCATAGCCCTCGAAAGCGTTTCCCGCGCAGGATTCGAGAATTTCAAGACGGGAAAAGACCCTGCCGGGCTCGCTCATGAGCATCCTGACTATATCGAGCTGTATTGCGGTGAGGTTCTTCTCCTGGCCGTCGACCTTGATCGACCTCCGCCTGAGATCGATCTCTATTGAGCCTTGGCGGAGCGGTTTGTCGTTCCCCGATCCGGTGGAAGGAGAAGCGGACAATGTGCGACGGAGCACCGCCCTCAATCTGGCGATGAGTTCCCGCGGGCTGAAGGGCTTGGGAATGTAGTCGTCCGCCCCAAGCTCCAATCCGACCACCTTGTCGGTTTCGTCGGTCCTTGCGGATAGAAAGATTATCGGCACTGATGAAGTCTTGCGCACTTCGCGGGCGACGTCCAAGCCATTCATGCCTGGCATGTTAATATCGAGGATCAAGCATGCTGGCGCCTTCTCTTTGAAGAGGGATAGGGCCCGGAAGCCATCGTTTGCTATGAGCGGAGTATAGCCGTTGACTTCAAGGTAGCTTCCTACCATATTGGCTATTTTCTCCTCATCATCGGCGATAAGTACCCTAATCGGCATATTCTACGCCCTCCGATTCCAACCACGAGAGTATACCAACAACGGCAGGGAACGGCCAAGTGATTAAAAGACGCGGCCTCGCCCGGAGCGGAGCCGCGTCACCGCGCAAATTCCTCAGCTCGATTATTTTATATTGTAGGGCTTGAGCAGTTTATCGACGAAGACAGGCTGCCCTTTTTCATCCTTGGTCTCCACCTTGGCAAAAATCCAACCCTCGAGCTTCGAGGGATCGATGCCCAAGGCGATGAAGGGCTCAGGATTGAGGACCCACACGATGTCCTTGTCGTTCTTCGACATATCCTTCGCCCATTCGAACATATTGCCATCGCCGAGGCTGATTCCATAATGATCCAGCTTCTCATGATAACCGATCCTGCCGCGCTGGGTCCGAACAACTTCCGAGAAGGTTTCCTCGAACGATTTCACCGCTTCGCCGCTGAAAGCATCGTCGCCGAGTTCGAATCTCATCACCAACCGATCACCTTCGAATCCATATTTGAGGCCGTCGATTGAGGGAAGCCTTGAAGGATCCATTCCCGCGGCGAGAAACGGTTTTGCGTCGAGACTGAACCCCGCATCGCCCTCTCCCTTTGCTTCCCGAGCAAAATTCGAGGAGAAAAAGACAAGGTCGCCGTCGGGAGAAGAAAGAGCCCAGGTCCCGGTTTCCTCCAAGAACCGCGCTCTGTCATTCGAGGCCCCAAGAACGGCGTTGAAGGAAGTCCGGGCAAACTTTCCGACAACGTCGGTGCCGGCGCAACCGCCTAGGGCGAAGGCTAGGACGATCCCCAAGGCTATGACTCCTCCGGCGGCTAAATTGAAGTTGTTTCTTTTCATCGCAATCGCTCCTTGTAGATCCGGTCCGTCATTCATCGTCCTCCGAGTATGGCGGTAACGCGGTATCCCGCTTCGGAAACCGCCCGTTTCAGCGCGACATCGTTGAAAGTGTCCCCATCTCCTTCGACCATCGCGCTTTTCTTGAGCAGGTTCACATCGACCTTTGTGACGCCGGGAATTTCCTCCAAAGCCGATTGGATATGCATCGTGCAATGCCCGCAGCTCATCCCTTCGATCGTAAGCAATTTTCTCATGAATATTCTCCTCTTCCTCAATGGTATGGTTTGAAGCGCTTCAACCGCAGGGCGTTGGCCAATACTGAAACAGAGCTCATGGACATCGCCGCCGCGGCTAATATTGGATTAAGCAAGGGGCCGCCGAAAGCGTACAGCAAGCCGGCAGCCACAGGGATTCCAAGAACATTGTAGGCGAAAGCCCAGAAAAGGTTCTGCTTGATGTTCCGAAGAACCTTCTTTGAAAGCTTGATCGCAGTAGGCACATCCATTAAATCGCTTCGCATGAGGACGATGTCGGCGCTTTCCATGGCCACATCGGTGCCAGATCCGATCGCGATGCCGATGTCGGCCTGAGCCAATGCCGGCGCATCGTTTATCCCATCCCCCACCATCGCTACTTTCTTGCCTTCAGCTTGAAGGTTCTTAACCTCGAGAGCCTTATCCTGGGGAAGCACTTCGGCGAGAACCCGGTCTATGCCAACCTGGGCGGCGATTGCCGCGGCCGTCCGCTTGGAATCGCCGGTTATCATGGCAACCTGGATACCCATGCTATGGAGGGCGGCTATCGCCTTGGCGCTCGATTCCTTTACGACGTCGGCGACGGCGATGATCCCTGCGAACCTGCCATCGACAGCCAGGTACATCGGCGTCTTCCCTTGGCCCGAAAGCATGTCGACCGCGCCGGCGGACATGCCGAGGGAGATGTCGTTCGCCGCCATATGCTTCGCGTTGCCAAGCAGCACGCGTTGCCCCGAAACCGTTGCTTCGATGCCATGGCCGGGAACGGCTTCAAAGCGTTCCACAGCCAAGAGCGCAAGGCCTTTAGACTCGGCGGCGCGGACGATAGCCTCGCCGAGCGGGTGCTCCGAGCCTTTCTCGGCCGACGCCGCGAAGGTTAGCATTTTCTCGGTCGAAAAACCTTCAGCCGGCTCGATGTCGGTCACTTCAGGGCTGCCCTTGGTGATCGTGCCGGTTTTGTCGAAGACTATCGTGTCGATGCCATGTGCCGTTTCGAGCGCGGCTCCCGACTTGATGAGGACGCCGTGTTCGGCTCCCTTGCCGGTCCCGACCATGATGGCCGTAGGCGTTGCGAGTCCGAGGGCGCAGGGGCAGGCGATGGTGAGCACCGCTACGAAGACGGTGAGGGCGAAGACAAGCGTGTGGCCGAGGAGCAGCCATGTGGCTGCGGCGACCACAGCGATGACAAAGACCACAGGCACAAAATATCCCGATACTATATCCGCCATTTGCGCGATGGGCGCCTTCGATCCCTGGGCGTCCTCCACGAGTTTGATTATGCGCGACAGGACGGTGTCCGCGCCTACCTTGGTCGCGCGGAAAGTGATCGATCCATTCTTGTTGATGCTCGCGCCGATGACCTTGTCGCCGACATCTTTCTCGACAGGCATGCTTTCGCCAGTGAGCATTGATTCGTCCACCGCCGTCCTTCCGCCCACAACCTCGCCGTCGACCGGAATCTTCTCGCCCGGCCGTACGCGAATTATGTCTCCTTCCTCGACTTCGCCTATTGGGATCTCCACCTCAGCCCCGTCTTGGATGACGGTCGCCGTCTTGGGCTGAAGCCCCATGAGCTTCTTTATGGATTCAGATGTCCTGCCTTTGGTGACGGCCTCAAGAGATTTCCCCAACAGGATGAGCGTTATAATGATTCCGGCCGTTTCGAAGTAAAGGCTTTCCACAGCCTCGAAATTCCCCTTGGCGATGCCGAAAAGTGAAAAAACGCTGTATAAAACCGCGGCGGTGGTACCCATGGCGATGAGCGAATCCATGTTGGGGCTTTTCCGCAGGATGGCGTTGAAACCCACGATAAAAAAACGGTAGCCGGCGGCGATAACGGGAACCACCAGTATCAATTCGATGATCGCGTATCGCAACGGATAGTTCATGGCATCGATTGAGGCGGGAAGCGGCCAACCCAACATGGCGCCCATTGCGATATAGAATAAGGGGATGGAGAAAATCGCGGAGACAATGAATTTTATCCAGAGCACGCGGATCTCGCGCTCCTTGGCTGCCTTGTGCTTGTCCACCGCGGCGGCGCCGATCTCTATCGCGAGAGGGGTATAGCCGGCCTTCACGATAGCTTGCTTTATCTCGGAGAGCCTAAGCAGCGAAGGATCGTAGGTCACGGAAGCCTTTTCAGTGGCGAGGTTCACTGAAACGGCGTCCGCGCCGGGAAGCTTCCCGATTGCGCGTTCGATAGCCGACGCGCAAGCCGCGCAGGTCATGCCGCCGACAGGGATCGTCACTTCCTTCCTCGCCCGATCCTCTACCGCTTCGTAACCAGCCTTGGCAACCGCCGTCTTGATATCGGCAAGCCTCACCTGCCCTTCCTCGAACCTGACCAAGAGCTTTTCGGTGGCGAAGTTGACCGTCGCCTCTTCAATCCCAGGTAGTTTTTTAACCGCCCGCTCTGATGCCTGGGCGCAAGCCGCGCAGGTCATGCCGTTTATCCGCAGCTGTTCTGTCTTTACCATCGCTTCGCCTCCTCCGTCCGGTCCGTATCGATGGTTGCTCCCGGATGGCGGCTCATTGCTCGGCCGGAGGATGATCCCCGGGTGTATTGACTCATTAACGCAACCTCCCAAAACAGTGAATTGACCATCGCAAATCTTTTGTTTTCATCGTCAACGATATCATCGGCTTGTGAACGGTCTGTGAACGCATTGCGATTTTCATGCACATTAATCGGCGGTACGCGAGAGAAACCGACGCAGATCGTTCTGAAGGAGTCAATTCTCAGTGGAAGCAAGCGGCGCCCCGTCGCCAAGGTCCTTCACCACCGTGATCCGGCTTGAAATCATACCCATCCAGCATGTGTAGACGACGACACCCTCCTTCCTAGGGGTGAACTCGATGAGATTGTCACCGGGCTCGAGGGTTTTCTGAATCCCATAGGAAGGTATGGCTATCGGATTGTTGCAACCGTTGAGCCCGTCAGCCGAGACCTTGATGGTCCACTTGACGGGAATACCGACTTGCACTGCGAAAGGAATGTAATAGCCCGATGAGCCAAAATCCGTGACCACCGTCTGAACGCCATCTCCTACGTCAGCTTCTACCAGGGCGGAAGAACTCCGGTTCCAGGGTTGATCGGCAAATTGCCGTCCGCTTATGTCGATGAAACGCTGGCTGAATCCCGCCCTGGAAGTAAAAATATCCGGGAGGGCAAAACCAGCCACGGTGGCGGCGCGAGAGAACGTTATCACTCCCAGGAACATCACGAGCACGGCGCTCGCCTTGAGCATGGCGGGAAAGAACTTCCTCGGGATCAGGGCGGCTGCGAAGCTGAAGATGAGCATGAGGGGTACGGTACCGAGTGAAAATATGAACATTGAGAGAGCCCCTGCCCATGGGCTGCCTGTTCCAAGGGCGTACAACTGCATTGTCTGCAACGGCCCGCAGGGCATGAGCCCATTGAGGAGGCCCACCGCGAAAGGTCCCCGCTTCCCCGACGCCGACGAGAACCGCCCGAAACGATTCCGGATCGGAGTAGGCATTAAACGGGATAGTCGCGGAAGTCCGGACAGCACACCGAGCATCTTGAGCCCGAGGAGGACCATGAATAAACCAGCAATCGCCGCGAGCATGCCCTTCATCGCCGACGAAAAGCTGAACACAGCGCCAAGCCCTCCGACGATGCCTCCTATCAAAGTATAGGAGACGACCCGGCCTGCATTGTAGAAAAATCCAGGTGTCAATCTTCTGACGGCGCCGCCTGATCCTGCAGCCGGGGGAGCGTTTCTTTCAATCCTCGACTCCCCAAGCCTGCGGACGCTCTGGGACAAAGAAATGCCGCCGCACATAGCCACGCAATGGACCGAGGTCAAGAGGCCCACCACGAAGAGCATACCATACCCGAGCGACGCGCCGAATTCAGGAATTTCATTGAAAACTCCCGCCGCATTGGCGAAAATGTAAAGCGCGGCGAGTGCGGTCCCGATTCCCACGGCGACTGCGGTGCCTGCCTTACCTTCGCCTATCGTGTAGCCCGACTTTTCAATCGCATGTTTCAATTCCTGGATGGTTGTCCTGCTTTCATCGTACTCGATTACGGCGCAGCCTGCTTTTTGGCTTACCTGCGCGGAGGCCACTCCGTCGACCCTCGATAGGTGAGTGGCGATGCGCGTTTCGCAGGCGGAGCACACCATGTCGACGATCGGTATCGTAGTATTTTTCATGTCTGTCGGACCTTTAGTGGGAAATATCTAGCTTGAACCTAGAATATCCAATGATTATGAATACCATGTGAACGCATTCTGCTCATTTTGTGCATGCCTAGGCCAGCCAATCCGGCCCCTCTCCAAGCGCGACATTAGCGCAGGACCGATATTGCGTGAAAACCGAGACCACGGCGCCCGCGCCCATGCCGACCTGGATGTACTCATCCTCCATGGCTCCAGCGGGCATCACGACAAGGAGAAAAAGGAAGGCTCCGAGTTATTAGCGCACGGGCCGATGTTCCCCTTATGCACACCGCGCGTCAAGACTTTGGTGATCCTGTCGATCCTGCTTTCCTGTTATCATGTCCAATTTCCAATAATGCCTCCGGCGCTCCTGTGTCACGGACGTGCGGCTGGAACGGCCTCGCGTATGATCCTCGCCTCCCATCCCGCCCCGGCCGCCAAGAGCTCCACCGTCGTCCTCCGGCCCGGCGAATCCCAGCGGAAACGCACATCACCCAGAGGGGTCGGCCTCGATCCCTGCCGACGGCTCTCATCCTCCACGAGGGCATCCAAAAGTTCCCCACCCGATTCGCCAACCTCTGGGACATAGCGGAAAACGATTCTCACCGCCCTGCCCTCCAGGAACGCGACCTCCACCCTGGCCAGCCGATTCCCGAGCTGGGCATCCCAGGCCAGCCAACCCGGCCCCTCCTCAAGCGCGACATTCGCGCAGGACCGATATTGTGTGAAAACCGAAACCACGGCGTCCTCGCCCATGCCGACCTGGAGATAATCGTCCTCCATCGCTCCCACGGACACCACGGCGAGGAGGAGCAGAAACGCTGCAAGCTTTTGGCGCATAGGCCGATGTTCCCCTTAAGCACGCCGCGCGTCAAGACATTCCCGATCCTGTTGATCCTGCGTTCCTGTCATCATGTCAAATTGACTTCATGCCATCGGGCTGGGGCGGGGGAGGCTGGGTGGGCTGTAGGGGATTATGGGCCCTGCTGGACTTGAACCAGCGACCAACGGATTATGAGTACGAAATGTCCTTATCCATGCGTTGTAACGCTTGGACATTATCTGGTGTATTTTAATAAGTGTCAATGAATTAGTTGCAATGCTTGGTTTTACATCGTAAGGATTTGACGATGGTTGTCTCACAATTCTTTCTCACAATTAAATGCTTTCCATTCAACCTGTTCTGGTAAATGCAGATTTTCTTCAGTTGACCGCATGCCGACATCGCGAAAGCTGTGGGCAATCCCGCAGTCGGTAAAGAACTGCTCCTTCCGCTTGATGTCTTAATCAATTTCATCTGAAGCGCTAGGCAAAGCATCACAAATATTCAACGCGTAATGCTCGAGCAGCGCCTTGTTGCGCTTCGAAGTCAGCTTTACCAATGCTTTCGATATGAAGGGTTTAGTTGAAGGAATATGCCTATTCCAGCTTCACTCCCTTGATCCTGAGCGCGTTGCTCAGGACGGAGACTGAGCTCAGCGCCATCGCGAGGCCGGCGATGATCGGATTCAAGAGTCCGAGCGCGGCTATGGGGATGCCCAGGACATTGTAGGCGAAAGCGAAAAACAAGTTCTCCTTGATGTTGCGCATGACCGAGACGCTCAGGGTTTTGGCGCGGGCGATGCCCGTAAGGTCTCCCTTCACGAGGGTGATATCGGCGCTCTCCATGGCCACGTCGGTTCCAGTGCCCATCGCCATGCCCACATCGGCTTGGGCGAGGGCCGGCGCGTCGTTGATGCCATCGCCGGCCATGGCCACGAAAGAGCCTTTGGCCTGCATTTTTTTAGGTGCTGTAGTAGATAAGCCCTAAATCAAAATATGAGTGAGCCTACTGATTTTTTTAGTCAATTTGCTATTATTTCTGCCAAACTATATATCCCCCACCTCGTGTTTTTCGAAACTGCATAAGTTGTTTGGTGTACTCTGACCAAATAGGATCCAAGTAGCAGTTTATCTCTGACCAACCACCGTTCAGAAGAACATTTGGCTTTCCGTAAGGACTCTCTAACACGGATCTAGCGAAGATTCGCTTCCGATCTATAAAAGAAGTCCAATTGAACCCAAAGCCATACCCATCCTGGATGATCGCCACGCCCCGTGGGGCAGTGTGATTCCCTAGGTATAGAGCCTGGAACGTAGTAACTCCATCGCCACCAACGAACAGCAAGCTGAACCGGTAAGGGCCATAGTCCTTGTTCATCTCTGGTAATCGTTCAAAGATGCACCAGTCCCAGAATGGCGGCTTTGCCCAACAGTATCCTGATCGAGGATTTCCGTCCTCCCTTGTAGGATATTTGGGGGTCCATCCGTGCGGCACGAGCTCCGATCTTGTCACAGCTCTCCAGCCCAACATTCGATAACCTTTAAATCCCCGCCCTCTGATTTCTTGCATGAGCAGCTCATGTGATCGGGCATAATCGACATAGATATAGGATAAGAAGGTTCCGAGGAGGTGCTTTATCGGATCGCCATCGAAACCCGAGGCAGGATAATAGAGAGAATCCTTCAAGATCGCCTGAATTGGAAATTCAACCGTAAGGAGGGTCTCTGCGGTGAGTCCCTCCAACCACGTCCCATCAGGAGATGACAAACCTAGGTCTAGTTGCATTGTTTTGCCTCCCAGTCCAATGAGTCCTGGAGGATAGCGTCTGCCAACGCATCCAGTTCAGCTTGATCTACATCCGATGGTTGTTCGAAGGGAATTGAGGGTGTAGCGGAGAAGATATTTAGGACTTCCTGGCTCAAGGCGTGAGAAAGCCCTCTTCCGATCAGGATGTCCTGGATAAGCGGATTCCGATTCATCATCTTGGCATGGTCGAGCGCGTTCCAGCCCTGATTGTCCTGTGCGTAGAGATCGGCCCCCATTTCGAGCAGCAGTTCGGCTACTGCAGCGTTGGAATTGAACGCGGCAGCCATCATGAGCGGAGTGCAACCGATATTGTCCCGTGCATTAACATCGGCTCCCTTCGTAAGCAGGGACTCTGCCGTCTCCTTGAAAGGATCGCGTGCTGCATAATGAAGAGGAGTTCTCCCCTCACAGTCCCTGGTGTCTACATCAGCACCAGCTTCGATGAGGATTTCCGGACCGTTTTGATCAGTATTATTACTCATATCAACTCCCGATCTAGTGAGACAAGATTTGTCAGCAGATAGACGTATCCTTGAGCTAGGATTGAGGTATTTGTTGTGCTAGGAGTCGAGACAGATTGTTACGAGTGATATTTTTTCAACAAGCGACATTATGGGAATTTTTAAGCAACTGTCAATCCCATAACGCGAACTGAAAGGCCTAAGGTAAGTGTATTTGGTGGTTAATCATCAAACCGTAAGGAGCATCACATTTTGGTTAAGTGATAAAAGACATGTCCAGAAAAAGTATGCTACGCAATTTCTGTTTCGACTTTTATGTTAACTAAAGAAGTCCGTGATTGAGATCCCCAATGCATCGGCGAGCTTGAACAATGTAGACAAAGTCGGTTCTTTCTTCTTGGCTTCTATGTAGTACACAGCGCTATGCGCAATATCTGCTCTCTGCGCCAATTCCAGGATGGTCAGACCTTTCTGATTTCGTAAGAGACGTATCTTCTCGCAGACCTCCTGTATTTGTTTATTCATTGGTTGACTCTCTTTGGAGAGTATGGCTATTCTTACTATTGAGCGACTCTCTATAAAGAGTTGTTTTTGATAGGGAAATACTAGCAGAGGATAGACGATGTTTTTAAATATCTATCTTAAAAAGATATAACTACAAGATTGAATTTTATTGCCTTGAGTTCTCGAAGAAAGCATAACTTGAGGAGCAATTGATATGCGTAAAGCGAAGGTATTTGGGCTAGTCGTGCTTACAGCCATAATTATTGTGAGCGAGCTCTCTTCGCAACAAACAAGAGTGAAGCTTTCGAGTACTGAGCAGTCAGCTCTGCGCAACTTCTTCATTTACGATGACTTCATAGCATACCGAGAATGGCTTCGAAAGAATCCACAAAAAGTAAACGGTGAATTTGACAATGGGGCTCCATTAATTGCAGTAGCACTCGCTTTTAATGCAGAAAGCTATTTACTCCCAATCCTAGATGCAAAGGCAGATCCAAATGTAGTTTGGAGACTGAGTGATGAATAAGCAGATCGGGATTTATTTATTGCTCTAGCAGATTCTATAGATGATTGTGACGAGATAAAAAGCTATCTTCAGACTCTAGTGAATTATGGGTATGACTTTAATAAGAAGCTCGAAAAAACCTTACCGAACAATGAGACATTCCAATTTACTGATTCGGCTATCATTGTTTCATATTACAAAAAGAGTGGGATAATACAGCTTTTACCCTGGCTCGTAGACAAGGGTTTGGACCCCACCATCCCCTGCTTGTCAACGTCGGTTTCAATTTTCCGGAATTAGTCGGTTTGATTTTTCCGGTTTCCCGTCGTCAATCAAAACCCACCGAACCGACCTTGAGCCGCTCCTTCATCCGGTATGAGTCGGCCTTGAGGCTGAACACGTGCGCATGATGAAGCAGCCTGTCCAGCATGGCCGTGGCGACCGCTTCATCGGACATGAGTTCGGCCCACTTCGAAAACGGCTTGTTGGATGTCATCACGATAGAGCCCGTTTCATATCGGGCATTAATGAGCTGGAAGAAGACATGGGCCTGTTCCGGGCTCAAAGGCTCGTACCCGATTTCATCCAGAAGCAGCACATGAGGTTTCTTGAGCCAGGCGAGCCGTTTGCGTAGCCTGCCTTGCTCCCGTGCGCGCACCAGCGAGTCGACGGCCTCGAGGCAGGTCATGTAGTAGGCGGTATAGCCTGAAACGCATGCCTTCTGCCCCAACGCCAGCAACAGATGCGTTTTCCCGACGCCCGAGGGGCCGAGGAACATCACGTTCTCCCTGCGCTCTATGAACGCAAGGCGCTTGAGTTCATCCAGCCGCTCCTGGGTAAGCCCGCCTTTGAGCCAAGACAAATCGAACTGCTCAAGGGTCTTGGGTTGCGGCATGCCGGAAAGCTTGAGCCTGGTACGGGCGGTACGCTCCTTGCGGGCATTGGATTCGATATCCAGCAGCGCAAAGAGCGCGTCCATGAGCGTTTGATCCTTCCGGGACTGGTCGGAAAGAAACGACTCCAGATGGGCGGCCATGAAGGACAGGCCCAGCTCTTCCATGCGCGTCGCCAGATAGGTGGTCGAGTTCACTGTAGCGCTCACAGGGCGGCCTCGCACGTGTCGGCGACCAGGGATTCGTACACGGCCGGATGCCTGATTTCCACTTCAAGGCCTGTCACCGTACGTTTCTTGGAGGGTCTTCTCCACCGATCTACCCGGGCGCGATCTTCGTCAAGCCTGACGGTGAGTTTTGCACGGTCGCCCGGGAATACGATCCGTTCCCGGCCCCCTGGCGGCGCAAGTGTGAAGCTGCGTACCAGTTTCCCTTCAGCCAGCAGGTCCACCTGCCGGTCAAGCGGGTGGCACAGAAGCAGTACCGTCTGGCCAATGTAGTCCGGCGACACCGAATAGCGGTTCGTTTCGTGACGGATGAAGGATTCCCGGTTCACCACCAGGGGAACAGGATCCCGAACATCGAAATCGCCCTTGACCGGTACCGACAGGTACGGCTGCTCGAACGCGAATCGCTGTGCCCTGGTTTCACCGAGGTCGTCCAGCGGCTTGGTACTGATCGACGCGATCCAGGAACGCGCGGCACTGTTCAAATCGGCCAGACTTTGCGCAGTGCCTTCCACCCTGGGCCAGAAGTTGTGGCTCAAGTAGCCGATGGTACGCTCCACCTTGCCTTTGGTTTCCGGCCTGCGGATCCTGCAGCGAAGGGGCGTAAACCCGTAATGGACGGCACAGGCCAGCAGACGTCTGGTGGGGCGCCAAACACCTTCCTCGTCAGGAACGAACGCTGACCGCATATTGTCGTACAAGATTTCCTTCGGAACACCTCCGAAATGTGCAAACGCCAGCGTATGGCAGGCGAGCAGCGTTGACTGCCGCATGTTCGTCGTGAAGTACACAAACGGGTAGCGTGAATACCCGAGCACCATGACAAAGGCGTAGAGCTTCTTCAGTTCCCCGTCGACAACCTGGAGGCCGAATTCTTTCCAGTCGACTTGTGCCTGCAGCCCTGGTTCGGTCTCAAAGCGTTGGACTGCCTGGATCGCCAGTTTCTTCCTGAGGCCGGCAACGTAGGCTTTCATGATGGTTTTCTTGCCCTGGTAACCAATGCGGACGATCCGCTCGTACAGCAGTTCACCGTTGTACCAAGGGTTTTTCTCCAGTTGCTCGTGCAGGATCTGCTTGAAGGGATCTAGACAACTTGACCGTACGGGACGTTTCCGGGGAGCAGGAAGCTGCTTCAGGTAGTTCCTGACGGTACGATCGCTTACGCCGAGCATTTCGGCAATTTCGACCTGCGTGAAGCCCTTCGCTTGAAGAATATGGGCGTCCAACATACGATGCTCCTTGTCCATGGGGTTCTCTCCGGTTCAAGGCAGTGTGGTTACCGCCAATGTACCGGGGGCTGAGCCCCATTTGTATTGCCCGACCAGGTCAGGCTATGGACAAGAAACCGGAAAATTTATACCGACCATTTCCGGAATTTTAATACCGACTGTGACAGTCGGCGTTTTTGCGTAGAAGGGCATCGAGGCCGACTAGATCACCCAGGACCCAAAGCTCACTGATCAAACCATCGCGGAAGGTAAATAGGGCAGCGCCATTCCATTGGACATGCTTCCCGGTTGGGGCGAATCCACGGAACTCCGCGACATGAACACCTGAAAAACACATGCGGGCGAAAGCTTTCGGAAATTCTGTAACGCATTCAAGGATTTCGCAGTTGTAGTTGGCAAGGCTTCCACGAACGGAACGAACGTATTTTAAGAATTCAGAATGTCCATGAGCTGGTGTCCCAAGAGACCCGCGGAAGGTGAAATCTTCGGTGAGAAGTGATCCAACATTTTCGTCGCCCGAGTTCCAAATTCGCGCGTAAAACTGTTCAACCAAAGGGTGAGTGCTCATTATATCTCCGAGTTGCATATGCCGCTAGAAAGAAGCGTGACAATCGCGGTGTAAGGATGAAGCGGCTGCTAGGCATCTTTGTTTACCGAAAACCCCAAAATCAACTTCAACATATATAGAATGCCGATAAGCATGATTGATAATAACTCAAAATCAAACAAATATATTGTCCCAACTATACCTATGATAATAAAAACCGATCCGATTGTTCTTTGAATATCTTTATTACTTATATTGTATAAAATAAAACACGAAACCATTGTCAATAGATATATAAAAAGCATATATGGCCAGTACTCGATGAACATTATTGAAAATAGAAGAGGTTGGATAATATGGGCGAATATAAATATCATTTTCAGCTTAGGTCTTTTTTGATAGTAGTTATTTGTAGAAAACGACATATTAGATATTACCCCTCCAGTAATATCCGTAAAAAGAAGAAAAACAACTATTAGCTTCCATAATTCAATATTCTTTGGAATCAACTCAAGCATACTTATTATTGCAGTTAAAACTCCCACAACATAAACGAGAACGAAATTCAACAAATTGGCACGTTCTCCATGTAGCTCATGTAGGAATTTTGGTACAGTTAGTGTTTTGATCTTCATAATTCCCTTATTTGATTATTTCGTGCCAGCATTGTCAGGTTGAAGCAGGTGTCAGATTATTTTACCCAAATTCTTATTTGAATTTCACCGCTGTTCCATAAGCAATAACTTCTGCGGCATTCTGCATAATTGAAGATGATGCATAACGGATGTTTACTATAGCATCAGCACCAAGTTTCTCCGCCTCTTCTACCATTCTCTTGGTCGCCAAAGCACGCGATTCATTCATCATCTCATTGTAGGCTTTTAACTCTCCTCCTACCAATGATTTCAAAGCTTGAGTAATATCCTTACCAATGTTTTTTGATTGAATTGTACTCCCTTTTACTAGAGTCAGCGTTTCCAACTCTTTCCCGGAAATGTAATCAGTATTTACTAAGATCATCTTCCTCTCCTCCCTTAATTTCCTTTATTCTTTCAATCAATGTGAAAACCAAAGTAATGGATATTATGATTGATATACTTAGTATAATTATCTTAATAAAGTTTGGAATATTAAAAATAATTAATGATGCTCCAACAATAACGTAGTATATAAGTATGATTCCTACAATAAATATTGGGGCAATCATTTTTTTAACATGGTTATTCATTATTATTCCAAGAACCTAACGTTGATGCGCTTGTTGGGCGGGCCGATACGGACTGGGGCACACACGATCAGAAACTGTAACATGGTCTCTGAGTATCCGCTAGCGCGGTTTTGAGTATTCTACCTGTACCGGCGCCTCACCACAGACCGTAGATTGGCCCCGTGGAGTAGAAGGTGATGACACCAACGGAGTTGTAGAAGCCGTGCGCCAGGATGGGTGCCCAGAGGTTGCCGTCGAATCGCCGCTTCAACCAGCTGAATACAACCGCATCGATGGTGGTCACGACAACGCCGACGAGACCTTGCTCGGTGTGCGCCAAGCCGAACAGCAGGCTGGAAACAAAAATCGCCAGAACAACGCCGGTCTTACCTTCCCCGAGCAGTCTGCCCAAAGTTCGCATCACGAAGCCACGATAGGCAAGTTCCTCACCTACTGCGGCGAGCGTCCACGAGAAAACGAGTATCGTGAGGAGCTGTCCCATGTCGCCCTGCAGGCTGGCGAAGCCCCTGTAGTCGATCGTCTCTCCGGTCACACGGTTCATCACCGGCATAACGACGCCGATATCGAACAACTGCATGAGGATAGCGGTGATGAAGGCAAGACCCGCCATACCAAGCCACGATTTAGGTTGCTTGAACCCCATCGCAGAAATGCGTTCGTGGCGGATGATCAGTGAGATGGCCATCAATGCGAGAAGGACTAGGGTGGGTATTAAGAGATCGAACACGATCGTTGCGACGATCGCTGCGAGTTCAATGAGAGCATGTAAAAAATTCTGTGTAAACGGCTATACTATGCAAAGGAGCAAGTATGGCCATATCCAAGGAAGTCTTGGATGAACTCTTAAAGGACTACAAAGGGCCCGAGGACATCACGGGACCCGATGGACTCCTGAAACAGCTTACCAAGGCACTGGTCGAACGAGCCATGGATGCAGAAATGACCATGCATCTGGGCTACGAAAAGAGCGATCAAGCAGAGAAGGATACCACCTGTAATCCGGCATAGTTAGTGACCCCTCGTCGGCATTTTTAGTGACCCCGGGGGTCGCCACTTTTAGTGACCCCCCTCCTGCACCATTTTGGAGGGCTTTCGGAAGGCTATAATGGCCTTCAACGGA
>JBFLXC010000011.1:33611-36775 GCA_040757435.1 Spirochaetota bacterium | reverse complement strand
GAGGCTCAGGATACCGCCATCGCCAAGGCCCTGGAGGAATCCGGGAGCATGGAGGAGGCGGCGCGGCGCCTGGGCATCCACCGCTCCACCCTGTGGAGGCGGATGAAAAAAGCCAGCCGGCCCGGAGGCCCTTCCGCCTAGGCCAAGGATTACGCCGGCCGCGACGGATGCAACATTGTTGCGTTTGTTGCGAATCTTATGCAACAAACGCAACCTTATCCGCCGTCCACCCATCGGCCTTGATTGCGGTTTCCCGGGCACCCGGCGTTAACTCTTTTCCGCACAACCATATCGGCCGCTACTTTTCAGGATGACCTTCTAAAACCATTTGGCACGGTTATTGCTAAATATTAGGTATGCACGCCATCGAGAAGATCCTGGCCCAGGCGGCCGGGAAGACAAGGGTATCCGCCGGCGAAATCGTCACCGCCGGGGTCGACGTAGCGGAAGTGAACGACCTCTATCTCCAGGTGGTCACATCCTTCCACCAGCTGGGTGGAACGAAGGTCAGGAAGCCGGAGGCCACAACCTTCGTCTTCGACCACTACGCCCCCGCCCCCACCATCAAGGCGGCGGACAACCACAGGGCCATGCGGGAATTCTGCGCCGCCCAAGGCATAGATAAGCTCTTCGACGTAGGCCGGGGCGTCTGCCACCAGGTACTTATCGAGGACGGCCTTGTCGCCCCCGGGGCGATCGTCGTGGAAACCGATTCACACACCACCACCTTGGGCGCCCTGGGCGCCTTCGGCACCGGCGTGGGAGCCACGGACATGTCCCTCATCCTCCTCAACGGATCCCTCTGGTTCCGTGTCCCGGAAGTAATGAAGATCGTCCTCGAGGGCGGCCCCCTCGGCAAGGGCGTCATGGCCAAGGACATAATCCTCCATGTCATAGGCGACCTCAAGCAGGATGCGGCGATCTACAAGTGCGTGGAGTTCTCGGGATCAGCCATCGCCGCGATGCCCGTGGAGGAGAGGCTCGTGCTCTGCAACATGTCCGTGGAGATGGGAGCCAAGACCGCCTACATCCAGCCCGATGCAAAGACTTGGGAATACCTGGCCGCGATGGGGGTTTCAAAAGCCCTTCGGAATGTCGAAACCGATGCGGACTACGAGTATTCCTCGGTCCACCGCTACGACGTCTCCACGATCAAGCCCTCCGCCGCGACCCCGGGCAGCGTCGACAACCTGGCGGAAGTGCGAAGCCAGGCGGGAGTCCATGTGGACCAGATCTTCATAGGCACCTGCACCGGCGGCAGGGTCAACGACCTGGCCGTGGCGGCCCGGATCCTCAAGGGAAGGAAGGTAGCCAAGGGAACAAGACTCGTGGTCATCCCCGCCTCGGACAAGGTCATGAGGGAGGCCATGGCCCTGGGCTACGTCCAGACCCTGATGGAGGCGGGAGCCGCCTTCTCCACCCCGGGCTGCGGCCCCTGCCTGGGCGCCCACGAGGGAATCCTCGCCGCCGGAGAGGTGGGGCTCACCACGTCGTCGCGGAACTTCCCGGGCAGGATGGGAAGCATCGATTCCAAGCTCTATGTCGTTTCGCCGGCGACGGCGGCGGCTTCGGCCATCTCGGGCACCTTGACCGACCCGGCGAGCCTCTAGGGAGAAACAGGATGAAAAAACTCAAAGGAAAGGTTTACACCTTCGGCAACAACATCGATACGGACCAGATCTATCCCGGCCGCTTTTTGGAACTCACGGACCACAAGGACATAGGCAGGCACGCCATGGAGGGCGCGGATCCGAGCTTCCCCGCGCGCTTCGAGAAAGGCGGTTTCATCGTGGCGGGCTCGAATTTCGGCTGCGGATCCAGCCGGGAGCACGCGGTCATCACCCTCAAGAACGCCGGGGTGGCGGCGATCTTCGCCAAATCCTTCGCCCGGATCTTCTACCGCAACTGCATCAACCTCGGGGTGCCGGCCATCATGGCCCCGGACCTCGATTCCTTCGGTTTGGCGGAGGGCGCGGAAATCGAAGTTGACCTGGCCGCCGGAACCGTCGCGGCCGGCGGGGAAACCAGGCGCTTCGTGCCCCTTTCGGAGGATATTCTCGCCCTGATAGAGAACGGCGGGGTTTTTTCGCTTTACAGAAAGTAAAAACGGAAGAGATACTGAATACCTAGGTTCCAACGCGGCCCAAGGCCGCCACAGCATAATGTCGTAGGAGGCATGCAGATGAAGTTGTTGAAGAAAGGGTTCGTCGCCCTCTTCCTCGTCCTCGCGGCAGGCGGAATCGCCTTCGCCCAGTTCCCCACCAAACCTTTGAGCTATGTGATCGCATTCAATCCGGGCGGCGAGTCCGACATCTTCGCCCGGGCCCAGCAGCCCTTGCTTGAAAAGATCCTCGGGCAGAAAGTGGTCATCAACTACAAGATCGGCGGCGGCGGCGCAGTGGGCTGGGCGGACCTGCTCAAGCAGAAGCCCGACGGCTACACCTTCACGGGCCACAACCTCCCCCACATCATCCTCCAGCCCCTGACCACCCCCAACTCGGGTTACAAGACCAAGGAAATCATCCCCGTCTACACCTTCATGTCCACACCCTGCGTGCTCGCGGTCAACGCCAAGAGCCCGATAAAGTCCGTGGAAGACTTCGTGAAATACGCCAAGGCCAATCCCGGCGCCGCCCTGGTGGGAGGCTCCGCCTCGGCCTCGGCCAATGAGATCGCCCAGAAGGTCTTCGACAAGCTCGCGGGCATCAAGACCACCTACATCCCCTTCACGGGATCGGGAGACGCCATCCCCGCCCTCCTGGGTGGACATGTCACCGCCCTCATGACCTACACCACCATGGGCAACACCTACGAAGGCGAAGTTCGCCTCCTGGCGGTTGCCTCGGACAAGCGCGTGTCCTCCCTCCCCGACGTCCCCACCTTCCGCGAACTCGGCTACGACTTGGTGGAAGGCGCCTTCCGCGGCGCCGCCGTTCCTCCCGGAACACCCGATTCGGTGAAGAAAGTCCTGGCCGATGCCTTCGAGAAGGTGAACAAGGATCCCGAATTCGCCAAGAAGATGGAAGCCTCGGGATTCAAGCTCGAGTTCTACGGCCCCGAGGCCAGCGAAAAGCTGGTGGACGAGAAGATCAAGGTCTACACTCCCCTGGCCGCGGAGTTCAAGAAATAATCCAGGCCCAATGAGCCGCGGGGGCGCGAGGCGG
>JBFLXC010000011.1:0-33601 GCA_040757435.1 Spirochaetota bacterium | reverse complement strand
CGCCTCGCGCCCCTTTGTCCATGCCTCCCCGGCCACGCCTGGGGCGGTTATACGGAAACGCACGTCTTTCCCGAGGAAAACGCCTATGACCATGCAAATCTTCATGGAATCCATCGCCGCCATCTTCACCCTGCAGAACATGCTCTTCATGCTCATCGCCATAGTATTCGGGATGATGGCCGGCGCCCTGCCGGGATTCACGGCCACCATGGCCGTGGCCTTGATGGTTCCCTTCACCTTCACCATGTCCCCGGTTTCCGGGCTCATCACCATAGGGGCGCTCTATTGCGCCACCATCTTCGGCGGCTCCTTTTCCGCCATCCTCCTGAACACCCCCGGGACTCCGTCCTCAATCGGCACCTGCTTCGACGGCTATCCCATGGCCAGGCAGGGCAAGGGGAAGGAAGCGATCTACACAGCCACCATCGGATCGGGAGTCGGCGGAGTCATCGGCACCTTCGGGCTCATCCTCTTCGCCGTGCCCTTGGCCAGGGCGGCCTTGAAGTTCGGTCCCCCGGAGTTTTTCTGGGTGGCCATCTTCGGCCTCACCATCATTTCGTCCATCTCCGAGGAGTCGCTCCTCAAGGGTATCGCCGCGGGCTTCATAGGAATCCTGATCTCAATGATCGGCATCGCCCCGGTGGGCGGGGACATGCGATTCGATTTCGGCTTGGTTTCCTTCCAAGGAGGAGTGGAAATCGTATCGGTCCTCATAGGATTCTTCTGCATCCCCGAGATATTCCGCATGGCCATGGATCCCACGGCTTCCTACTCGGACGTCAATTCCGTGCAGCATGAGAAGGGCGCATTGAAACGGGCCTTCGACAACGTCATAGGCCATCCCCTGGCCTCCCTGCGGGCCTCGATCATCGGCCTCTTGATCGGCATCCTTCCGGGTGCCGGCGGAAACATCGCCAACCTCATCGCCTACAACGAGGCAAAGCGCGCCTCCAAGCATCCGGAGACCTTCGGCCACGGAGAACCCCAGGGCGTGGTGGCCACGGAAGTGTCGAACAACGCGGTTGTGGAAGGGGCCATGGTGCCCCTCCTGGCCCTTGGCATCCCAGGCTCCCCGCCCGCGGCCATCATCTACGGAGCCTTGATGCTGCAAGGCCTGAATCCCGGCCCCCAGCTCTTCACCCGCAACGCTTCCTTGGTCTACGCCTTCATGCTTTCCTTCTTCGTGGCCAACATCCTCATGACCGTGGTGGGCTTCTTCGCCGGCAAGGGCATGTACAAGGCGGTTATCAAGGTCCCGATCCGGGTCCTGATCCCCACGATCCTCTTCCTGACCGTGCTTGGATCCTACGCGATCCGCAACAACCCCATGGACGTGATCATCATGTTCGTGTCAGGCATCGTTGGCTACATCCTCAAGGACCTGGGCTTCAACACCGGCGCCTTCGTGCTGGGCTTGATCCTGGGACCCATCGCCGAGAGGGGTTTCGTGCAAGGCCTCTTGATGGGGAACAACGTCTCCATGACCGCGCCCTGGATCATCATGTTCACAAGGCCATTGTCCATAGGCCTCATCGCACTCTCTGTCTTCTCCGCCGCATGGCCCTTCATCCGAGCGGCGGTCAGGCGCAAGAAGGGAGGGGCCACCATAATCGCCGCGGCGCTGGCCAAACATGAAGTCGCCGGAGCCAAGAAGCTGAACACCGACTACGTGGGCGGGGCGATCATCCTTGGCATCGCCGCGATATTCTTCCTCCAGATCAAGGAATGGAGCAAATACGCGTCCATGGCTCCGGAGAGCGTCCTCATCATCCTCGCGCTATTCGGCATCGCCCTCCTCGTAAAAGGCAAGCTCAAGCCCGAGATGATAGCCGTAACCTTCACGAAGGTGACCAAGTCATTGGCCTTGGTGATCGGGGTGGGACTCCTCTGGGTCTTCCTCCTGGAGAAGGTCGGCTTCGTGGTCACGAGCTTCGCCGCCTTCTTCTCCATCATGTACGCCTTCCATCCCAGGAAGGGCGCGGCCAGGATACTGGGCTCGGCCGCAGTGGCCGCGGGGGTGATCGCAGCCCTCTACCTCCTGTTCGCCAAGTTCCTTCTGGTATCCCTGCCCACGGGCATCTTGATCTAAGGAGCGTCGCCGATGCATTTCGATTTGAAATTCGGGTCCACGACCCTGCCCCTCGACCTTGGGGACCCGCGCATCCTCAAGGTGGTCCTGCCCGGGGAGAAGCCTCCCCTCGATGATCCCCAGGCCTCGGTCCGCCGCGTCCTCGCCTCGCCGGAGGGCACGGCCCCGCTTCTTGACATGCTCAAGGCCGCCAAGCCCAAGCGCCTTGTCATCGTAGTCAACGACATCACCAGGCCCACGCCCTACTCGGTCTTCATGCCCCCCCTGGTGGAGACCATAGAGAAGGCGGGCATCCCCGACTCATGCGTCACCCTCCTCACCGCCACGGGCATCCACGACCCCCACACCAGGGAGCAGGACCTCCAGGTCTACGGCGAGGACCTGTGCAGGAGGTTCAAGGTGCTTTCCCACGACGCCACGGACAAGGCGAACCTTGTCTACAAGGGCAAGCTCCCCTCCGGCTATGATTTCTGGCTCAACAAAATGGTCGACGAAGCCGATTTCCTCATCACCGTGGGCGTCGTGATGCCCCACTACTTCGCAGGCTTCTCGGGCGGGCGCAAATCCATTCTCCCCGGCGTGGCGGGCAAGGAGACGGTGCAGAAGAACCACGCACGGATGGTGGAGCTCATGGACAACCTCCCGACCATCAGGGAAAACCCGGTCAGCCTGGAGATGATCCACGCCGCCCGGATCGCCGGGGTGGATTTCATCGTCAACGTCGTGGTGGACGACGCAGGCCGGCTTGTGGAGGTCGTGGCCGGCGACCTGGAAAAAGCCTGGTACAAGGCCGTGGAGGTCAGCGAGTCCATGTACCTCACCCCCATCCCCAAAAAGGCCAGGGTCGCCATAGCCGCCGCCTCGGGATATCCAAGGGACATAAACCTCTACCAATCCCAGAAGGCCCTGGACCACGCGGACAAGGCGACGGTTGAGGGCGGCACTGTCATTGTGGTTGCGGAATGCCGGGAGGGCTACGGCGAGAAGGTCTTCGAGACCTTCATGAACTCGGGCTACACCGCCCGTGGCATCATGGAAGAGGTGAAGGCCAATTTCGTCATGGGCGGCCACAAGGCCTACGGCTTCGCCAAGGTCGCGGCGGAGAAGAAGGTGATCTTCGTGACAAGCCTTTCGGAAAAGGTCGTCGCGAGCCTCTTCGCGAGGAAGGCGGCGACGGTGGAGGAAGCGGTCGAGATGGCCCTGGAGGACCAGGGGCCGGACGCGGATTTCATTGTATTCCCCGAAGGAAGCGTCACCGTTCCCTACGTGGCGGGTTGAAACTCATTCCCGCGGCGGGAGGGCCTCCGGACCCGGGAGGACTCCCGCCAGCCCCCGCCGCATCCTCTGGATGAATTCCTCGAATTCCCCATCGTCGAAGGCGTCGCTGGTGATCCAAATCTTCGGCCCCGGGTAAAGGGTGATGATTCCCGGCACCTTCACAACCTTTTCGCCCAACAATATCTGGACGCTCTTCCTTGCCCCCCTGGAGTGGACGTGGAAATCGCTCACCTGGGCGAAGCCGTACTCATGCCATCCCCGCGCGGTTCCCCGCCTCACCCTGAAGGCCTTTGGGCCAACCTCCACTTCCCTCACCCCCCGGCTCCGCCAGACCAGGGCGTCGGCGGCCATGTAGGCCACCAGGAGAATCCAAAGGACAAGGAAGGCGCCGGAGGAAAAATCCTCCCTTCCCCTTAGGATGAGGTAGAGGAGGCCGCCGCCCAGCAGGGCTCCCGCGGCGTTCACGCCGTAGAATCTTCCCTTGCTCCCTTCCATGCGGAAGGGCTGGTCGGGGAAATCGATGTCGAAGCGGCCGCCTTGGTCGCTGTCGTCGGCATTGGCCATGGGGGAAGTATCGTCCGGAGACGGAACCGGGTCAAGCTTCGCCCTTGGGCAGCGAATCTTGACCCGGCCTTGGAAAGGGCCGCGCCCCGGGATTCCGGTGCGCGGTATTCAACCTATCTCAGTTCTTGCCCTTTATGAAGTCAGGAAGGGTTCCCTTGGCGGCCATCTGGCCGGCGATGTAGCCATTGGCAACGCAGTCGGCCACGGCGTTGGAGCCCAGGCGGTTGGTGCCGTGGACGCCGCCGGTGACTTCGCCCGCGGCGAAGAAGCCGGGGATGACCTTGCCGTAGATGTCCTGCACCTCTGTCTTGTCGGTGATGGTGATGCCGCCCATGGTGTGGTGGACGCTGGGCCACTGGGGAATCGCGTAGTAGGGGCCCTTCTCGATGCTCATCATCACGCCCTTGTCGATCCTCTTGCCGAAGTCGGGATCCTTGAGGTTCTTCACGTAGTCGTTGTGCTTGGCTATGGTTGCGGCGAGATCCGCTCCCTTCATGTCGACCTTTTCGCCCTTGTAGGTCCGCTTGTTGATTTCCGCGGCCAGCTGTTCGAGCGTGTCCGCCACGAAGATCCGGTCAGCCTGTAAGCCCGCCTTCATCTGGGCTTCGGTGATGAATCCGCCCTTGCGGTAGATGTCCTCGCCGAAGATGGAGAAGGTGGGGAAGCCGCCGGAATCCTGGGCGGCCTTGGCGCATACGTCGCGGCGCTCGCCTTCGTTCACATAGCGCTTGCCGTATTCGTTCACGTAGACGATGCCGGCTGAGGGGCCAGAGAAGGGAATGACCGCCGTGGCATCCAAGACGCCGTTGTTGGGATCGGCGAAGGGATAGAGCTGGATGTAGCTCATCTGCATGGTGTTGGCGCCAACTTCCTGGGCGATGGTGATTCCTTCGCCGGTGGCGCCCACGTGGTTGGTGGTGGGAAGGTCGGAGGTGAGGGAGGGAACCTGCTTGGACCTCATCTCCACGTTGGCGGCGAAGCCGCCCGTGGCCAGGACGACAGCCTTCTTGGCCATGATGGTCTTGTAGCCCGACTTGGTCTCCACGCCGATGCCCACCACCTTGCCCTTGAGTTCCCCTTCCCGGTAGATCTTCACCATCTTGGTGTTCACAAGGGTCTGGACTCCCGCTTCCTTGCACATCTTCTTCTGCACTTCCACGATGTCGCTGCCCTGGCCGTTGATGGTGGTGTAGGTGCGGTATCCGTAGTGCCCGCCCGGCCTGGTGAGGCTTTCCCTGACCTTGAGCCCGTTGTCAAGGAGCATGTTGAGATAGAAGGGCGAGCCGTAGACCATGTTGCGCACGAGCTTTATGTCGCTCATGTAGTCGCCGCCCTTCATGGTGTCGGCGATATGGGCGTCGGCGGTGTCCGGAACAAGGTTGAACTTCTTCTGGAAGTCCGCCGCGAGCTTGCTAGTGTAGGCCGCGTAGACGCCGCCGTTGATCTGGGAGTTTCCGCCTACGAAGGGCATCTTCTCCACGAGGACGGTCTTGGCGCCGTTGGTCGCGGCGGAATGGGCCGCGGAGAGGCCGGCGAAGCCGCCGCCCACGACCACGACGTCGTATTCCATGTCCCATTTCTTGGGCAGGGCCGCGCTATCCGCGGCTGCGCTGGCTGCGGAGGTGGCGCTTGCCGCCGCCGAGGCTGTACTGTCTGCCCCGGGCTTCTTGAACTCCTCAGCCTTTCCTCCCGCCGCGGATATGGCCTGGGCCACCGCGGCGAGGATTCCCTTGCTGGTCATGGTGGCTCCCGAGACCAGGTCAACCGAAAGGCTCTGGGCCGCCACGATCTTCCCGGGAAGGGCTTCGATCGCTCCGGTGGAGATTCCGGGCGTTTCCTTGTGCTCCACCACCGCTACCTTCTCAATTTTCTTCTCCGACAGGGTCACTTCCACAACAAGTCCGTCGTGCATGCCCTTGGCGGTCTGCTTGTACACACCGGGCTTCATGGCGGTGATGGCCGCCGGCGCCGGGGTTTCAAGCTTCGCCGATTCTTTCACCTGCTGGCAGGAACTGAAGGCCGCCACGGCCAATACCGCCAACAGGACCAGGAAAACCTTGATCTTTTTCACACCCATCCTCCGAAGATCGATTCAATCGAGCCATTCCCACGGAACGGACGTACCGCTATTTCGAGAACGAAATATATGGTGCGATTTATATAGATATAAAATCACTTAATTTGAATCTTGTCAAGGGTTTGCTATGGCAAGCAACGCGAATTAACAATTATTTAAAAAATATTTTAATTTAATATATAGATATAATAATTAATAACCGAATTTGATTGTGTCAAATAATGTGCTTCCTGGAGCGCACAACGCAAACAACCGATACCTATCTCCCCAACGGAAAAGGAAAAAATCGAATCCCCCGATCTCCCGATCCCCGGCTCCTCCCTTGACTTATCCACCTGGTGGGTTCTAGATGATCATTGCTATTTTTGTAATTTATGAATTTTGTAATTTATGAATTTCGTAAAGTATGTTTCTAAACGTATGGAGGCGCCCATGAAAAGAAAATCCCTGGTTCTCGCGGCAGCCGCGGCCCTGACGCTCCTTCTTGGGGGATGCGACTTCTTCGGCTTCCTCTTCAACGGCTCGGACAGGATCCTAACCCTGCAGGTGAAGGCGACCCACCCCAACCTCCCTGACGGCTATCAGACCGAGGCCATCCTCACCCAAGGCGACAAGGAAGGCAAGATCTTCGCCACCCTGCCCGCCGGAGCCAATTCCAGCATCCAGATCGAATTCACCTTGGACTCGGGCAGCCTCAAGGTGGCGGGCCAGACCGTCACATCTCCCGCCGCAGTCGACCTCTCCGCGGTGGACAAGGTCTACTACGTAGATCCCGTGGGCTTCGAGTATCCCTACGTCCTGGACATAGCCCCCACGGGCCTTCCCACGGTCTTCATCGCCACCACCGGGGCGGCGCCCATCGTATCCAAGGACGACTACCTCGGTGGCACCGTGACCATCGCCGACGGAAACGCTTCCTATTCCGAGCCCTTGGCGACGACCACCATGCAGATCAAGGGCCGGGGAAACTCCACCTGGGGCTCCTTGGCTGAAAAGAAGCCGTATAAGATGAAGTTCGCCTCGTCGACAGCCTTGCTCGACATGCCCGCAGCCACGGAGTGGGTCCTCCTGGCCAACTACTTCGACAAGACCCTCATCCGCAACGCCGTGGTTATGAAGACAGCCCAGACAGTCTTCTCCGACACGATGGCATTCGTTCCCCGCATGCGCTTCGTGGACGTCTTCCTCAACGGCGCCTACAACGGCGTCTACACCCTGGGGGACCAGGTTGAAGTGGGGGCGAACAGGCTGAACATCGCGGATACCAGCAGCGCCGACGCCGACAAGGCCTACCTGGTCGAGGTGAACCGGTGGATCCGAGATAGGGACGGCGGCGTCCTGGGAACCGACTACTTCCAGACCGCGGAGGCTGGTCTTGTGCTGGAGTACAAGACACCCAAGGCGAGCAAGATAAGCTCTTCCCAGAAAACCTGGCTCAGCACCCGCTTCGCAGACATCGAGACGGAGTTGAAGAACGGAAGCGCCGGGAACTTCGCCCAGTACCTGGACACCGCATCCTTCATCGACTGGGCGATCCTGGAGGAGGCCTTCCGCAACACGGACTCGGGCTTCATCTCCAGCGTCTTCCTCCACAAGGACGGGGGCGCGGCTTCCAAGTTCAAGATAGGCCCCCTGTGGGACTTCGACCTGAGCGCCGGGAATACAGACCTACCCGAGGATCCCGCCGACGCCAACGACATAGGGCTCCGATCCACCTCCGGCGTGGAAGTCCTGGCCACGGACTGGTACGATTGGATGTTCTACACCGGAGGCGACGCCCAATACCGGACAGCATTCAAAAACCGCTGGGCGGCCAAGGCATCGACCCTCAAGGACACGATCCTCGACGCCATTGACGAGTACAGCGCGCTTATTGAGCGCTCCGGACTCTGGGAGCAGACGGACACGACCTACAACCTGGAGGACGATCCCTGGCCCAACGCCTATCCCGCCGGCTTGACCCGCGCGGAGTACACGGCCCGCTACAAGACCTGGATCGAGGACCGCTTCGATTGGCTCGAGGTCAACATCCCGGAGAACAATTTCTAGGACCGCGCGCCATCGCGCCGCCGGCCGATCACCCAAAAGCCCCCGCGCCCGCGCGGGGGCTTTGTTTTGCGAGCTTGCTTTTACATTCCGCCTATACGACAATTTCCCTATCCGCGAATTTGTGGAGGATGCCATGATTCGACAGGCGAAGATCATCGCGCTCCTGGCTTTTCTGGCGCTCGCCGTGGCGGGCGCAGCCGGACAAGGCGCGACGGGAGTATACCAAAGCGATTTCGGAGTCCTGACGCTCCAGCAGAACGGCCCCAGCGTCACGGGAACCTATGAGCACTCAGGCGGCAGAGTGGAAGGCGTATTGATAGGCCGCACCCTCACGGGCTGGTGGTACCAGACCAATGGAAAGGGACGCCTGACCTTTGTCTTCAGCGAGGATTTTTCCTCCTTCGCCGGAAAGTGGAGCTATGAGAACGCCGAACCCTCGAGTCCCTGGAACGGAAAGCGCTCCGGAGGCCTCATCGCCCCGCCCAGCCTAGTCCAACCCAGCCCCCCTCCCCCCCCGCCCATAGCGGGAATCTACGACACGGACTTCAACGAGATGACCCTCAGGCTTGAGGGCAATAGGGTTTCCGGAACCTACAAATACTCGGACGGGCGCATCGAGGGGACCCTCGAGGGCAGGACCCTGACGGGCTGGTGGTACCAGAACAACGGCAAGGGCAGGCTCATCTTCACCTTCAGCGAAAGCTTCGATTCCTTCGTGGGCAAGTGGAGCCACGAGGGCGCCGAGCCCTCGGGCCAATGGAACGGCAGGAAAAAATCGGGGCTCCCCGCTTCAAGCCCCGCGGTTACGCCATCAGTCCCACCCCCTCCCGCGCCGCCCGCTCCCATGCCTCCAGCCCCGGCGCCAACGGTCCCGCAGAACCTCGGAGCCGAAATCTTCAACAACTGGAACAAGGCGGGAGTCTCAAACGGCCCCACATCACCGGCCTACTTCTACATTTCGAAGCAAACCACCATCACCAGGATCGTCAACTACCACTGGAACGACATGCGGGGAAAGGCCCCCGGCCAGATAGCCCTGCGCGGCCAGGACGGAAGGAACTACGGCCCCTGGCAGGCCTATGGAACATCCGGAACTGGAGGGGCGGCCAATGTCAATTGGATAGTCTATCCCAACATCACCCTGCCCCCGGGGCTGTACCAGATCCTCGATTCCGACGTCCCGAGCTGGTCCCACAACGGAGGCAGCTTTAACGCGGGCTTCAGCGTCGTGAACGGATTGTGACAAAGGCTAGGTTCCCCGTCCAGGAAATCCTGGCCCTCTACGACGAGCACGAGCGCATCAATGCCTCCTTCCCCCATTTCCGCCGCCAGGCTGGTGCGCATACGGTCCGCCTGGTGGATGAGGGAGGGGGAGCCGGAGTGGTTGTCTACAGCCGCTTGGACGAGCGCATCGCCGACTCCGCCATCCAGGAGGAAGTCGAGTACTTCAAGCGCCTTGGCGTGGGATTCGAGTGGAAGCTCTACTCCCACGACAGGCCCGGAGACCTGAAGGAGCGCTTGGCAGGCCACGGATTCTCAATCGGCGAGGAAGAAGCCGTGATGGCCCTGGACCTCTCCCGCCTTCCCGGGGAACTGGCCGCCCCTCCCGCCGTCGACATCCGCCGCCTGGGAGGAGAAGCCGGGTTCGAGGATTTCTTCGCCCTCAACAAGACCCTGTGGCCAGGGGACGAGGGGTTGGAAGATTGGCTGAAGGCGCTCAAGAAGACCGCCCTTGAGGAACCGGACCGGGTGGGGGTGTATGTCGCCTACGTGGACGGCAAGCCTGTATGCTCCGCCCGCATCGACCTGCCCCCTTCCTCTCCCTTCGCCAGCCTCTGGGGAGGGGCCACCTTGCCGGAATACCGCAGGAGAGGAATCTACACCGCCGTGCTGGCCCTGCGCGCCCAGGAGGCCATCGCCCGGGGCTACCGCTTCCTCACCATCGACGCCAGCCCCATGAGCAGGCCCATCGTCGCAAGGCTGGGCTTCTCCCTCCTTTCCCTTACCTACCCCTGCGAATGGCAGCCCCCCGCCTCGCCCTGATCCCATGGAACCGCGAGAAATCGAATACCGGGAGCTAGTCCGCATGGCGAGGGGCCTCAGGCTCGTCGTCTTCGGAGGCTACTCCGGCCTGGGTTACGAAAACCCCGAGGCTGTGGCCTCGATCTTCCGCCGCCTTGTCCGGGAAGCGGGGGACGGGACCCTCTACGTGGGCGGAGGGACGCGCGTAGGCATAGGCCTGGCCTACCGCGCGATCCGAAGCCAGGCCGCCCTCTTGGGCTATAAGGGAGTCAAGACCGCCGGAATCGTCTCCTTGCGCGCCAAGGAGGAGGGCATGGAGATGGCGGAGCAGGACTTCCTCGTCCTGGTCCCGACAGCCCCGGGGGATTGGAGGGTGGCGGGCCCCTCGGGATCCCTCATGGTGGACATCGCGGTCGGCGCGGATGGGGTCCTTGTCTATTTCGGAGGAGGGGCGGTGGCCCGGGAGGAACTCCTGGAGGCCGCGGAGAAGGGAGTCCCGACGGTGGTGGTCGAAGGGCCCGAGGTCCGTCCCGATCCCGGGGAGGTGGAAAAAGCCCTCGCCAAGGATCCCGCAAGGACAGTGGACGGCACGGCCGGGCTCAGGGCGGCCCGCCGTTGGTCAGCGGGTATGGACGAGCCCATCCTGCCGAAGTAGTATCGTAGGCGATGGCCGATTCACCCTTGCACCGTAAAGTATTCGCCTCCATACAGGACAAGATCTACTCCGGCGAGTGGTCCGAAGGATCCCTCATGCCCACCGAGGCTGAACTCTGCGCCCTGTTCTCCGTGAGCCGCATCACCGTGAGGCGAGCCTTGGACGAACTGGTGCGCCTCGGGCTTGTGGAAAAGTTCCAGGGGAAGGGAACCTTCGTGAGGAAATCCCAGCTGCGATCCGGGGACGCCAACAAGGGATTCTACGATGCCATGAAGGAACGTGGCTCCGAGGTCACGACCCGCCTGCTTTACCAGGGCAGGGAAGCCATAGGAAGGGACCTGGCGGCCATCCTGGACATCGGACCCGATGGGAACGGCGCCTGCGAAGCCTGGCACTTCCGCCGCCTCCGCCTGGCGGACGGAGTCCCCGTGGCCATCATGAACACCTATGTGAGGACAGAGCTTGGGGAGGCAATGCTCCGCCATGACTTGGAAAAGGAATCCTTCTACAGCCTCTACGCCGAAATCCTGGGGGCGCCCGTGGCCTCCACGGAAGGAAGCGTCACCGCCATAAGCCCGGACAAGGAGGCCTGCAGGCTCCTGGAGGTGCCCGAAGGCTCGGCCCACCTCTGGTACCGGAGCGTAGGCCGGCTGGCGGACGGAAGCCCCGTGGAGACCTGCTTTTCCATCTTCAACGCCAACACCTACGAATTCGTCGTGGCCAGCTTCAGGCCCTCGGACCAGAGCTTCAAACCCCGATAAGCCTGGATCTAAGGCCTTTCCGCCAGAGCCTCGAACAAACCCCGGGCGGCCTCGCCCGGGTCCTCCGCCACGATGATGCTTTTATATACCGAATCCTTCATGAAGGTATCCGCGACCAGCCGCTCGAACATGGCCAGGAGGGGATCGAAGAACCCTTTGGTATTCAGGATGGCCAAGGGTTTGTCGTGGAAGCCCAGGGAGCGCATCATGAGGGTCTCGCAGACTTCGTCCAGGGTTCCTATCCCTCCCGGCAGCGCCAAAAAGCCCTGGGAGAGGTCGCGCATCACTGCCTTCCGCTCCTGCATTGAGTCCACGAAAATGTACTCGGTTCCCGGGGGCGGGATCGACCTTCCGGACTTGAAGCGGGACGGGACGATGCCTCGAAGGGGAATTCCCTGCGCCGCGGCGGCCCTGGCCACCTCGCCCATGAGGCCGTGGAGTCCTCCGCCGTAGATGAGATCAGCGCCCAGGGCTCCCAAGGCGCGGACAGCCTCCGCGGCCGCCGCCCGGTAGCCGGGAGAAGCTTCGTCGCTGGATCCGCAGTACACGCAGACCGAATGTCTCATGCCATGGCCTCCAGGAAAATGGGATTGGAGAGGACGCGCAGTGACCGGTGGTCCCTGTACGCCATACCATGGTACGCCGCCTTTTCCAAGTCCTCGTGGAACTCAAGGCGGAAAAAAGAGCCTCCGGGGCGGATGTCCTTGCCCGAAGCCTCGAAGACGACGCGGCTTGAAGCGGAATCAGGCCCCGACTCCGGAGCCGGCGCGGCGCCCAAGGATTTTGTCTCAAGGAGGAGGCCGTCCTTGTAAATGAAGAGGTTCCCGGAGGGATGGTTCCGCAGGGATGCGTTGAAGACCGCCCTGTCCTCCCTGCCCATGCGGATTGTCTGGCCCATGGAGGCGACGGCGCCCGGTCCTTTCCCGGCTCCGAGGACCTGGGCCGTGAAATCCAGCCTCGCCGGGCCGATGGCGACATAGGCCCGGCCGGCCTTGAATCCCGCCAGGATGCCTTCCCGGGAGAGGGAGGAAGCGTAGACCCAGTTGCGGATCACCCCCAAGGCCCAGGGACCCTTGTGGTTGGGATCGTGGGAATCGGAGCTTCCCACGGCGAAGGGCTTCAAGCCCTGGCATAGCAGCCTATCCCAGAGGGTTGGGTATAGGAAGGAGACGGGGCCGTCGGGAAGACAGGCCGTTTCGATCAAATCGGCCTTTTGGAGCGGAAAGTCCTCGTACCTCCAGGAAACGCCTGCGCTCAAGGGATGGTTTAGGCAGAAAAGGCCGCTCTGGCTATGGACGAAATCCGCCGCCTCCTCCATGGTGCGGCACACCTTCCTGCCCAGGAATGCCTGGACGGCCCCATCCTCGTCGTCGGGGAAGGGATCGGGCCAGGAGGCGAGGCCGTGGAGGTTCGCGTGGCCCTTGTCCCCCGCGACTTCGGCGCTGCGCAGGAACAGAGGCTTCTCCCCCCGGGCGCCCAGGGCCTCGATGCCCTGCCAATGGTAGGGGGTGAAGTGGTCCGTCAGGGCGAGGAAGTCCAGGCCCTGCTCCAAAGCCGCCGCGCGGATCGTCCGTATGTCGGTACGGCCGGTGCTCATGTGGGAGTGGAGATGGAGCTCCCCGCAATACCAGCCGGGCCGGGGATCCAGGACGGCGGAATCGAAGGCGAGGGGGGGCTCCCCGCAGCCTTGGAGCGGGACCGCCTCGGACGGGGCAGTCCCTTTCGAGGCCGCCTCATACAAGGCTTTTCCCTCCGGGACGGCCTGGAATCCCGGAACGAGGCGTATGGACAGGCTTTCGCCAAGGATACGCTTGTGGAGCACCAGCTTCCAAGGACCGGCATTGTCCTCGCAATCCCCGGGATAGGCATCGAAGGAGTAGGACAGCGAGACACGGCCCCTGGCAGGCTCCGAAGCCTTGGTGAAGCGGAGCCTCGAGGCCGGATCGTAGAGGGCCAGGGGCAGCTGGACGGTGTTCTCGCTGTCGAAGGAAAGCTCAAGGGAAAAGCGTCCGCCTTCCCCCTGACCCGGAGACCCAGGCCCGGGGAAATCCAGCTCCAGGAAGGCGTAGGATTTCGACTGGCCCTCCCCCGCCTGGCGGGGGAGGAGCGTCATGGAACGCACCGGCGCGGCTTTTATCGCAGGAAGGCCCCGGTGGCCTTCAGTTCGTCGATCTCGGCCTGGAATTCCTTTGTCGCCGCGTCAAGTGTCTTCTTCGCGTCGTCGCCCTTGAGGATGACCCGGGAAATCACGTCGTTCATCCTGTTGAAGACATCCCTGATGTTCTTGGTGGCGGAGGGGGCGGCCTTGCCGTAGGCCATCTGGTCCATCATCCGGGCGTAGTTGGGATTCTTCTTGTGGAACTCGGCGATCTGGGGCAGGCCCAAGACGCTCTTCCGCACCGGCAGGTTCCCGGTCTCCATGTAGAACTCAGCGGCGATGTGGGGGCTCGTGATGTACTGGAGGAACTTGCCCGCCGCCTCGGCTTCAGCCTTGGTGGCCGAGGAGGTGATGGCGAAATTCCCGCCTCCCAGGGTTATGGCGTTGCCGCCCTTGCCCGCGGGAAGGGGAACGAATTCCCAATCGAACTTCAAAAGGCCCACGGCGGTGGGAGTGAAGGAGGTGGTCTGGAAGACAGAGGCCACCTTGCCCTGGATGAAGGCGCCGTTCTGCTCCTCGAAGCCGCCCACCAGGACAGGCTGCATGGCCAGGAGCTCGTCGGTGTACATCTTCCTGAAGTAGCCCATCATATCCACCACTTCCGGGGCGTTCAGCATGACCTTGCCGTCGGGAGTGGAGACCTGGGCTCCCCAGGTGTAGGCGATGCCGTCCCAGAGGAACTGGTGGAAGAAGGCGTAGCCGTAGTAGAAGCCCTTGCCCATGGCCTTGGCGAACTGCTCCGCCTGGGACCGGAACTCGGTCCAGGTCTTGGGCGCCGCGTTGATGCCCGCCTTCCTGAGCAGGTCCATGTTGACGTACATGCCCTGGGTGCTCCTGTTGTAGGGAACCGCGTAGAGGCTCCCCTCGAAGCGAAGGTCTGCCAGGAGCGAGGGATAATAGTCGTCCACCACCACCTTGGGAAGGATCCTGTCCAGGTCGGCCAAGAGACCCTGCTGGGCGTAGAAGGCCACGTCCAGGTAGTCCACCACCAGCATGGCGGGAAGATTCTTGGCAGTCACCGCCGCCACAACCTTCTGGCGGAGGGCGCTGTAGTTGCCCTGGTGCACCACTTGGACAAGGACATCCTGCTGCCCGGCGTTGTACTTTGCCACCTGGGCGTCGAAGGTCTTCGCCTTGGCCCCCGTCAGGGAGCTCCAGAGGACCACCTTGGTGGGCGCCGCGAAGGCTCCCGCGACGGCGAGCAGCAAGGCCAGAACCGCGACCGTTTTCCTGTTCATACAAAAACCTCCTTGATGCCGCCTTGGGGGCGGCGTCGGCTAAATCTTCAGCCCCCCCTGCATGTACTCGTCGGTGAAGTACTTCTGCAGGAAGGCATACATGAGCATTATTGGAATCAAGACGATAACCGCGGCGGCCATGAGGATCTGCCACCGCGTCCCCCCCTCCCCCACCTCCTTCATCATCACAACCCCCACAGGCAGGGTCCTCATGCGGTCCGAGGTTGTCATGAGGAGGACCCAGAAGTAATCGTTCCACCGCCACTTGAAGGCCATGATCGCGAAGGCGGCCACCGAAGGGCCGGCGATGCGGCCGAGGATGGAGAAGGCGATCCGAAGGTGGCCGGCTCCCTCGATCTTGGCGGCCTCGGCGTAGTCCTTGGGGATGGAGAGGAAGGATTGGCGCAGCAGGAAGACCCCGAAGGCGTCCACGGCGAAAGGAATGATCAGGCCTTTGTAGGTGTCCAGCCACCCGAGGCTTGAGATGACGGCGTAGGAAGGCACCACCGCCACCTGCGAGGGGATCATGAGCACAACCAGCACCAGGGTGAAGGCAAGGTTCCTCCCGGGGAAGCGCAGGTTCGTGAAGGCGTAGGCGCAGAGGATGGCGTTCACCACCTGGAGGACCGTGGCGGCCAGGGAGGTGAAGAGGCTGTTGAAGGTATAGATCCCGAAGGGCGCCGACCTCCAGGCTTCCGGATAGTTTCCGAAGGCGGGAGGGAAGGGAAACTTGAAGGGCCTGGCGAGGACGGCCGCCAGGTCGGGCTGGAGGCTCGTCACCAGCATCCAGAGGAAGGGCGCGACTACGAGGAGCCCCAGGGAAAACAGGAAAACCCAGGCCAGGAGGGAGGAAAACCTGAACCGCGCGCCTGCCTTACTCATAGTCCCCCCAGCGGGCGGAGAGCTTCCGCTGCGCGAAGGTGATCGCCAAGACGAGGAGGAAGAGTATGGTGGACAGGGCCGAGGCGTAGCCCGCCCGGGCCTTCACGAAGGCGGTCTGGTAGATGTAGAGGTTCATCACCATGGTGGTTCCATAAGGCCCGCCGCCGGTCATGACGGAAACGATGTCGAAGACCTGCATGGCGGAGATGAAGGAAGTGAGGGCCAGGAAAAAGGTGGTGGGCTTCAAAAGGGGGATGGTGATCCTGAAGAGCTGCTGCAGGGCCCCCGCCCCGTCTATGCTCGCCGCGTCGTAGATCTCCCCGGAGATGGAGGACATCCCGCTGTGGTAGATCAGCATCACGTAGCCCAGGCTGCGCCACACGCTCAATGAGATGATGATCCACATGGCGTATTCCGGCGTCAGGAGCCACCGGGGGCTCTCCTTGCCCAGGAGGGCGAAGATCTGCCCCGCCAATCCCCCGTCGGGATCGAAGATCCAGATCCAAAGGAGGGCCACCGCAGAGGCGGTGGTGATGTTGGGAATGAAGAAGAGGGTCTTCAGCGCCGTCCCCACCGGGCCCCGCCGCCGGTAGAGGGCTGCGGCCACGCAAAATCCCAAGACTATGGAGAGCAGGGAGCTCCAGAAGGTATAGAACAGGGTCTGGCCCAGGATCTGCCAGAACTGGGCGGAGGCGAATATGGCCTTGAAGTTTGCCAGCCCTACGAATTTCTTCACCGGCGAAAAGAAGTTCCAGGAGGTGAAGCTCAGGTACAGGTTGTAGAGCAGGGGATAGTACTTGAACAGACCGAAGACGAGGAAGGAGGGCGCCAGGAAGGCGAGAGCGGTCAGCAGTTCCTTCTTGTCCGGCTTTTTCATGCGTTTCCGGCCTCGGACATTTCCCTGGCCAGGATGCGTTCCAGCACCGCCTTGGTCGCCGCGTAGGTGGCGTCTATGCCGTCCAGCTCCAGGGACCTGTCAAGGTGCCGTCCGGCCAGGGGGTTGTCGGAAACATAGTGGATGATGCCCAGGTCCACCCCTGGAACACGCAGGGATATCGTCTCCTGCTCAGGATACCGCTTGGGCTTGGCTATCTCGTACATGGCGGCCAGGTAGGGTCCCGCTTCCATCTCCAGGTCCGTGATCCCCGCCGCCAGGAAGGAATTGAGCATCTCCTTGTTCTGGAGGAAGGTGCCCAGGACGGTAACGGCCCTCTGGTTGTCGTAGATGGCATGGGCCGCGGCGTCCAGATGGGGCTCCACATCCCGGACATGGAGGCAGTTCTCGAAGAAATAATGGTTGCGGGTGTGCTGGTCCACGATGGAGGAGGGGATGATGATGTCTCCCCGGTCGGCGAATAGAGAGGCGGCCTTTCCGATCACGTAGACCCCGCGGATCGTATCGATGTGCTCGGCTATCTTGTTCAAAAGGAAATAGGCGGCCCTGCCCAGGGGATAGTCGATGTTCAGCACCAGGGCCTCCGAGGCGGCGAGGGAGGAGAGCCGTTCCGCCGCATAGCCCCTCGCTCCCGAAGCCGCCAAGGCCTTCAGGTCCACGATCTGGGTTGGTACGTCCAAGGTCTTCTCGGCGGCGATGCGCCGTATCCCCGCCGCTTCCTCATATCGGATGCGCTGGGCCGTCCTTTTCCCCGAGTCGTCGTCCTGCTCGTACTTCATGGAGAGGTAATACAGAAGGGATGATTCCCTGTCCTCGGGCATCCTACGCGCCAAGGGCGCCAGGAAGGGGTCCCGGGCCGCGAAGCCGCGGATGTCGCCCTGGATGGCTTGGGCGTAGCCGGACAAGAGGTTGATGAGGCTGTGGGTGTTGCTGGAGACGAAATACACAGGCCGGTCGCCGATGCCGGGGAAGGACTCCTCTATCTGCCTCCACCAGGTCTCGGTCTCCCTCCTGTACCGGCAGTAGGAAGCCTCGTAGTTGCGCACATGGATGTCCATGGGAGCGGCGCGCATCCTGGCAAGCATTTCCGGCAGGGCCTCCCCGAAGCTTCGAGCGAGCTTCGCCCCATCCGAAGGCTCCAGGTCCAAAAGTTTGCACAGTTCGTCGATCCTCCCGGCTTCCTGGGCGGAAAGCTCCCCCCAGGCTTCACGCCTCGCGAGGATGGCGTGGGCCTTGTTCCATTCGATCTGGAGGGCCAGGAGGGAGGGAATGATGTCGTCCACGTCGGATTTGCTGGCGATGAAGCAGATGAGGGTGTCCTTTCCGTCGAAGAGGTATCTCCTGCGCCGTGCCTTGGCCAGGACCTCGGTCCAGGAGGACATGGGGATGCCGCTTTCCTCCAGGATGCTCTCCGACTGGCCCAGGAATACCTTGGAGGCCTTGGAGGCGCAGGCGGGAAGCCGCAAGGAAGCGTAGATCAAGGCCCCGCAGTCCAGGGAGGCAGAGTTCGCCTTGGGATGGATCGTGGGCTGCATGGCCTTGTAGGCTTCCTCGAGCCTCCGGAGGGGAACGGTTCCCGTGCTGGACAAGGTGGTGTAGGTCAGCTGCACGAAGGCCCTGATCCTCTCGTTGTCTTCCAGGAAAACCGCCTGTTCCATGCTCACCTCGCCTTTTCGGCCAGTTTGGAGCGGAGTTCCATGAGAAGCCTACCCAGCATGCTTTTCCCCGTTCCGTCGGCGCCCACGCCCCAATAATAATCCTTTTTCGAGTCTTCCATCAGGACCGCGCCCCCGGTTTCCAAAAGCCGCCCGCCCAAATCCGCGTGCTGGGTGAACTTCGCCTCCAGGGCCTTCCGCATTGCTTCGACCTTGAAGCTTCCCCAATCGGGCCTCAAGGCGCACTCCGGGGCGTTCCCCAGCCGCTTGGCCTCGTCGGGATTGGGCGCCAGACGGACCTTCTCCGCATAGGCATGGTCGAAGGTCTTGGCAGCCTGGTAGTAGTGTTCCACCGTGGGCCAGAGGCGGCCGTCGAGCTCTATGGGGGAGGGATAGAAATTGGAAAGGAAGCCGTTTTCCTCATATTCGTAATAAAACCGAAGCTCCTCCATGCCCCCTCCGATGATCCTGCCGCGCCGGATCGGAATTTGTTATAACAACTATAGGCTCTTCCACGCCGCCCGTCAAGGGAGAAACCGCGAAATGCATCACCCCAGGATTGACAAAAAGCGCGTACAATGATATTGATAATCATTATCATTTTGGAGAGAACGATGCCGAATGTGGAACATGCGCGGTTGGAATCGTACCTCAAGGAACGGGGCCAGAAGGTGACAAAGGCGCGCAAGGCCGTGCTGGAGGCCTTCCTGGAGCTCGAAGGCCATGTCACCGCCGAATCCCTCCTCGCAGCGGCCAAGAAGATAGACCCCGGCATAGGCCAAGCCACGGTCTTCCGCACCGTGAAGCTCCTGGCGGAGGCGGGGCTCGCCCGGGAGGCTTGCCAGGACGAGGGTGCCAGGACCTACGAGCACGCCTACAAGCACAGCCACCACGACCACCTGCGTTGCGAGCGATGCGGAAAGATCGTGGAATTCTACGACAAGACAATAGAGAGGGCCCAGGAGGCCATATTCAAGCAGTATGGATTCACGGCCCGGGGACACAAGATGGAATTGACGGGACTTTGCGCTGAATGCGCGGGGAGAGAGATATGACCTTGAGCGATCTGGCGCCCGGCGGGCGCTTTGTCGTGACCCGCATCAAAGTGGCGGGAGAGATAGGAAGGCGGCTGGCGGACATGGGCTTCACCGAAGGCTCGGCGGGGGAACTCATCCGGGGAGCCTTGATGCGCGGCCCCGTCCAGGTGCGCCTGGGCGGCTATGACCTTTTGATCCGCCGGGGGGAAGCGGCCTGCATAGAGGTGAAGCCCCAGGAAACCACGGTCAGGGAGGATGCCGCCCACGATCCCCGCTTCGCATCCAGGCCCGCCGCTCCATTCAGGGGCGGGCGGCGGGGCATGGGCTGGGCCATCCGCTCCCTCTTCTCCGAACCTTCCTGCTGCGACAAGCCCAGGGGCCGGGGGCCTGGCCGGGGCTTAGGCGGAAGATCCGGCCGCGGGATCGGCGGAGGACCCGGCCGCGGGTCAGGCCAGGGCGGCAAGGAAGGCCAGGAATGAGCCCCAAGGCCCTGCCCGTAATCCGGGTAGCCTTATCGGGCAATCCCAACTCGGGGAAGACAAGCCTTTTCAACGCCCTCACCGGAGCCCACCACAAGGTGGGCAACTATCCGGGCGTCACGGTGGAGAAGAGGGAAGGCCTCCTGGAGTACCGGGGCTACGAGTTCCGAGTGGTGGACCTGCCGGGCACCTACAGCCTCACCGCCTATTCCCTGGACGAAGTGGTCGCCCGGGACTTCGTATTGGAAGAAAAGCCCGACATCGTCGTGGACGTGCTGGACTCCACCACCCTGGAGAGGGGCCTGGGCCTCTGCCTCCAGTTCCAGGAACTGGGCACTCCCCTGGTTGGCGCCCTCAACATGTCCGACGAGGCCCTGGAGAAGGGAATCCTCATCGACGAGGCCATGCTCTCCTCCACTCTGGGCATTCCTTTCGTGAAGACCGTGGGAACCGACGGCTCCGGGGCGGACCGGCTCCTTGATGCCGTCCTCGACGTCTTTTCCAAGGGCGGCTCCGCCAAGGCCCCCCATTACGGCGCGGAGATTGAATCCAAGCTCGGTCCCTTGGAGGAGGCGATCCTCTCCGATCCCGGCTTCGCCGCCCGCTATCCCTCGCGCTGGATGGCCTTGAAGCTTCTGGAGAACGACGCGGACGCCAAGGCCAGGCTTTCCGGCCATCCCCAAGGGGAGCGGATCCTGCGCGACGCCGAGGAGGCCAGGGCCTGGCTGGGCAGGCATTACGGAAAGGACGCGGAGATCGTTGCGGCGGAGCAGCGCTACGGCTACATCCGCGGCGCGACCCGGGAAGCCATCAAGCTCGCCCCGGTGGACCGCAAGCCCGTCACCGAGCTGGTGGACAAGGTCCTCATGAACAAGGCACTCGGCCTTCCCCTGTTCTTCGCCATCATCTGGGGGGTCTTCAAGCTCACCTTCGCCCTGGGCGAGTATCCCATGGCTTGGCTTGAAAGCTTCTTCGCCCTCATCGCCCAGAGGGCCGCTGTCCTCCTCCCCGCGGGATTCCTCCAATCCCTGGTCGTGGACGGCATCATAGGCGGCGTCGGAGGTGTGCTCTCCTTCGTCCCCAACATTGTGATCCTCTTCCTCTGCCTATCCATATTGGAAGACACGGGCTACATGTCCCGGGCGGCCTTCCTCACGGACAAGTTCCTCCATTCCTTCGGCCTCCACGGCCAATCCTTCATGCCCCTTGTCATGGGATTCGGCTGCTCGGTGCCCGCCATCATGGCCGCCCGGACCCTGAAAAGCCCCAAGGACAGGATAGCCACCATCCTGGCGGTGCCCTTCATGAGCTGCGGAGCCAAGCTGCCGGTGTACATCCTCCTGGCGGGAACCTTCTTCCCCGACAATCCCGGAAACGCCGTGATGAGCGTCTATGTCATCGGCGTGATCCTCTCCCTCCTCTCCACGGTCTTCCTGAGGAAAACCGTGCTCAAGGGACCCACCACCCCCTTTGTCATGGAGCTGCCCCCCTACCGCCTGCCCACCCTGCGGGGCGTCGTCTGGCACGTCTGGAACAAGACCTGGCAGTACATGAAGAAGGCGGGCACCGTCATCCTGGCCGCCTCAATCCTGATCTGGGCCATGACCACCTTCCCCACCCTCCCCAACGGGGAAGAGCTAAGGGCGGATCTTCATTCCTCTCTCCAGGCGGAGTTCACTGACGCTGAAGGAGTTCTGGACGAGGAGGGGCTTCTCGCCAGAATCGACACGCTGGCGGCGGAAAAGAACCTGGAATACAGCGTCGCCGGCAGGATCGGCAAATTCATCGAGCCGGCGGTCCGGCCCCTGGGCTTCAACTGGAAGATAGGCGTGGCTTCCGTCACAGGCTTCGCAGCCAAGGAGATCGTGGTATCCACCCTGGGCATCCTCTACAGCGCCGGCACGGAAGAGACAGAGGAAAGCGCGACCTTGCGGGAAGCCTTGAAACGGGATCCCGACCTCAATCCCCTCACCGCCTTCGCCCTCATGCTCTTCATCCTGGTGATCCCGCCCTGCTTCGCCGCCCTGGCCACCATCAGGGCCGAGACCAGCTGGAAATGGCTTGGCTTCCAGATCTTCTACACCCTGGCGCTCGGCTGGGTCGTGGCCTTCGCTGCGAGGATGATAGGCCTGGCCCTTGGCCTGGGGGGGGCCTGATGGAAAACAGCGCGCGTTCCGGCCCAGCTGTCCTTGATTTCCTCTCCGTCCTGGTCCTGGCCGAGGATTCGGTAGGCTACGAGTCCCCTCTTTTGGGCCAGCATGGGATTTCCTTCCTCGTGGACGCCCGGGCCGGAGGGGAGCGCATGAGGATCCTTGCTGACATCGGGCAGAATCCCGAAGCCCTTCTTTTCAACATGGACAAACTCGGCGTGGATATCGGATCCATAGACGCCATTTTTCTCACCCACTGCCACTACGACCATACCGGGGGCTTGGCCAGGATCGTGGCCGCCATAGGAATACCCGGGCTTCCGATTTTCGCCCACCCCGGGATCTTCAGGCCCAACTTTGTCGAGACTGCCCAGGGGCGGCTCCATGTGGGGATGCGGCCTGAGGATTCCCAGTCCACCCTGGAATCGCTTGGCGCCCGCCTCGCGTTGTCCGACAAACCCATTTCCCTCATGCGAGGCCTCTACTCCACAGGTTATGTGCCAAGGTTGAGCGATTTCGAAGGCAGGGGTTCGGCGCTTATGACGTTGGACGATTTAGGAAATCCCGTTCCCGACGGAATGGACGACGACATTTCCCTGGTGGCCTCGGTTCCGGATGGTCTTGTGGCGATAACGGGCTGCAGCCACGCGGGAATTTCGAATATCCTGAGGCGCGCCGTGGAAGTGGCGGGCGGGAAAGACGGAACTGCGGGGAAAGGCAGCGCGGGCGGCGTCCGAAGGATTGCCGCCGCGTTGGGCGGCCTTCACCTCATAGAGGCGGACAACGCGACTGTCGGCAAGACGGCGGAAGCGTTGCGCGATCTTGTGGATGGGTTCGTCGCCGCCGGCCATTGCACGGGCTTCGACGCGCAGACAGCCCTGCGCGGCGCCTTGGGCGGACGGTTCCAGCCATTGCGGACAGGGATGCGTTTCAGCTTCTAACCGACAGGGCCCGGTCCAGCATGGCTTCGCTCAAGGCCCAAAGGCGCCGCGCTGCGTCCTGGTCCATGGCCCTGCGGGACGGAGGAATCTCCCTCCCATCCTTCCAATATCCCCCCGTCCTGCCCTTCAGGGAAGGATCTGATACTAGGTCGGCGATCGCCCTTGCGGGAACATCCGGAGATGTGCCGAAACGGCGCTTCAGGCTCCAGACCAGGCCGCCTATGCTCGCTCCCTGCTTGAGCCCCATGTCGGTATTCGCCAAGCCCGGGTCGGCGGCGAAGGAAGTGAAGGAATGGCGGACCGCCAGCGCCTTCACGAAAAGCACGTTCGCGAGCTTGGATTCCTCGTAGGCCCCAAGGCCGAAGTAGGGCATCCGGGGTCTTTCGCCACGTAGGGCGGCCTCAAGCCTCTTCCAGCGCATCCACCCGTAGTAGTGGGAATCCGATGACACCGCGACCACCCTGCCGTCCGGGGCGGCTTCCAGGGATTCGGCAAGGCCCTTTGTGAGGGCGAAGGCCGCCAGGTGGTTGACCGCGAACTGCATCTCGTAGCCGTCGGCGCTGTATCGCCTGCGGTCTGAGTAGAAGCCCGCGCAGTTGACCAGCACGTCCAAGGGCTGGGATTCCCGGTCCCTGAACGAACGGGCGTACTGGACCACAGCCTTGAGGGAGGAGAGGTCCAGGAGGTCGCAGCGGAAATCCCCTCCCGGCGCCGCCGCCCTCACCGCCAGCTCGGCCTTGGCCGCCCGCTCCGGCGACCTGCCCACGCCCACCACCCTGGCGCCCCGGGCGGCCAAGGCTGATGCCAGGGCCAACCCGATGCCGGAGGTGGCGCCGGTGACGAGGCAGAGTTTTCCAAAAAGCGCTCCTGGGGTTTGGGAAGCCATGGGCCAAGACTGGCGGAGGGACACTATCTTGTCAATCCGCGCAGGTGTATTTTATTTCCATGAACGCGAAGCGAACCCGCAAGCTCTACGCCATCGATCCCCGGTCCTGGGAGCATCCAGCGGACCGGGCCGCCATGAGCGCCGTCAAGCAACTCAAGGGCATGGACGAACTGGTCAAACTCGTCCTCTCGGCCACCACCGAACGCTCCCTGAAGCTCATCCACCTGGCCTCCTCGGTGAAGGTGGGGCCCGGGCAATTCCCCAAGCTTGACGCCCTCCTTGCGGACATAGTGGACACCTTCGACTGGCCCTACAGGCCCGACATGTTCGTCACCCAAAGTCCTTTCCTCAACGCGGGCGTACTGGGCGTCAAGGAGCCCTTCATCCTTTTGAACTCCTCCGTGGTCGCCCGGTTCGAGGAGGAGGAGATCAAGGCCATCATAGCCCACGAGATGGGGCACATCATGAGCGGCCATACGGTCTACAAGACTCTCGCCTGGCTTCTGGCCAACATTTCCCTGAACTTCCTCCCCGCCGGAGAGCTGGCCGTCCAGGCCATATCCGCGGTCCTCTCGGAATGGGACAGGAAGAGCGAGCTCACCGCCGACAGGGCGGAGCTCCTGGCGGTGCAGAGCGAGACCCCGAGCTACAACGTGCTCATGCGCATGGCCGGGGCTGAGGACCTGAGCCAGGTGAACCTGAACGAGTTCTTCATGCAGGCCAAGGAGTACGAGGACCAAAAGACGGTGCTGGACAGCATCCACAAGATCCTCAACCAGATCCGGCTCAGCCATCCCTTCCCCGTGGTAAGGCTCCAGGAGCTCAAGACCTGGGCCGCCTCGGGGGCCTACCAGGCGATCCTGGACGGGGACTACAGGCACCGCGACGAGGCGGGGGGAACCATCGGGGAGGATCTGAAGGACGGGGCGGAGTTCTACAAGGACAGCGTGAGGAAGAGCGACGACCCCCTGGCGAAGTTCGTCAATTCCATGGGCGAGGAGATAGAGAAGGCCGCCTCGGGCCTGCAGGATCTCCTCAAGGATGTATGGAGGAAGCCATGAAGCAGCGAGGTTCGGCGATCGTGTTCGTCATTCTATCGGCCTTGTTCCTGGCGGCTGGCGCCGCGGGAGCCCAGAGCCCCGGCCAAAGCCCCGGCTACGGTTCCCCGTCCGGAGCGGTCCTGACGCCGGATTACCTTTCGGCCTATTACCATGACCTTTTGGATTTCATGCGCACCAAGGCCTTGGGGAGGAAGTTCGAGACCCCGGCCCCGGAGCGGATGCGGGTCGCCGCCCTGGTGGCGGCCAACTGGGGAAGCCTTGATCCGGGGTACCAATCCACCCTCGCGGCCATCGCCGAGGAGGGCAGGACCATAGGGCGGAGATTCGAGGCCATGTCCCAGGCCGAGAAGGACGCATACCTGGCGGAGGCCAGGAAGCGGGTCCTCTCGCCCCTGTGGCTCTACGCCCCCTTGGCGGATGCCCAGGTCTACTCGAACCAGGGGATCAGCTTCGCCTATCCTTCGGGCTGGCCATACGCCCAGGCCCAGAACGTCCTGTTCCTGGGCCCGCGCCTCCCCTCCACCTGGGAGGAGGCCAACGCTCCCGAGGCCTGCCCTCCGGGCATGCTCGCCGTCGCCTACGACAATGTGACCAATGGGACGAGCTACCTGGACCTGGCCAAGATGGCGGCGCGCCAGTACCTGCCCGGCCTTGCCGAAGTGGTTTCCTTCGGATCCGAGGCCGGAGCCGTGGTGGCCGCCGCGGGAGCCTTCCCCGGCCAGAGGGAGGAGAAATTCTTCTGGCTCGCCCTCGTCCCCTGCGGCAACATCCTCGTCTTGGCGAGGATGGGAGGGCCGGTGGACCAGCTGGCCTCCCTTGCCCCGGTTTTCTCTACGATACTGAACACCATTTCCTACAAGGACCCCTATGCGGAGCCGGGGAAATACAGCGCCGCCTTCGATATGGCCTGGAACAGGGTGAGCACGGCGGTGGTGAAATACATCTGGACCAAATGAACCGGGGCTTCCCGCCCGGCCCGGGGGTCAGCCCCGCCCTTTCGTCCTCTCCATGGCCCGGCGGAAGCCCGGCAGGGCTCCCTGGATGACCGAGTCCTCCACGCAGTAGGCGATGCGGAAATAGCCAGGGGCGCCGAAGCCCGAGCCGGGCACCACCAGGATGTTTTCTTCCTTCAGGAAGGATAGGAATCCCTCGTCTCCCCTTCCGGAGGAAGGTATCTTGGGGAAGAGGTAGAAGGCTCCTTCGGGGAGGGCGAACTCGTAGCCGGCCTCGGCCAGACCTTTGGCCAGCATGTCCCGCTTGCGCTGGTAGACTCCCACGTCCACGCAGGCCTTCGGCCCCCCAACGAGCTCCTCGCCGATGAGGCGGGCCAGGACGTGCTGCATGAGACTCGGGGCGTTCACGAAGCCCAGGATGCGGTTGGCGATGGCAAGGGCGCCCATGAGGTAGTCCAGGTCGTCGGCCTTTGGATTCACCGCCACGAAGCCGATCCTCTCCCCGGGCAGGGAAAGTTCCTTGGAGTAGGATGTCACGGCGATGGAGTTCCCGTAGGAAGCCAGGGGGCTGGCGACCTTCGCTCCGCCGTAGGCTATCTTGCGGTAGGGTTCGTCGGAGACCAGGTAGATGGCGTGGCCGAATTCCGCCCCCTTCCTGGCCAGGATCGCGCCGAGCTCCTCCAGGTCTCCACGGGGATAGATCCTTCCCGTGGGGTTGTTGGGCGTATCGATGATGACGATCTTTGTCCTGGGCCCGATAGCTCCCGCCATGGCGTCCAAATCCAGGGAAAAGTCGGGCTTGGAGGGAACGGTCTTGAGGGTTCCGCCGTGGTTGTCGGCGATGAAGCCGTATTCCAGGAAGTAGGGGGCCACCGCCAGGACCTCGTCCCCGGGCTCCAGGAGGGCTTTGAACACAATATTGAGGCCGCCCGCGGCGCCGCTTGTTACGACGATGTGGCCGGCTTCAACGGGCACGCCCTGCTCCAGGACCAGCCTGGCCGCTATGGCCTTCCGCACGGCGGGCAGGCCCGCGTTGGGCAGGTAGACGTGCAGGTCCGGGGCGTCGCCGGCCACGATGTCCGCCAAGGCTTTCTTGAAGGCTTCCGGGGGAGGCAGGTTTGGATTCCCGATGCTGAAGTCGAATACCTTGTCCGCGCCGAAGAGTGCCTTGAGCCTGGCCCCTTCCTCGAACATCTTCCTGATCATGGATCCGCCGTCCACGAAGCCCCGCATTTTTTTCGCTATCGCCACCGCTCTCTCCTTTCCAGCTCAGGGATAAAGGCCCAAGGTCCTGGCATGGAGCCTCGCCATGCCCAATAGGATTTCCATGTTCGGCGTGGGCACGCCGGCCAAGGCGCCGATCTCAACCGGGGCCGCGAGGAGGGCGTCCAGCTCCACGGCCTTCCGGGCTTCCACGTCCTGGAGCATGGAGGTCTTGAAGGCCCCCAAGCCCCGGGTGATGGCGAAGCGTTCTTCCACGCTCTGGCTTATGGGACAGCCAATCCTCGCCCCCACCTGGCGCGCCTCCTCCATGATGGCGCGGCAGAATTCCGCCAGGAAGGGGTCGTCCAGGATCCTGTCCATGGTGGCCCCGGTCAGGGCGGAAATGGGATTCATCGTCATGTTGCCCCAGAGCTTGTACCAGATGTCCCGCTGGATGCGGCCGCTCTCGACGACATCGAAGCCCGCTTCCCGCAGATGGGCGGCGAGGACGGAAACCCGGCCTCCTTCCCCGCCGCGCGGCTCCCCGATGATGAGGCGCTTCCTGGGCAAGGCGCGGACCAGCCCAGGTTCGGGGCAAAACGCTCCGCAGTGGACTACGCAGCCCAGGATGGCTTCCGGCGGAACCGCCTTGAGGAGCTTCCCGTCGGGATCAACGGAGGAGACGACCTTTCCCTCAAGCCCTCCTCCCAAGCCGTGGAAAAACCACCAGGGCACGCCGTTGATGGCGGGAAGCACGATGGTTCTTGGGCCTATCAGGGGACGAAGGTTCGGAAGGATGGAGCCAAGGGAAGGCGCCTTGACGGCCACGACCACCAGGTCCTGGACACCGAGGGCATCCGCGCCGTCCGAGGGATCGACGGCCCTGATCCAGGCTGTCTCCGGCTCCGGGGCGGCCTTGTCCTCAGCCGGTGCTTCCGTATACCTCAGGCCCCGGGCGCGCAGGGCCTCGAGGACGGTTCCCCGCGCCAAGCCCGTCACCTCCCAGCCAGACTTGGCCAGTCCGAATCCGATCATTCCCCCTATGGCTCCCATCCCGGCTACGCACGCCTTCATCCCCTCTCCTCCGTTTCTCTTCCATGCCGCCGTCCTTGCGGACCTCGTCCTTAAGGACGGCGCCTATCCCAAGGCCAGCCTAGGCAGCGATTCGCCGTACGGCGGATAAGCTATGCCCCTCTCGGTGATGATCGCCCCGATGAGGGAGGCGTCCGTCACGTCGAATGCGGGATTGTAAACCTTCACGCCCCGGGGCGCCATAGGCCGGGCGTACCATGCCTCGGTGACTTCCTCCGGCGGCCTCTCCTCGATCCGTATCTCCGCCCCGGTCGGGCAGGAGAGATCCACGGTGGAGAGGGGGGCGTGGATGTAGAAGGGTATGCGATAATAGGCCGCCAGGACGGCGAGCCCGGAGGTGCCTATCTTGTTGGCCGAGTCCCCGTTGGCCGCCACACGGTCGCATCCCACCAGGACGGCCTGGACCTTTCCGGCCTTCATCACTATGGACGCCATGTTGTCGCAGACGAGGGTCACGTCCACCCCCGCCTGCTGGAGCTCCCAGGCCGTGAGCCTCGCTCCCTGGAGGAGGGGCCGGGTTTCGTCGGCGTAGACCCTAAAGCCGTAGCCCCGCTCCTGGCCCAGGTAGATGGGCGCCAGGGCGGTGCCGAACCTCGCCGTGGCCAAGGCCCCGGCGTTGCAGTGTGTCAGGAGTCCCCATCCCTTTCCGAGGAGCGAAAGTCCATGTTCGCCTATGGCCCGGCAGGCCGCCTCGTCTTCGTTCCTGATGGCGTGGGCTTCTTCCCGCAGGGCGGCCAAGATGGCCGTACGCCAGCCTAGGCCCTGGCCCGCGGCGCCATCCACGCCCGCGGCGGTGCCCGCGCCCGCGCCTCTGGCCGCCTCGGACCTGAGGGACTTCAGCCGCCTTTCCATCCTGTCCAAGGCCCAGAAAAGATTGACCGCCGTGGGCCGGGAACCCGCCAGCCTGTCCTTCGCCGCTGCGAAGAGGGCATCGACCGCCTCAGGCCAGCCCTGGCCTTCCCTTCCCCAGCCGTCGTCGTTTCGCAAGGCCAGGTAGGCTCCGTAGGCCGCGGCGATGCCGATCGCGGGGGCTCCCCTCACCTTGAGCCTCCGTATGGCCTCCCAGACTTCCTCCAGGGCGGAGAGCCTGAGGTACCTGGTCTCGTTGGGCAGAAGCGTCTGGTCGAGGACGACCAAAGCGCCGGCCTGGTCATCCAGTCGGACGGGTTCGAAACGCGGAAAAAGAACGTCGTTGGTAGGCTTCGAAGTCATGGGGCTTCAGTATACCCCCCGCCGCTGGCTTGAAAAAGGGCGGGAAAGCGTTTTATCCTGGGGTCCGAGGAGAACACCATGTCCGACCAGATGAGCTACGGCACCTTCGAGGCTGCCCAGGAAAAGAGCAAGGCTATCGAAGCCGACATTCATGTCCATCCCGAGCGGTACAGGGTGCTCACCGGCGACAGGCCCACGGGCAAGCTCCACATCGGCCATCTTTTCGGCTCCCTCCAGAACCGCGTCAGGCTCTCGAGGCTGGGCGTCCATACCTTCATCGTCATCGCCGACTACCAGGTCCTCACGGACCGGGAGACCTTCGAGGCCATAGCGGAAAACACCCGGCAGCTGACCATAGACTACCTGGCGGCGGGCATCGTGCCCAACGAGCGGACCCACATCTTCCCGCACAGCCACGTCCCCGAGCTCAACCAGCTCCTCCTGCCCTTCCTTACCTTGGTGACCAACGCGGAACTGAACCGCAATCCCACGGTGAAGGAAGAGATCGCCGCCTCGGGCATGAAGAACATCACCGCGGGGATGTACACCTACCCCGTGCACCAGGCCGCGGACATCCTTTTCTGCAAGGGCAACACAGTGCCGGTGGGCAAGGACCAGCTCCCCCACCTGGAGCTCACCCGGGTGGTGGCCCGAAGGTTCAACGAACGCTTCGCCGCGGGCAAGCCCGTCTTCCCCGAGCCCCAGGCCCTCCTCTCCGCCGCCCCCACCCTCCTTGGACTGGACGGAGGCCAGAAGATGAGCAAGAGCAGGAACAACGCCATCATGCTCTGCGCCACCGAGGACGAGACAGCCTCCCTCATCAAGAAGGCCAAGACCGACTCGGAGCGCCTCATCACCTACGATCCCGAGAAGCGCCCCGAGGTCGCCAACCTCCTCCTCATCATCTCCCTCTGCACGGGGGAAAAGCCCGAGGCCATAGCCTCGCGCATAGGCGACCAGGGCTCAGGAGCCCTGAAGCGTCTCTTGACCGAATCCCTGAACGAATACCTTAGGCCCCTGCGAGCCGAGCGCAGCCGCCTGGAGGCCGATCCCGCCCACATCCGAAGCGTCCTCAAGGCCGGGATAGAGAGCGCCAGGGCCATCGCCGTGGACACCTTGGCCGAAGTCCGCGCCGCCATGCACATGGAGCTGTAGTCAACCATTGGGGTCAGACCCCCGGAAGTTGACTCCCAAGGCTGGCCGATCAGCTGTTAGAGTTTTTCTCTATATAGATTTAGAAACTCAATCGGAGAGTATACTCTAAGGGATGAGTTCTTATAATCTTCGGTGTTTCTGGTGACTATGCAATCGCATTGGTTTCGGCTTGCGGAAAAATGCTTGAGAGCATCCTCGAAATCCGATATGCTCGATCCAAGGCTGCCCACTATATCGGAATGATCTATTGAAAGTATTGTAATATATTGAATTAGCTTAGTTAAAAACTCACGGGCCTTCGCATCCCCGCCTGCCTTCCTCAAAATATAATATACATTGGCGACCCCGTTTGAAGACATGTATCCAATGGCTACATTGTTTTCGAGCAAGGCCAACACGATCCGACTCGCCTCAAGAAAAGGCTGTCGAGCCAACGCAACATCCAGGACGACATCTGTATCTATAAAAACGCGCCTGATCATAGAAATCGCTCCGTCATGATTTCATCAAGTATAGTCTTGTAGTCTCTTCCACTATCCGAGAACATTCCTACAAGACTTTCCGTAATTGGCGCTTCCAATACTTCAGAAAACTCTCCTGGAGAAGTGCCGGAGGATATATTGTTCAAATATTCCTCCACGATTCGGGAGACGCTTTTATTCTTAGCCTTAGCATAGCTTTTTGCTTTTTTTATGATCGCTTTGTCGATTGTCAAGGTAAGTTTCGTTGTCATGCCGCACCTCGTACGTATAATATCAATAATTCATACGTATTGGTCAATGTCTCGCTTCGCCTACTCGAGTATGAAGTATCGTGAAGGCTCCAGGGAAACGCGCCTGTCAATCACGGCCATCCTGTCATCCTGTCCTCCCGGCGCCGCCGATCTCGGCGCAGTCGATCTCGGCGCAGTTACGCCAGGCGCGACAGGCCTTCCTCGTCCAGGATGCGTATGCCCCTCTGGCCCCGCGCGGCGATCAGGCCTTGGTCTTGGAGGACCGAGAGCTTTCGGGAAAAAGTCTCCTGGGTCATGCCGAGCTGGGATGCCAGGTCGCCCTTGGAGATGGGAAGATCGAACTCCACCCTGCCTTGGGCCATGCCGAGGAGGGCAAGGGCTATCCTCCGCTCCGCGGAACGAAGGCTCAGGTCCTCGATGAGAGTCTCCGCCTTGGAAAGCCTAAGGCTGAGCTCCTCCACCACTTTGAGGGCGATGGAAGGATACTTGCCCATCAGGTCCTTAAGCCTGGCGCCCTCCACCATGCACATGGAGCAAGGCTCCAGGGCTTCGGCGTAATCCGACAGACGGCCGCCGCCCAGGATCGAAAGCTCGCCGAAGAATTCCCCAGGGCCGAGGACGCGGATCACCTGGGACTTGCCGTTCTCCACGATACGGGAAATCTTAACCTTGCCGGCATGGATCACATAGAGCTTGCTGCCCTCCTTTCCGGCGAAGTAGATCAGCTGCCCCTTGTCATATCGGGCGTCGGTGGTGATGGCCGCCACCTCCGCCACCTCCTGGGCGCTCAAGGCCGAAAAGATAGGTACGATGGAAACGCAGGATTGTGGACTGCCCTTGAGCGAACAGGCAGCGCAGCCATGGGCCATGGTCTTCACCTCCGCCCTGACAAGGTACTCCTCCGGCCGAAATTCAGCAACCTCGCCGCGTTGAGGATGACCAGGAGGACCGAAGCCTCGTGGACGAGCATGCCGAAGGACAGATTCACTTCCTTGGCCAGGACACCCGCGAGCAGGGTTCCCGCCACGCCCAGGGCGAAGTAGATGTTCTGCTTCATGACCCGCACCGTGGCGCGGCTCAATCCCAGCCCGTAGGAAAGCCTGGAGAGGTCAGCCGAGACGAGGACGACGTCAGCCGTCTCCATGGCCACATCCGAGCCCACCCCGCCCATGGCAATGCCCAGGTCCGCCGCCGCCAACGCCGGAGCGTCGTTCACCCCATCGCCCACCATGGCCACCGGCCCATGGGTTCTCCTCAGGGATTCCATGGCAGACACCTTGTCCTGGGGAAGGAGCCCCGCCCTGACCTCGTCGATGCCCAGCTCCTGGGCAATGGCCGACGCCGCCCGGGGATTGTCCCCAGTGAGCATGACGATCCTCCCGATCCCCAGCCTGCGCAAGGCCAGGATCTCGGCCTTCGCCTCCTTCCGGGCGGCGTCGGCGATGGAAAGGAAGCCCAAGACAGAGGATCCCGAGGCGACAAGGACAACCGTCCTGCCCTTGGACTCCTCCAAGGCCGCCTGGGCTTCCTGCCCCTCTCCCAAGGCAAGGCCCCGGTCCGCCAGAAGAGCCCTGGAGCCCACAAGGCAATCCCTGCCCCCGAAGGAAAAGGAGACTCCCTTGCCGGGGATGAAATCCGCCTTGGCAGCCTCGGACCGGACGCCCCTCGCCCGGGCTTCCGCCAAGATAGCCTTGGCCAGGGGATGCTCGGAGTAGCCCTCGCCCGCCGCCGCCACGGCGAGGAGCTCCAGCTCACGCGACACGTCCGCGGCACCGTCGGCAACTATGCCATCGGCGACGGCGCCGTCGGCGACGGCGCCGTCCACGAAGGCGCGGACGAGCCTCACTTCGGGCCGGCCCACCGTCAAGGTCCCGGTTTTGTCGAAGGCCACGGCCCGCACCTTGCCCAGCCTCTCCATGATGTCCCCGCCCTTGACCAGAAAGCCCCGCCTGGCGCCGTTGCCTATGCCCGCCACGATGGCCACGGGGGCGGAAATCACCAGGGCCCCCGGACAGGCGATCACCAGGAGGGTGAGGGCCAGCTCGATGTCCCGGGTGAGGAGGAGGAGAAGGGCCGCCCCGGCGACGATGGCCGGAGTGTACCAGCGGGAGAAGGCTTCCAGGAATTTCTGGGTCTTGGCCTTCCTGTCCTGGGCCTCCTCAACCATATGGAGGATCTTGGCGAAGGTCGTGTCCTCCCCCACCCGCTCCGCCCGGACCAAGAGGTAGCCCGATTCCAGGATTGTTCCGGAGAAGACCTCGGCCCCCACCTCCCGGCGGACCGGCAGGGATTCGCCGGTGATGGTGGCCTGGTTCACATGGCCCGAACCCTCAAGGACAAGGCCATCCACCCCGATCTTTTCCCCCGGCCTCACCA
>JBFLXC010000010.1:0-37104 GCA_040757435.1 Spirochaetota bacterium | reverse complement strand
TGGGTGATGGCGGCGCTGAGCGTCGTCTTTCCGTGGTCGATGTGTCCGATCGTACCAACGTTCATATGAAGTTTAGTACGCTCGAATTTTTCTTTGGCCATATTGGGCTCCTCCTTGGCTTCGTCACCGGCTCTTCGCGCTAATCAGTAATGACGCTGGAAGACCGTCCGCCGGCATCGGTGCCGCCGGGTGTATCGCCATATGTATTCCTGTAAAGGCTCTCGGATTATAAAAGAACTCAACCGGTGAATCAAGTGGATGAGGCGCCGGGTTGGGAAAAATTCAGCTTATTTTCTATGCCTCAAAGGCTTGTTTCATGATTTCATAGGAATCGAAGCGGGCTTGGTACTGGCCCCGGCCGCCCGTGGCCGCCCTTAGGTCGCCGGAAAAGCCGAAAAGGGAGCGCAGGGCGATTCTCACCCCCAGGGCCTTGATGGACAAGCGGTCCTCCACCGACTCGATCCTCCCTCCTCGGGAGTTCACCAAGGCGAGGGTCGGGCCGAAGCTCTCCTCGGGGCATTCTATGTCGAGACGCATCACAGGCTCGCAGACGGCGCATCGGGCGGAAAGCAGGGCGTTCCGGGTGGCAAGGGCCGCGGCGGCCTCTACCGCCAGCTCCCCGTTCCTGCCCGTCCCCCCGGGAGGCGGCACGATATCCGTCACCTGGATGTCAGCCGCCTCGAGGGGCCAACCCTCCAAGGGCCCCGAGGCCGCCGCGGCCGCAAGCCCGCGCCGCGCCGCGGCAACGTAGATGGCTCCGGTCCTGACCCCCTCGGCCACCGACAGGACCAAGGCCTTGTCCTCCCGGGGCTCGAGCCGAACCTCCACCTCAGTCCTCACCCTCTCCCCGCCGAAATCCCTGTCGAAGCGCTCCCTGACGGAGGTCCCCGACCTCGGTCTTTCCTTGCAGTTTATCCTCGGGTTCCCCACGCGCACGGAAAGCCCGTACTCGCGCTTAAGGCGTTCGGCTACGATGTCCAGGTGGAGCTCCCCTTGGCCGGAGAGAATGAATCGTCCAGTTTCCTTCTCCTCCCGCACTTCCAGGGACCCGTCCTCCAAGGCCAGGGTCTCCAGGGCCCTGCGGATGGAAGCGGTGTCCTTGAGGCCTGCCGGCTCCACCACTTGGCTGACCACGGGCTCGGGAACCTTGAGGAGCTCGAAGAGCACAGGACGGCTGCGCTCGCACAGGCTCGCCCCCGCTTCTATCCTAGAGGCCCTGACAGCCGCGACCTCCCCTGCCCCGGCGCTCTCCAACTCTATGAGCTGGTCGGCCAGGATGCCGAAGACGCTCTTGACCTGCACATCCTTGCCGGACCGGGCGTCGAAGCACCGGGCGCCGGATCGGAGCCTCCCGGTCCAGATCCTGGTCCAGCCTATCAGGTCTCCCGATCCGTCGCCCAAGGTCTTGAATACAAATGCGGAAAGCCGAGGATCCTCGGGCCGCAAGGGAGCCTGGCCCAGGCTCTTCTCATGCAGGTTCTCAGGGATGGCAGCCTCGGCGGGCGAGGGCAGGAGGGCCACCGCGGCGTCCAGCAGGGCGGAAATGGTGGTATCCGAAAAGGCCGAGCCGCAGAGGACGGGGATCAAGGCGCCGGAGCGGGTTGCCCTGGCCAGGGCTTCGCGCATGACGGAAGCGGGGACCTCGGCGTTCGCGGCGTATCGGCTGAGCACCGGCTCGTCGATCTCCGCGAGGCGTTCCACCAGGCGCTCCCGGGCCCCGAGGATTTCCGGGCCGGGCTCGAAGGGACCCCCGTCCCCGTCCAGAAAACTGGCCCTGCCCTCCACGAGGTCGTATACCCCCGCCCAGGTTCGGCCGCGGTAGATGGGATATTGGATCGCCACAGCCTTGGGTTCAAGGTTCGCCGCCAAGTTCTCCATGACGCCGGGGAAGTCCGCTCCGTTCCGATCCATCTTGTTCACGAAATACATCCTCGGCAGGGAACGGTCGGCGCAGGCCTTGGCTATGGCCTCGGTCCTGGCCTGGACCCCCGACACCGCGCACAGGCCTATCACCGCGCCGTCGAGGATGCGAAGGGCCCTCTCCACCTCGATGCCGAAATCGATGTGCCCGGGAGTGTCTATGAGATGAATCGTAGTGTTTTTCCAGGAAAAACGAACAGCCGCGGACTTGATGGTGATGCCGTGCCGCTTTTCGACGGATAGGTAGTCCGTCATCGCCGTTCCCTCGTCCACCCTGCCCTCCCTTGTCCTCAGGCCTGCAAGATGGAGGATTTTTTCAGTGATCGAGGTTTTGCCCGCGTCAACGTGGGCGAGGACGCCGACGTTGCGCATGTCCCTGGGCGAAGGGGAGTCGATGGATTCGGAAACGGCCATGGAACTCAAGTATAGGGAGAGGCGGGAAAATAAAAAAGGCCTGGCGGAAGCCGGGCCCTATAGCGTTTCAGCTGTCGCTTTCCCGCATTACCAGCGGTAATGCGCGAAGGCCTTGTTGGCCTCTGCCATCTTGTGCATGTCTTCCTTCTTCTTGATGGAAGTGCCGGTGTTGTTGTAGGCGTCCAACAGCTCGTCCGCAAGGCGGTCCGCCATGGACTTCCCGCTGCGGGCGCGGCTGGCGGCTATGAGCCAGCGCATGGCCAGGGCTTCCCTGCGGGATTCCCTGATCTCGATTGGCACCTGGTAGGTGGCGCCGCCCACACGGCGGGATTTTACCTCCACCATGGGCTTGGCATTCTCGAGGGCCTTGGTGAAGACGTCCAAGGCGGGTACGCCGGACTTCTTCTGCATGGTCTCGAAGGCGTCGTACATGATGCCTACGCAGGTCGACTTTTTGCCCTGCCACATCATCCTGCAGACGAACTTGGTTACGGTTACGGAATTGTACTTCGTATCGGGCTGGTGGCCGCGATCGATGCTCTTTTTCTTTCTGCCCATGACTGCGCCCCTTATGCCTTGGGCTTCTTGGCTCCGTACTTGGAGCGTCCCTGCTTGCGGTCTTCGACGCCCAAGGTATCCTTGGCGCCTCGGATGATGTGGTAGCGTACGCCCGGGAGGTCCTTGACGCGGCCACCGCGGACGAGCACTACGGAGTGTTCCTGGAGGTTGTGTCCAACGCCCGGGATATAGGCGGTGACTTCGATTCCGTGGGTAAGGCGCACACGGGCGACCTTCCGGAGCGCCGAGTTGGGTTTCTTCGGCGTTACGGTCATGACGCGGGTGCATACGCCACGGCGCTGGGGGCACTCATCGAGTGCCGGGGCCTTGGTCCGCCATACGTTCGGCTTGCGACCGAGACGGATTAGCTGGTTGATCGTCGGCATATCTGCTCTAGACTCCCTTATGTGGCCTTCGCGCGTCAGCATCGCGCGGACCGGTTCTAAATAAAATTCGGGTTCCGAAGCGCCGGAAGTGCGGTGACGCTCCCGGGGCGCTCCAGAATACCCTTGCGTTTCCAATCATGTCAAGGACCCCTTGGGTCCTTAGGACCCCTCGGTCCTCAGTACCCGTCAGTCCTCGTCGGACACGGCCTCGAAGCCGGAATCGTTGTCGAACACCGTCTCCTCCTCGAAGGAAGAGGCGTCCGCCCTATCTTCCAAGGCGGGAATGGGAGTGAGCTCCTTCTCGAGCCTTCTCTTCTCCAGGATTTCCTCCACGTAGCCGTCCAAGTCCTCGTGCTCTCCGTCGGAAAGCTTGATGTTCTTGTACAGCCGCATGCCGGTTCCCGCGGGGATGAGGTGGCCGATGATGACGTTTTCCTTCAGGCCCCTGAGTCCGTCCACCGCGCCGGCGATGGCCGCGTCGGTGAGGACCTTCGTGGTCTCCTGGAAGGAGGCGGCGGAGAAGAAGGAATCGATCTTCAGGGAAGCCCTGGTGATGCCCAGGAGCATCGGACGGGCCACGGCGGGCTGGCCGCCTTCCTTCATCACCCTGTCGTTCTCCTCGTGGAACTTGTACTTGTCGACCTGCTGGCCGTAGATGAAGCGGGTGTCGCCGGGACGTACTATCTCCACCTTCTTCATCATCTGGCGGATGATGACGCCGATGTGCTTGTCGTTGATGGTGACGCCCTGGAGGCGGTACACCTGCTGGACCTCGTCCATCAGGTAGCGCTGGCAGGCCTGCTCGCCCAGGATGTTGAGGATGTCGTGGGGGTTCCTGTTGCCGTCGCACAGGAGGTCTCCCGCCTCGACCTGGTCGTTGTCCCGGACCAGGAGGCGCCGGCCCATGGGCACCAGGTGCTTGTATTCCTTGCCGAACTTGTCGATCACCACGATGCTGCGCTTGTTCTTTATGTTGCCCTTGATGAGGACCTTGCCGGACACCATGGAGAGGACGGTGGGATTCTTGGGCTTCCGGGCTTCGAAGAGCTCGGAGACCCTGGGGAGGCCGCCGGTTATGTCCATGGCCTTGGCGCTCTGCTTGAGCAGCTTGGCCAGGGTCTTTCCGGCCTTGATCACCTCGCCGTCCTCCACGTTGAGGTAGGCGCCGTCGGGCAGGAGGTACACGAAGATTTCGTTCCCCGCCTCGTCGGTGATGATGATCTTGGGCTGCTTGGAGTCCCGGTCCGCGGAGAACTCGGTGATCTTCTTGTCCACGTTGCCCGTTTCTTCGTTCAGCTCTTCCTTCAGCGTCGAGCCGGGGATGATGTCGTCGAAGCGGACGTAGCCGTCGTATTCCGAGATGATGGGGTCGGCGAAGGGGTCGAAGGTGGCGATGGTCTGGTCCGCCGCGACTATCTGGTTCTCCTTGACGGCAAGCTCTGAGCCGTTCCGGATCTCGAGCCTCTGCTCCTGGGCGATGAGGAGGAGCTTGGAAGTTCCGGCCTTCTCGTCCTTGAGGAGCTTGGCGTAGGAGATGTCGTTGGCGTGGACCTCGGTGCCGTCCGCCTTCCTTATGATCGCGGAGCCCTTGAGGACCCGGTCCCCGTCGTCCACGAGCACCGTGTCGCCCTTGGCGACGGAGTAATCGGAGAAAAGCTTGCAGACGAAGAGATATCCCTTGCGGGTGAAGAGGTACTCGCCGTCCTTGGTGGTGACGTAGGTACCCTGGATCTTCGTGACCAGGACGGGGTACTTGAGGTAGATACGGTTTTCCTGGGTGGCGTTGGTGGCCGCGCCTCCGATATGGAAGGTACGCATGGTCAGCTGGGTTCCCGGCTGGCCGATGGACTGGGCGGCGATGATGCCCACCGCCTCGCCTATGTCCACCGTGCGGCCGGAAGCCAGGTTGCGGCCGTAGCATTTGCGGCATACACCGTAGCGGGCTTCGCAGGTGAGGACCGTTCGGATGGTCACTTCCTCGATGCCCGCGGCGTCGATGGCGTTGGCCACCTCCTCGGTGATCTCGTCGTTGGAATCGATGATCACCTCGCCGGTGATGGGATGGCGGATGGGGTCCAGGGTGAAGCGGCCGATGATGCGTTCCCTCAAGGGCTCGATGATTTCCTCGCCGTCCTTGATGGCCGTGTGGACCGCGCCGTTGATGGTGCCGCAGTCGTCCTCGTTGACCACCATGTCCTGGGCGATGTCGACAAGCCTCCGGGTCAGGTAGCCTGCGTCGGCGGTCTTCAGGGCCGTGTCGGCCAAGCCCTTCCGGGCGCCGTTGGTGGAGATGAAGAACTCGATCACCGAAAGGCCTTCGCGGAAGTTGGAGCGGATCGGAAGCTCGATGATGTCGCCTGAGGGCTTGGCCATGAGGCCTCGCATGCCCGCCAGCTGGCGGATCTGGTTGCGGCTTCCTCGGGCTCCGGAGTAGGCCATCATGTAGATGTTGTTGAAGCCGTCCTTGTCGCGCTCCAGGGTCTTCATCATCACCGCGGTGAGTTCTTCGTTGGTCTTGGACCAGACTTCGACGACGCGGTTGTAGCGCTCGTCCTGGGTGATGTGGCCGGCCAGGTACTGCTTCTGGATGGAGTCGACCTGCTTGTTGGCGTCCTCGATCATCCTCGCCTTCTCGCTGGGGATGACGATGTCGTCCATGCCGATGGTGGCGCCGAAGAAGGTGGCGTAGCGGAAGCCCATGTCCTTGATGGCGTCCAGCATCTTAACCGTGACGAAGGGGCCGTTGTACTTGTAGACCTGCTCGATGAGGTTCCGGATGTCCTTGTCGGTCAAGGAGTAGTTGACGAAGGGAACCTCGGCGGGAAGGGCCTCGTTGAGGAGGATCCTGCCTGCGGTGGTGAGGATGAGCTTGCCGGGTCCCAGGTCCTGGGCCTTCCCGACCTTGTTCCACACGATGTCCTTGGTGGCGGGAACCTTGACCTCCGCCTGGTAGTCGCAGGCGCCGGTCTCGCAGGCCATGAGGAGTTCCTCGGCGCTCGAGTACCGCTTGCCCTCCCCCGCCACGCCCTTCTTGGGCCTGGAGAGGAAGTTGATCCCCAAGACCATGTCCTGGGAGGGGTATACGATGGTTTTTCCGTTCGCCGGGTCGAGGAGGTTGCGGCTGGAGAGCATGAGGGTCCAGCACTCGGCCTGGGCCGCGTTGGTGAGGGGAACGTGGACGGCCATCTGGTCGCCGTCGAAGTCGGCGTTGAATGCCTTGCAGACCAGGGGATGGAGCTTTATGGCCTTGCCCTCCACGAGGACGGGCTCGAAGGCTTGGATACCCAGCCTGTGCAGGGTGGGGGCGCGGTTCAGGAGGACGGGATGCTCCTTGACGACCTCGTCCAGGACGGCGAAGACCTCGGGGGTCTCGGACTCCACCAGCATCTTCGCCTTCTTGATGTTGTAGACGACGTCCTTCTCAACAAGCTTCTTCATGATGAAGGGCTTGAAGAGCTCCAGGGCCATCTTGGTGGGGAGGCCGCACTGCCACATCTTGAGCTCCGGACCCACGACGATGACCGACCGGCCCGAGTAGTCCACGCGCTTTCCAAGGAGATTCTGGCGGAAGCGTCCCTGCTTGCCCTTGAGCATGTCCGAGAGTGACTTCAAGGGCCGGTTGGAGGCGCCCTTCACCACACGCTTCTTCTTGGTGTTGTCGAAGAGGGCGTCCACCGCCTCCTGGAGCATGCGCTTTTCGTTGCGGATGATGATCTCGGGGGCGTTGAGGTTCTGGAGGCGCTTCAGACGGTTGTTCCGGTTGATAACCCTCCGGTACAGGTCGTTGAGGTCGCTGGTGGCGAAGCGGCCGCCGTCGAGCTGGACCATGGGCCTGAGCTCGGGCGGAATGACGGGGATGACCGAGAGGATCATCCATTCCGGGCGGTTGTTGGAGTTGCGGAAGGATTCGACGATCTCGATGCGCTTCAAGAGCCGCTTGTCGGCCTTGGCGCCCTTGGCGATCATCTTTTCCCTGAGCTCGGCGGCCAGGAGGTCCAGGTCGATCTGCTCAAGGAGGGAGCGGATCGCCTCGGCGCCCATGCCGGCGGTGAAGGCTCCGCCGAAGCGGTCCTGGGCGGCGTAGTACTCTTCCTCGGTGAGGAGCTGCATCTTCTTGAGCTCGGTCTCTCCCGGGTCGATGACGATGAATTTCTCGTAATAGAGGATGGACCTCAGGGCCGCGACGGGGAGGTCGAGGAGGAGGCCCATGCGGCTGGGCACGGAGCGGTAGAACCAGATGTGGGAAACCGGGCAGGCAAGCTCGATGTGGCCCATGCGCTCGCGGCGCACCCTGAAATGGGTGACTTCGACGCCGCAGCGGTCGCAGATCACGCCCTTGTAGCGGATGGATTTGAACTTTCCGCAGTAGCACTCCCATTCCTTGGTGGTGCCGAAGATCCGTTCGCAGAAAAGGCCGTCGCGCTCGGGGCGGAGCGTGCGGTAGTTGATGGTCTCAGGCTTCTTCACTTCGCCGTAGGACCAGGCGCGGATCATGTCGGGGCTGGCCAAACGGATCGAAATGCTGTCAAAGTCCTGGATATCTCTCATGCTACCCCCTGGGTCTTCGCGGTTCGCCGCTTGGCGGCGCCCCGCGGTGGGGATTCGCTGCGCGAATCCCCTTCACGCAATTCCGGGAGGCGATGGCATCGCCTCCCAAAACCATTAAAATTCGGTCTAGGGCCGGCGGATTGGAATCCGCCGATCCCCGGAATCAAAAGGCTCCGGTGTTCTTGTTGATGATGTCGTCGTCCCTCTCGGTGAGGGCGATCTGCTTGCCCTTGGCGTCGAACACCCGGATGTCCAACGCAAGGCCCCGGAGTTCCTGGACCATGACGTTGAAGGCCTCGGGGATTCCCGCCGCGGTGTGGGGCTCTCCCTTCACGATGGCCTCGTAGACCTTGGCCCTGCCGGTCATGTCGTCTGACTTGATGGTCAGGAGTTCCTGGAGGGTGTTGGCCGCGCCGTAGGCTTCCAGGGCCCAGACTTCCATTTCTCCCAAGCGCTGGCCGCCGAACTGGGCCTTTCCGCCCAAGGGCTGCTGGGTGACCAGGGAGTAGGGGCCGGTGGAACGGGCGTGCATCTTGTCGTCCACCAGATGGTGCAGCTTCATGAAGTAGACTACGCCGCAGGTGACGGGGTTCTTGAAGAACTCCCCGGTCCTGCCGTCCTTCACATTGCACTTGGCGGTGGCGGGAAGACCGGCCTCCACGAGCTTGGATTCAATCTGCTCCTGGCTGGGGGACTGGAACACATGGCAGGAGAACCATTCGCCCAAGGTGCTCGCCGCCCAGCCGAGCTCGGTTTCCATGATCTGGCCGATGTTCATTCGGGAGGGTACGCCCAGGGGATTGAGGCAGATGTCCAGGGGCGTGCCGTCCTCCAGGTAGGGCATGTCCTCCACGGGGAGGACCCTGGCGACCACGCCTTTGTTTCCGTGGCGTCCGGCCATCTTGTCCCCTTCCTTGAGCTTGCGCTTCGCGGCGATGAGGACTTTCACCACTTCCTCGACGCCCGGGGAGAGATCGTCGTTGGCGCTGCGCTTGAGCCTCTGGACGTCGATGATGGTTCCCTCGATGCCATGGGGCACCCTGAGGGAGGAATCCCGCACATCCTTGGCCTTCTCGCCGAAGATCGAGTTGAGAAGCTTGAATTCGGGGGTCGTGTCCGTGTCACTCTTGGGAGTGACCTTGCCGACCAGGATGTCCCCGGCCTTGACCTTGGCGCCCACGCGGATGATTCCCTCGGAATCCAGGTTGTCCAGGATCTTCTCCGAGGTGTTGGGGATGTCACGGGTGATGCGCTCCGGCCCCAGCTTGGTCTCCCTGACCTCGGTCTGGAATTCCTTGATGTGGATGGAGGTGAACATGTCCTCCTTGACCACCCGCTCGGAGATGAGGATCGCGTCCTCGTAGTTGTAGCCGTTCCAGGGGACGAAGCCCGCCAGGATGTTCCGTCCCAGGGCGAGTTCGCCGTTGTTGGTGGCGGGGCCGTCGGCTATGACCTGGCCCTTGAGAATCCGCTCGCCCACCTTGACGATGGGGCGCTGGTTGTAGCAGGTATCCTGGTTGGTCCTCTGGTACTTCACGAGGAGATAGGTGTCGGGCTCGGAGAGATCCTTCGAGTCCGGCTTGATCACCACCCGCTCGGCGTCAACGTATTCAACCACGCCCGACCTCTTGGCCTTGAGGAGGACGCCTGAGTCGTAGGCGGTCTTCCATTCCATGCCCGTCCCCACCCTGGGGGGTTCGGGGAAGACCAGGGGGACGGCCTGGCGCTGCATGTTGGAGCCCATGAGTGCGCGGTTGGCGTCGTCGTGCTCGAGGAAGGGAATGAGGGAGGCGGAGACCGAGATGATCTGCTTGGGGGAGACGTCCATGTACTGGAGCTCCTTGGCCGTCCTCATGGTGTAGTCGCCCTGGTGCCTGCAGGATATGGAGTCGTCCAGGAAGTTGCCCTCGGTATCGATGCGGGCGGAGGCCTGGGCGATGTAGTACCTGTCCTCGTCTATGGCGGAGAGATATTCGATCTCGTGGGAAACCAACCCTTCCCTGACCTTGCGGTAGGGGGTCTCCAGGAAGCCGTAGTCGTTGACCGTCGTGTAGGTGGCCAGGGAGACGATGAGGCCGATGTTCGGACCTTCCGGCGTCTCGATGGGACACATGCGGCCGTAATGGGTGTAGTGGACGTCGCGGACTTCGAAGCCGGCGCGGTCCCGGGAGAGTCCTCCGGGGCCGAGGGCGTTGAGGCGCCGCTTGTGCGTGAGCTCGGCCAGGGGGTTGACCTGGTCCATGAACTGGGAAAGCTGGGAGGAGCCGAAGAATTCCTTGATGGCCGCGACGATGGGCTTAATGGACACGAGGTCCTGGGGCCGCACGGTCTCGGTTTCCTTCAGGGCCATCCTTTCCTTGGCGATCCTCTCCATACGGGAGAAGGCGCTCTTCATCACGTTGGCCAAAAGCTCGCCCACAGACCTGACGCGGCGGTTGCCCAGGTGGTCGATGTCGTCCACGTAGGCTTCGCCGTAATATACGTCCATGAGATGCTTCATGGTGGCCACGATGTCCGCCCTGGTGAGGGTGAACTCGGCGTAGGGCACGGGGTAGTTGAACTTCTTGTTGAGCTTGTAGCGGCCCACCTTGCCAAGGTCGTACTTGCGGGAGGAGAAGAACATGGAGTTGAGGTCCTTCTCGGCTCCCTCGACGGTGATGGGCTCGCCGGGCTGGAGGGTGGAGTAGACCGCCGCCAGGGCGTCGGCCTTGGAGGGCTCGTCCTGCTCGGAGGTTTCCTTTTCAAGCTTCACGTCCTCACGCTCGAAGCAGTTGAGGATCATCTCGTTGTGCATGGACTCGGGGTGCTCGAAGTCGATGATCTCGATGGAGTCGATGCCCAGGTTGACCAGTTCGTCGATCTCGTGGAGGTGGAGCTTCTCGCCGGCGCGGAAGAGCTTCTTCTTCTCCCCGTCCACCTCGATGTAGACGGCCTTCGCCAAGGCTTTGCCGACGAACTCGTCCTTCGAATCCTGGCCTTCGGAAAGCTCGAGGGTCTTGGTCTTGTAGAAGGCTTCGATGATCTCTTCCCTGCTTCCGAAGCCTATGGCCCTGAGGAAGAGGGTGCCCAGGAACTTCTTCTTGCGGTCGATCTTGGTGAAGATAAGTTCCTTCTTCTGGTCGATTTCAAATTCCAGCCAGCTTCCCCGGTAGGGGATGAGGCGGGCGGAGAACACGCCCTTCTCGTGGCTGAATACTACGCCGGGGGAGCGGTGGATCTGGGAAACCACGACGCGCTCGGCGCCGTTGATGATGAAGGTTCCCCGGTCGGTCATGAGGGGGATGTCGCCCAGGTAGATTTCCTTCTGGCGAATTTCCCCCGTCCTCTGGAAAACCAGGTTCACCGTGGCCTTGAGGGGGATGGAATAGGTGAGGCCCTTCTGCTTGCACTCCAGCTCGGTGTACTTCATGGCGCTCTCGTCCAGGCTGTAGCGCTCGAACTCGATCACCATGTCGCCGGACTGGCTTTCGATGGGGAAGGTTCCTTCGAACACTTCCTGCAGGCCTGTCTCCAAGGGCGCCAGACCTTCCCTGAGCCGCTCCCGCTGGAGGAAACGCTCGAAGGACGAAAGCTGGATATCGATGAGGTCGGGAAGCTCCATGGCCTCCTGGAAATCCTTGCCAATATAGCGGCGTTGGATTTTATGTTCGGTATATGCCATCCGTTACCCCTCCTGAGTGCGCGCCTCGCGCACGGGCATTGCGTAGCCCGAAGGCACGCGGGTCGGTTCGGTCTGGGCACTTTCGGAAGGATCGCCGAAAACGCGGCGACCGCCTGTCATCTCCCTAGGGTGCGCAGTAAATCTCATCAGGTCATCCAGACGCGCTCGGGCAGGCGAAGGCTCGCCGTGGAACGCGTCCGGAAAACCGCGCTTCCCTCCTCCAAGGGGGCTTTCGTCCCGCCGGAGAAAGGAAGCGCGAGGTGTGCTGGAATGCTCCGCGCCTGGGCGCGGCCTCCGGCTTATTTGATCTCGACAGCTCCGCCGGCGTCTTCGATCTGCTTCTTGACCTTGGCGGCCTCTTCCTTGGAGACATTCTCCTTGAGGGGCTTGTCGCCGGCTTCGACGAGGTCCTTGGCCTCCTTGAGGCCGAGGCCGGTGATGACCCGGACTTCCTTGATGATCGCGATCTTCTTGTCCGCGGGGACGTTGCCCTTGAGGACCACGGTGAACTCGGTCTTCTCCTCCACGGGCGCGGCGGCCGCGGCGGCGGGGCCGGCGGCTACGGCGACGGGGGCGGCGGCGGTTACGCCGAACTTCTCTTCCATGGCCTTCACGAGATCGGCGATCTCGAGTACGGTCATCGAGGCGATAGCGTCGATGATCTGATCTTTGCTGAGCGCTGCCATATTATCTTCTCCTTAAAATCCATTGCCTGCCCATACGGGCGGCTTTCCTAAGCCGACAGGAACGGCAGCAGTCCGAAGCCTGACGGCGGGGTTGCACACTACACGCGATCCCGGGCTCTTAGGCCTGGGGGGCTTCCTCGGAAGCCTTTTTCTCCTCGATGGCCTTGAGGGTCCGCACCAGCTTGGTGGGGATGGCGGAAAGGACGTAGACCAGGTTCTGGGCGGGGCCGTTCATCGCCGACATAAGCATGGAAATGAGCTGGCTCCTGCCGGGCAGCTTGGAGAAGGCCTCGACCTGGGCGGCGTTCATGAAGCCCCGGTCAACCAAGGCGGCCTTGATCTTCAGGTTCGGCGTCTCCTTGGCGAAGTCAAGGAGGACCTTGGCCACGTCGTTGGAGTCGGCCTTTACGAAGGCCACTGCGGTGGGGCCGGTGAGCACAGGCTCCACTTCCTTGGTGTAGCCGAGCTGCTCGAAGGCGATACGGGCGAAGTTGTTCTTCACCACGTGGAGCTCGGTTCCCTTTTCCCTCAGCTGCTTGCGCAGGTTGGAGATCTGCTCCACCGTGAGGCCGCGGTATTCGGTGAACACGAAGTCGTTGGAACCGCCGATCATGCCCTTGAGCATCTCGATGGCCTCGACCTTCGCGGGCTGTAGTTTTTCTGCTCTCATCGCCATAGCTTACCTCTTCTCGTTCTTGGCCGTGAGGACACGGACGCTGGGTCCCATAGTGGGGGCCAGGTATACCGAGGTCACGAACTCGCCCTTCGCGTCGGCGGGGCGCTTCCGGTTGATCTCGTCGATGAGGACGCTCAGGTTTTCGGCGATCTTCTCGGCTTCCATCGACACCTTTCCGATGGCCAGGTGGACGATGCTGGTCTTGTCGGACCTGAACTCGGTGCGTCCCTTCCTGAGCTCCGCCAAAGCGGCCTTGAGGTCGTTGGTCACCGTTCCGGTCTTGGGGTTGGGCATGAGGCCACGGCGCCCTAGGACCATACCGAGCTTGCCTACGTCCTTCATCATGTCGGGGGTGGCGACGGCGATGTCGAAATCCAGCCAGCCGCCCTTGATCTTCTCGATGAGCTCCGCGTCGCCCGCGAAGGCCGCGCCGAACTCCATGGCTTCCTTGACGCGCTCGGGCTTGCAGAACACCAGGACGCGCTTTTCTCCCCTGAACTGGTTGGGAAGGACTACCGTATCGCGCACGGACTGGCTCTTCTTGAGGTTGAGCCTGACGTGGACTTCCACGGTTTCGTCGAACTTGGCGCTGGCCACGGTCTTGACCAAGGCGCAGGCTTCCTGGGGGGAGTACTCAAGGCTGCGGTCGAACTTCTTGACCGCCTCTAGGTATTTTTTGCCGTGCTTCATTTCTTAAGCTCCGTCTCGATGCCCATGGAACGGGCGGTGCCGGCGATGACGCGCACGGCAGCGGCCACGTCGTTGGCGTTGAGGTCGGGAAGCTTCTGCTTCGCGATGGCCTCAAGCTTGTCCATGGGAAGCGTGGCCACCTTCTGGGTGTGGGGAACAGCAGAGCCCTTCTCGATGCCGCAGGCCTTCTTGATGAGGACGCTGGCGGGAGGAGTCTTCAGGATGAAGGTGAAGGTCTTGTCCTGATAGACCGTGATGATCGCGGGAACGACGAGGCCCGGCTCCATGCTCTTGGTTCTTTCGTTGAACTGCTGGCAGAACATGGGCGCGGAGACGCCGTGGGGACCTAGGGCCGGTCCTACGGGAGGAGCCGGCGTCGCCTTTCCGGCGGGGCACTGCAATTTTACTATCGCAGTAATCTTCTTCTTGGCCATAGCCTTTCTCCTTTTGTGGTATACCCGGCGGCATACGCGCCGGGGTAGCGCGCCTCCTCCGCCGGCAGGCCGGCGGGCAAGCGCTCCCATCTGTGGAGTAACAAACCCCTTATCTGAGAAGCCCCGGCAGCGAAGGCAAAGCCTTCGTTGTCGGCGCCGCTTTTAAAAAGAACGGTGGCGGATGCCCGGAGGATACCGCCTTCCCTTGCGAGGGCGCAGGGCGCCCCGCGGCCTCAGATCTTCTCGACCTGGGCCATGTCCACTTCCACCGGCGTGGAGCGGCCGAAAATTCCAACCATGACCTTGAGCCTGTTCTTCTCGGGATTGACTTCCTCAATGGTGCCCGAGAAGGACTCGAAGGGGCCTTCAATGATCTTGACCTGCTCGCCTTGGGCGTAGGTCTGCTTCATCCTCACCTGGCGCTCGCCCTTGAGCTCGCCGGACCTCTGGAGGATCCGCTTCACTTCCTCGCTGGGAATGGGCTGGGGCTTGTTGTTGGCGTTGGCGCCCACGAAGCCGGTGACGCCGGTGATCTTGCGGATGCTGGAGCAGGCGGCCTTCCAGCCGTTGTCGGGAAGGTCCATCTCCACAAGGATGTAGCCGGGAAGGATCTTGCGCGTGACAGTCTTTTTCTTGCCGTCCTTGACGTCCGTGACTTCCTCGGTGGGAACCTTGACGTCCGTGACGACCTCGCGGGAGAGCTCCCCCGTGTCGACCATCATGTGGATTGTCTTTTCTATCTTATTCTCGTACCCCGCGTAGACGTGAAGAATGTACCAGGATCGTGCCATCCCCTACCCTTCTTTTAGCGGAACACGACTTCGATCCCCATTACGAGGAGGAAGTCGATAAGGCCGAGCACGAGCGCCATGAAAACCACGGAGATCACGACGACCTTGGTGGAAGAAACGACGTCTTCCCTGCTGGGCCAGACTACTTTTGCCAGTTCGGCGTAACTATCCTTGAAGAACTGAACAATCTTCTTCATGACGTCTCCTTGATGCTATCGAACGCGCTGGCTACAGGCCAGGAAGGACTCGAACCCTCAACATCCGGTTTTGGAGACCGGCGCTCTACCATTAGAGCTACTGGCCTATGATTCATCGCTTCACCTCGGCACAGGCCGGGGGCAAACGATCCTTGGACTCCCAGGAACGCCCCAGGGGGCTCCCTTATTTGACCTTCGTTTCCTTGTGGAGCGTATGCTTCCGGTCCCACTTGCAGTACTTGTTGAGCTCGAGCTTTTCCTGCATGGTCTTGCGGTTCTTCTTGGTCGTGTAATTCCGGCGCTTGCATTCGGTGCACTGGAGGGCGATCACTTCTACGGTCTGCTTCTTAGCGGCCATTCTTCAGTCCTTTCGCGGCGCGAATCGCGGTACCGCGCGCCAGAATAAATATGGTAAGCCCCCGAACGGAATCGAACCGTTGACCTTATCCTTACCATGGATATGCTCTGCCGTCTGAGCTACAGGGGCATGAGTAAAAGCAGAGGGAATTTAGCACCCTGGGGGAATGATGTCAATAGCCAAGACTGGAATTCCGCCGATTCACGGCCGATTAGCCTCCCGCACTTCGTTTTCCGCGGAGGCCCGAGGCCAGGGATGCGGCCGTGGGATCCTTGGATATCCAGAGCAGGCCGATTCCAACGACGCCGTAGACAAAGGCCATGGCCAAAAGGGGCAAGCCCGCCCCCGCCAGGGCGGATGGGGAAGCGAAGGCGGAGAGCAGGGGTTTCCTGAGCAGGATCGCCGGCGCCGCCGCGGCCAGTGAGAAGGCCAGGAGCTTTGCGGCGTAGCGGAAATTCGCGCCCAGGGCCTCGGCCATCCCCGCCGTCCCGCCTTTCAGCAGCATTAAGGCCAGGATCCCCGTGTTCACAGCACTGGAGAAGGATAGGGCGAAGGCGATTCCCGGGCCCTTGAAGGGCGTGGCGAGGAACCACACAAGGAGGATGTTCACGCCGAAGCTGGCGATGCCCGCGTAGGCGGGGGTCTTGGAATCCGACCGGGCGTAGAAGGCCGGCGCGATGACCCTGTTCGCGGCGATGAAGGCCAGGCCTGTCTGGTGCCAGAAGAAGGCTTGGGCGGTGAGCCTCACCGACTCGTCGGTGAATCCTCCCCGCTTGAACAGGAGGGTGACGATCTCCTGACCGGCCACCATGGAGAAGACGGCCACGGGGATGGTCACCAGGAGGAGCTTGTCCAGGGTCTTGCCCAGGCGCTCCGAATAGGCCGCCCATTCGCCCCGCTTCGCCGCGTCCGCCAGGCTGGGCAGGAGGACGGTGCCGGCGCTGACCGCGAAGATGCCCAGGATGAGCTCCATGAGCCTAAGTGAGTATTGGAGGCTCGATGCCGTGCCCAGCCCCGCCCGGGAGGCGAAGGCGGTGGAGACAAGCTCGTTCACCTGGTAGGCCGCCATGCCCAGGATCGTGGGGGCTATGAGGGCGAAGACCTTTTTCATCCCGGGGTCGCGGAAGGCTTGGCGCGGGGAGATGAATCCCAGACGCACCCCGCAGCGCAGGACCGCGGGAAGCTGCCACAAGGCCTGGGCCAGCCCGCCCGCCACCACGCCCGCCGCCATCGCCCGGGCGGGGTTTCCCATCCAGCGCGACAAGGCCCAGGGGACTGCGATGAAGCAGACGTTGAAGAGGATCGGGGCGAAGCCCGAGGGTCCGAAGACGCCGTGGGAATTCAGGATTCCCTGGAGGAGGGCGGCGAAGGACACCAGGGCCAAAAAGGGAAACATGATGCGGGTGAGGACCGCCGTCTCCCCCGGCTCGGTGCCGAAGGCCCGCACGATGAAGGGCGCGGCGGCTATGCCGCAGGCCACGGTGGCCCCCACCAGGATGGCCAGGACAGTGAGGCTGGAGGAGAGGAAGCGCTGGGTCGCCTTGGGGTCCCCCTCGTGCAGGTATCCCTTGTAGGTGGGGATGAAGGCCACGGATACGGAATTCTCGGCGAAGAGGCGGCGCATGAAGTTGGGAATGATGAAGGAGACGGCGAAGGCGTCCGAGAGCCCCCCCGTTCCCAGGAACCTGGCCTTGGTGATTTCCCTCAAAAGCCCCAGGATGCGGGATATCATGGTGTACAGCGAGAGGAGTCCCGCGTCCCGAACCAGCTTCCTGTCCTCCTGGGACTGGGTCATTGGGCTAGGTACTCCCCTATGCGCCGGGCCGCCTTCTCAACCTTGGCGTCGTCGATCCAGTAATGGACAACGAGGCGGCACTCCCCGTTCTCCGGCGGATTAACGAGGATGCCTCCTTCCGCCATGAATGCGGCGAAGGCGGCGCCGTCCGTCCCTTCGGGAAGGCTGAAGAAGACCATGTCTATGTCCAGGGCGTCCTGGACGACCCTGACGCCTGGGATCCCGGAGAGCCTGGCGGCCAGGCGGCGCGCCCTGGCGTGGTCTTCCCCGAGGCGCAGGCTCATTTCCTGGATGGCGATGATCCCCGCGGCTGCCAGGATGCCCGCCTGGCGCATGCCGCCCCCCAAGGGCTTGCGCTTCCTCCTCGCCCGGGCCACGAAGTCCGCGCTCCCGGCGAGCATGGAGCCCACGGGGGCGCAGAGCCCCTTGGAAAGGCAGAACATCACCGAGTCCGCGGCTTGGGCTATCCTGGATGCGGGCACGCCCTGGGCCGCGGCGGCGTTGAAGATTCGGGCCCCGTCCATGTGCACGGGAAGGCGTCGCGACCGGGCGAAGGCCGATACCTCGTCCAGGTAGTCCAGGGGAAGGACCCTGCCCGAGGAGTGGGCGTTCTCGAGGCAGATGAGGGAGGTGGGAGGATAGTGGATGTCCTCTCCCCTGATTCGTTCGGCGATGGCCGCGAGGGGAAGGACTCCCTTGGGGGCGTCCACGGGCCTCAGCTGGACGCCGGCTATGATGGAAGCCGCCCCCGCCTCGTGCTGGACTATGTGGCATTGGTCCCCGAGGATGACCTCGCTGCCCCGGGGGCACCAGGTGAAGAGGGCCAGCTGGTTCCCGAAGGTGCCGGAGGGCACGAAGAGGGCGGCCTCCTTGCCCAGGGCCTGGGCGGCGATCTCCTCCAGGCGGTTGACCGTGGGGTCGTCGCCGTACACATCGTCTCCCACGGGAGCCTGGGCCATGGCGGCGCGCATCTTCTCCGTCGGCCAGGTCACCGTGTCGCTACGCAGGTCTATCTTGTCCATGGATCCTTCCTTCCTGGCGCCCAGGATACCAGCAAGCGCCCCTCGGGTTAAGTGGGGGCTTGGCCAATCGAAAGCTAACCGAAAGCCAACCGGGGGTCAGACCCCAGTGATTGGCCAAACGGCGAGCGGTCTTACGGCGCTTCTCACGCCCCCGCCCGGCGTTGTATATGAAAGGCCATGAAAATCTCCCTCATCGCCCTGGACCTTGACGACACCCTCCTGGACTCCAGGCTCGGCATCTCGGAGCCGAACAAGGCCGCCGTCAGGGCCGCCGAGGACGCGGGCATAGACATAGTCCTCGCCTCGGGGAGGAACTACGCGTCCCTCAAGGAGTACGCCAAGGTCCTGGAACTGGACAGGCCGGGCAACTTCCTCATATGTTCCAACGGCGCCGAAACCCTCGCGACCGAGGACGGCCGCTCTATCGAGCACCTCACCCTGACAGAGGCCTTCTGCCACGAAGCCACCGAGGCGGTGGAAGCCCTCGGCCTATCCTGGCAGGTCTACATGGACGGCAAGATCTACAGCCTGGACAGGAACCGCTGGGCCCTCCTGGACCAGCACCTCACCGGCCAGCCCCTAGTGGACGCCCCGCCCAAGAAGGAGCTCTTCGCAGGCGGGCAGACCAAGTTCGTAGTCCCAGGGGACCCAGCCAGGATAGCGGAAGTCTATCCCCTCCTAGCGGCCACATTCAGGGACAGGGCCGAGATAGTCACCTCCAAGCCCTATTTCCTCGAGATACTCCCACTGGGGGCGGACAAGGGTTCGGCCCTTGTCCGGCTTTCAGGCATCCTCGGATTCCCCATGGAGGAAGTGATGGCCATAGGGGACGCAATGAACGACCTCACCATGGTCAAGGTCGCCGGCTGGGGCTGCGCTCCCGCGAACGCCCTGGAGGAAATCAAGGCCGCAGCCCGGGTGGTGAGCCCAAGGACCCACGACGAGGACGCCGTGGCGGACCTCATTTGGTCCATCGCCCTGGCGGACAGGCGGGCCGGGGAGAATTCGCGAGGAACAGTAGCTATCTAGCTTGGCCGCCTCCCCTCACCCCTTCGCGGCGCTTGCCGCGGCGGCTTGGGCGAAATGGGCGTCCAGGAACAAAAGCATGCTGTGCTGGATGCCGCCGAAGAATTCGTCCTGGAGGGCGACGGCTTCGATGCCCACATAGCGGTAATGCCAGCTTTCCCAGACATAGCCGGTCAAGGTCTCGTAGCCCTGGGGATAGGAGAGGGAAAAGCCGAAGCGCCCGGCGTTGGCCGCCATCCATCTTCCCGCCGCGGTCGCCGCGAATGCGTCTGTTATGGAGCCGAAATCCACTGCCGTGCCCAACTGGTGCTGGCTCGCCCCCGGGCGGGCCGAGACCCTCTCGGCCTCCTTACGGCCCAGTTCCTCGACATTGCGGGAGAACAGTCCCTCTTGGTAGGCATAGCTTCGATAGGCCGATGAAACCAAGAGGACGACCCCTTCCTTCTTGGCCGCGGCCGAGGCGGCGGCCAAAGCCCGGAACGCCGGCTCCCTGAGCCTGTGGCCGGGACGGGAGACCGCCAAAGAGGTCCCGTCCAGGGAGACCAGGTCCCCCGGCTCGTAGGCGGAAGGCAGGGACTTGGCCTTGTCGGCCCTTGCGAGAAGCCAGGGATCGGCCTGGGCCAAGGCGGAAACCTTGTCCAAAAGCTCAAAGAAGCGCTCCGGGCTCCGCCCAAGCGAAGAGGAGAAGGAAGCCAAGGCCTGGGCGTCGAGCCCCGCCCCCTCGGCCGCCTCCCGGGCCTGGCGGACCCTCTTTTCCAAGGCGGTCTCGCAGGAGACGCCGAAAATCGCGAAAAATATCATGAGGAATGCCTGGAGCCGCCGTTTCATCCATGCCAGTATACTCCGGCGAGGGGAAGAAGGAAAAGAACGATGACGAAGACGCAATATGAGGAGTTTTCCAGGCTGAGGGAAGAGTTCCGCCGCAACGTCCAGGCTTGGTCCGGGAATGCCTCCTGGCTTCTGCCCCTCCAGCGGGAGCTCGCGGCGAGGCTGGGCTACGGGGACTATGAGGTGGAGACCCCTGTAGTCTACAACAAAGCCCTGGACGACGTGGGTCCCGAGGCATCCCCCGCCTTCCTGATAGTGGCGGACAATCCCGGGAAAAACGAGCAGAGGAAGGAGAACCAGCGCTATCTCGTGGGCCAGTCCGGCCGCCTTGCCCAAGGCTGGTTTTCCAGGGAACTGGGCGTGGACTTCCGCTCCGCGGCCGTCGTCATCAATAAAACCCCCCTCCACACTCCCAAGACCGCGGAATTGAGGCTCCTGAGGACTATCGCCGCGGAGAGATCCCCCGCGGCGCTTGAAGGCCTGGATGCGCTATTGGAGGAGAGCCAAAAGGCCATGGCGGAGCTTGCCTTCCGCCTCCACGCCTGCCTCGGGGGGGTCCTCTGGGTATCCGGCTACGGGGAACTGCGGAAGGGAAAGCTCTTCCATACCTGGGCAGGGACGGCCAAGGCCCTCTACGGCCCGGCGCCCCAGGCGATGAGGCGAAACCTCTGGGTATTCAAGCACTTCTCCATGAACCAGTTCTCGATGGAATACAATAGGGCCAGGGAATCGTCGTCGCCCCGGGAGACCGCCCTGGATACCCTGGCCCGCATAGGTTCGCGCTGGAGAAGCGAAATCCTGGACCTTTGACGGGAGGCGCTCCAATCGCGCGGCAGCCCCCTGTGGCGGCTGCCGCAAAAGCCCGCCTTCTATTCGAGCCCCAGGACCGCGGCGAGCCAGTTGCCCACAACCTCGAGCGCGGCGGGAGCGAAGGTCTCGGGAAGAAAGCCGTATTCCGCTGGAAGCCCCGTGGTCGTCCTCTGGAACAGATGGTTCAAACCCTCCAGCTCCACGGCCCTTGAAAGGCCGTCGCCGCCCTGCGAAGTTGCCAGGGCGTTGCGGATCGCCTCGAGGTTCTCCTTCGGAGGCACCTGCAGGTCCTTGGAGCCAATCAGGGCCAGGACGGGGGCCTTGGCCTCCCTCAGGTAGGATGCGGGATCCGTGGCCAGGAAAACCCCGAACCAAGGGACCAGCAGGGAGTCCGCCATAGGCAGGACCTGGGCCCTCCTGGCCGCCTTGAGATCAGCCGGATCATCGGGCTTTCCGCCCATGAAAGCCTCAAGGATCGAGGCCAGCTCCTCCCTTCGCACTCCCGTGTCCCCTTCCCGCTTCGCGATGGCGTAGAGCTTGGAGTTGACTTCGTTCGCCTTGGCTATCGCTTCCTCCCCCATGCCCGACGCCCTGGCTATGGCGGCGTTCTGCAGGTAGAGAATCTCCTCTCCGGACAGGCCCGGTCCCGCCAATAGGACAGCGAAGCCAAGCCCCGGGCGACGGGATGCGATTATCGAAGCTACTATGCCCCCTTCGCTGTGGCCTATAACTCCCACGCCTTCGGCCCGTATCTCCGGACGGGAGGCGAGCCAGTCGAGGGCGGCTTCGGCGTCCTTTGCGAAATCGAAGGTGGTTGCCAATACGAAATTCCCTTCCGAGGCTCCCACCCCGCGGTCGTCGCACCGCAGGGTGGCTATACCCTTCCGGGCCAGGTAGTCGGCGAGCACCAGGAAAGGTTTGTGGCCGAAAAGGGTCTCATCCCTGTCCTGCGGTCCCGACCCCGTGACGAGGAGGGCGGCGGGAAAGGGACCGTGGCCTTCGGGGATGAACAAGGTGCCGGCAAGCGTAATCCCAGCGCCGGGATTGGGTACCCGAACGTCCTCGGCCGCGTAGGGAAATGGAGGCTGGGGAGTCTGGGGCCTGGCCGCGGAGGGCTCTCCCGATCCGGGGGCGCCCGGATCAGCCGATGCAAGGCCTTGGCCCGCCATGACGAGGACAAGGAGGGCCAGGACGGCGATGCACGCCGGAGAGACGCGTCGAACCAGGGTTGCGACCCGCGCCATGGCTCGGCGGCGGCGCACATCCTGGGCCTTAGGGCCGAGAATTCCATTTTTCATCGTTTACCTCCACGGAAAACCATGGTAGCGCGCATTCCGTGAGGTGACTATGGGATCCGCAGGCGTTTTCCTAGCGGGACTTGGCCTTGAGCTTTAGGTAGACCTGCTTTCCGGAATCCGTGGGGCTGGCCCTCTCGTCGATGTCGAAGAAGCCGCAGGCCTTGATGAGATCGCCCAGCTTGCGGTACCCGAAATTGCGCGGGTCGAACTCGGGCTGGCGGTTGGCTATGTAGGTTCCCACCGCCCCCAGGTAGGCCCAGCCGAACTCGTCAGCCGCGTCCTCCACGGCGCTCTGCAGGAGGGCCTTCATCTTCTTGTCGGTCTTTATGTCACCCTGGCCCCTGCCCTGGCTGTCCTTCTCCGCCCTGCTCTCCTTCTCCTCGTCATCGCCACGCAAGATCTCGGTGTAGATGAACTTGTCGCAGGCGGCGACGAAGGGCTTGGGAGTCTTGCGCTGCCCGAAGCCCAGGACAAGCTTGCCGTCCTCCCTGAGCCGCGCCGCCAGGCGGGTAAAGTCCGAATCCGAGGACACCACGCAGAAGCCATCGAGGTTTTCCGTGTACAGAAGGTCCATCGCGTCGATGATCATTGCGCTGTCCGTGGCGTTCTTCCCCGAGGTGTAGGAAAACTGCTGGACCGGCTGGATGGCGTACTCGAGGAGCTTGTCCTTCCAGGAACGCAGGTTGGTGTTTGTCCAGTCCCCGTAGATCCTCTTCACGCTCGCCACTCCGTATTTGGCGATCTCGGCCAGCAGGCCTTCGATGATAGTGGCCTGGGTATTGTCCGCGTCCACCAGGACGGCCAGCTTCAATTGGTTCTGTTCGTTCTTCAAAATCATTCTCCTGAATGAAAGCCCTTTTCGTGGCACACCGAAAGCATCGCCCCGACCCGGATGACCAAAGGCTTCCCGGTGGCGACGTCCTCCCCTTCCAACTCGTAGTCGGAGGCTGTCTTCCTGAGGCCCGTCGGCCTCAGGACATCCACGACGGCGGCTTTCTGCCGCATCCATTTAATCTCGAGCCTCGGGTACTTCGACTTCAAGGCTCCTGAAATCACGCGCAGCTTCCCCTGGAAGTCCAGGCCCTTGGCGCAAGGCTCGGGCTCAGCGGCGCCGGAAGCCGCCTTCTCCATCCCGACGATAGCACGAAGCTGCTCCGGGGTATATACAAGCCGGCGCCCTATCCTTTCCGCCACCGCCAGCCTGCGCTCCGGCCCCAAGCCCGACCCCTCCAGGATTTCCAAAAACCCCTTGGCGGGATGGGGCGCCGGCGAGCGGACGGGAGAGAAGAGAAGCTCCCTGAGGCGGGCCGCTTCCTCTCCGCCCGACTCCGGCGCGGCTTGAAGGGTGGTCGCCATTCCCGTCACCCGGGGAAGGGGGGACGCATCGAATCCCGCGGAGGCGGGCTTGGGCAGGGCTATCCCAATGTCCTCCAGCCTTGCCTTGGCCCGCTCGAAATGCGTGGCGGGTATGAAATAGACCCCCGGGGCGATCTTTTCCATGAGTCTTTCCCCCGCGTCCAGGCCTTTTTCCGCCAAGGCGGAGGTCTCCTCGTCCAGAACCGCCACGTAGCCCTTGTACAGCCGCGCCGCGTCGAATTGCCGCCTCCAGGAACGGAGGTCGAAGGATATCGCCTGGGGCAGGGGCCTTGAACTCGCCCCGACCAGGATGCTCTCCACATCCTCCGGCGACATGCCGGACTCGAAGGCCCGTCGGGCGGAATTTCTCGTCGCCGCGAATTCCCAAGCCTCCCCGGCCGAGCGCAGGGAGCATATCCCGCACAACGCCGCCACATCCTTCGCCGAGGCGCCTTCCAAGGCATGGATCGCTCCGGTCCCGTCTATCGTTATGTTCCCCGGGGAGCCGGCCTGGGACCAGCGTCCCTTTAGCCGTTCAGGCGCGCAACGATATCCACCCTGAGCCTTTTCCACCAGCCCCAGACCCTCCATGGCCGAAGCGAAAGCGCCCGCCGCGCCGCCGGCTCCGGCCGCTCCCGCCCCGCCCTTGCCAAACAGGAAGAAGAAGCGTTCCAGGCCCGCCCTCGAGAAGACAAAGCCCCGCTCCATGAAAGGCCGCAGGATTTCCCCGGCGAAGCCGAGGCTTCCTTCGACGCCGGACCTCCCCGTGGCGCCTAGGATTTCGCCATCCCTTCCAGTCGCCCTCAGTTCCAGAAGCGCATAGGCGAGTCTTTCGGGAGCAAGCTCCAGGAGCCCCATCAGAGAAGCGAAATCCACCTGCAGCTCTCCATCCCTCTTGGCCAGGATTCCCGCTCCCAGGAGGGCGGCGAAAATCTCCTCCACCCATCCAGCCACGCGGGTGTCACCCTTGAAAATCCGCTCCAGGGATTTTTTCGCCCTGGAAGATAGGACCCCCGACTTAAGGGTTGGGTCGGCCTCCTCCTTGAGGAGGGCGTAGAGGGCCAGGAATGCGTCCTGGAGGGTGGCGCCGTTCTTGCGCGCGATTTCGCTGGGGATTCCCTGCCCACCTTCGGCCGAAGCTTTTCCTTGGTTGTCCGGAACCTCCGGATCGGGTCCGAAGAGGATGATCGCCAAGGACAGCCTTGCCAGAAGGCCTTCGGCCAGGAGAGGATTCACCTTCATGATCCCGTCGTTCCGGCGGAAGACGAGGAACCGGTCCACCAGTTGGGCCAGGCGGTATTCGATTTCGCTGAAGGACCAGGCGTCGCGCAGCATACCCCTTAGACCGTGAATGTCCATGCCGCCCGAGACCAGGAGGCCGGCCACGGCCAGCCTGTCGAAACCGTCCATCATTGCCACGGCGGAGTCGCACATCGCTTCTTCATCCAGGGCCGAAATGATGCCGGACAGGACAGCCTCGCGGCTTTTCCCTTTCACGGGAGCGCCGAGGTAGTTCTCCGCCCATGGGGCGAAGCGCAGGGATTTGTCGGAGATTATGGATTCCTTCCACTCGCGGACAGACGCTTCACTCCCAGCTTTCAATCGCATAACGATACCCCTGTTCGATCAGGAATCTCCTCCGGTTGTCGGAAAACTCCTCTTCTACCGTATAACGCGAAACCAGGGAATAGAAGAAGCTGTTCCTATGCTTAGGCCTGAGCACCCTCCCCAACCGCTGGGCTTCCTCCTGCCTTGATCCGAAGGTGCCGGATATCTGTATCGCGACCGAAGCGTCGGGCAGGTCTATGGCGAAGTTGGCTACCTTCGAAACCACAAGGAGTCGCACATCGCCACGCCTGAAGGCGTCGTAGAGAGCCTCCCTCTCCCGCTCGGGAGTCTTCCCTGTGATCAGGGGAGCGCCCAATAATGTCGCATAACGCTTAAGCTGTTCGATGTACTGGCCGATGACCAAAATCCCCTCCCCCGCGTGGTGCCCCACCAGCTCAGCCGCCACCTTCTCCTTTTCCTTGTTCTCCGCGGCTATGCGGATCCTCGCCCTCTGCTCGGCCACGGCGTAGGCAAGCCGGGTCTCCTCGGCCATGGGAACCCTGATCTCCTTGCACCACGCCTCGGCGATGAAGCCCTTCCTCTCCAGATCCTTCCAGGGCACGTCGTAGCGCTTGGGACCTATGAGGCAGAACACATCCTCTTCCCTGCCGTCCTCCCGGACCAGGGTGGCGGTGAGCCCGAGCCTCCTGACGGCCTGCAGCTCCGCCACGACGCGGAACACCGGGGCGGGAAGGAGGTGGACTTCGTCGCAGATGATGAGGCCCCAGTTTTCCTTCCTCAGCATTTCGAAGTGGGGAAAATCCGAGACCTTGTCGGGCCGCCAGGTGAGGATCTGGTAGGTGGCGACGGTGATGGGCCTCAGGTCCTTCGCGCCCCCCGAGTACTCCCCCACCATGTCAGGGGCTATGTCGGTCCTTGCCAGCAGCTCGTCCCTCCATTGGTGCACCGCCGCTATGTTGGTGGTTATGACCAGGGTCTTTCTGCCCACCGCCGCCATGGCGGCCATGCCTACGATGGTCTTCCCGGAACCGCAGGGAAGGACGACCACGCCGTAGCCGTTCCCCGGCCTGTTCCCTCCGATGAAGGCCGCCACCGCCTCCTCCTGATAAGGCCGCAGGCTCCAGGGTCCCCGGGAGGAATCGAATTTCAAGGCGAGGGGGCAGGGATCGCCGTCCCTGAGGGAGGCCTCGTCCTTCACCGGCCAGCCTCGCTTCAAGAGCTCCACCTTGACCGTGCCCCGGTCCAAAAGCCTCAAGGCGAAGCCTCCGGGCGCGGGGGAAAGCCACTTAGCCAGGAGCCTGTCCGAGGCTATCCTCCTCTCGATGTCCTGGGAGGCGCAGGAAAGGATAAGCTCCGAGCCGCCTCCCCGTCCCGAGTCCCCGAGGGTCAGGGCGCCGAAGCGGGCCATGATGTCCTGGATTATGTAGGGCAAATCCTTGGGAAGCTCGTAGCGCGAGTACTCCGCCAGCAAGGAGGTCACCTGGGCGGGGGAAAGGCCCGCGGCGGCGGCGTTCCATAGGGAGAGGGGGGTTATCCTGTAGGTGTGGAGGTGCTCGGGGCTCTTCTCCAGCATGGCGAAGGCGTTCAACGCCTCCCTCGCCTCCCCGAACAGGGGGGCGTGGACGTCCAGGAGGACGGAGAGGTCGCTTTGTACTATCAGCGGTTTCGGTTCGATCGCCATGCCCCCATCCTTCAGCGGACCAGAAGTATCTGGAGGTCGCAGACGTTCGTGCCCGTGGAGCCGGTCTTCAAAAGGCCTTGCGAGGCGTCGAAAAAGCCGTAGGAATCATTGTCCGCCAGGAAGGCTTCGGGATCGAGGCCTTGGATGGAAGCCCGGGCCAGGATTTCCGGCTCGGCGAAGGCCCCGGCGGCGTCGGTGGGGCCGTCGTTCCCATCCGTACCTGCGGAGAGGAAGCAGAACCCACCCTCCCGTTTCGTCTCCTCGTCCAAGGCGCAGAGGGCGGCCAGGGCCATCTCCTGGTTCCTTCCGCCCCTTCCCTTGCCTCGGATCGTGACGGTGGTCTCGCCTCCCGCGAGGATGCAGGCGGGCCTTGGGACCGGCGTCCCGTACAGGGAAATGTCCTTCGCCAGGGCGGGGAAAAGCTTGGCCACCTCCCGGGCCTCGCCCACGATCCGGGAGCTTAGGAGCAAGGTGTTGTATCCCCGCGCCCGGGCCTCTTCCTCCGCGGCCCTCAAGGCAAGCATGTTGTTGCCCACCAGGACCGTCCTGGTCGAGCCGAAGGCCTTGGCCCCCGGCTTGGGGGTGTCCGGCGCCCTGCCCTCCACACCAGCTACGAAGAGGTCCCGCACCGGGGGAGGAAGGGAGTCCCAGACCTTGCGGGCCTTCAATACGGCCGCGGCGGATTCCCAGGTCCAGCGGTCCGGCACGGTGGGTCCCGAGGCTATGGCGTCCAGATCGTCCCCAACCACGTCGGAAAGGATCAGGGAGAGGACGTCCGCGGGCTGGAAAGCTTCGGCCAGCCGGCCTCCCTTTATGGCGGAAAGATGCTTCCGCACCCCGTTCATTTCCTGGATGGTGGCGCCGGAGGCCAGGAGGAGCCGGGTGGCCGCGGCCTTGTCCTCAAGGCTTATGCCTTGGGCGGGGGCGGAAAGGAGGGCCGAGCCCCCGCCGGAAACCAGGACGATGGCCAGGCAGGCCTCTCCCCTGGCTTCCCATTCCCGCACCTTCGCGGCTATCTCAAGGACCTTCCCGCCCGCCTGGACGGACCTGTGGTCCGGCACCGGGTGGCCTGCCTCGGCGAGCTCTATGCGCGCGCAGCGGGAAGCCCCGATGGACTTCGCCACGACGAAGCCGGAGCCTATCCTCCGCCCCAGGATCCCCTCCAGGGCCTCCGCCAGCACCGCCGAGGCCTTGCCCATGCCCACCACCGCCACATGGGCCTAGCGGGAGAGGTCGTACTCGAAGGTCCCTCCCGCGTGGGAGACTTCCATGATTTCGCCGCGCAGGCGCAATGCCTTGCCCAGGAGAAGCCTCGGATCGACCCTCTCCACCCCCGCGAGGAAAATTCCCCGCGCGTCTTCCCGCAGGCTCATCGCTTCGCTCCTTGTTTCTCGATCCGCTTGGAGGCCAGGTCGAGGTTGGCCGCCACCTGGGCGTTCCTGGAAATGTCGAAGGCCCGCTGGAAAAAGGCCTTGGCGCGCTCCGGATCGCCCAGCAGATCCAAGGCGATCGAGCCTGCGTTGTTGAGCCCCGGCCAGTTCGTCCCGTCCAAGTCCACGGAGGCCGAGAAGGCGGCTATGGCTTCCTCGTACTTCTTCTCTTCCTTGAGGCGCTGGCCTTCCTGGAAGTGTCTCATGGCTTGGCGGGTGTTCTCGAAGGTCTTCTCATCCGAGGCTATGGCGAGGCGTTTCTCCATGATGGGCCGGGATGCCGCCGCGGGGCCGCCGGGGGCGCATTCCGGCTCCTGGAGGGCCAGGGCGTAGCGCTTGGCCGCCTCCTTCCGCTTCCCCAAGGCATAGGCCAGGTCAGCCAGCCCCGCGTGGCGGTGGAAGGACTTGCCGTAGAGCTTTTCCTCCTTGAGGAGGTACCGCTCCGCCGCCTCCGCGTCTCCCTTGGCGAGCATGAGGACCCCAAGGTTTCGCAGGACGCTCAGGGAATCCGGATCCCGGGCTTCCACCTTCCTGAACCAACGCTCCGCCGCGTCGTAGTTGCCCCTCAGGTACGCGTTAATGCCGAAACGCTCCTGAAGCATGGCGAAAAAATTCTGCATCCCCCTACTTTTCCATGAAACCGCCTCTATTGTACAGGGAGGAAGAAAGCCTGATGCCGACGGGCAGGTGGTCGGAGTAGCCCGACCTGCCGTTCCAGCCTGCGGGGACTCCGTCCTGGCCAAAGAGTTCAGGGGAGCTTCCCACACGGAAATCGTCGAACTCAAGTCCCTTGCCATCCGCCAGGGAAGGGGCGAGGAGAAAGCCGTCCAGCCTCTCCCCTGCGCCCTGGAAAACATAGCTGTATCCCCCCTCCTGTTCCCAGGGAGAAAAGAGCCTCAGGCTTCCCGAACCCCGGAGGTCCTGGCTTGGCGGCGGGCCTGCCTTCAAAGCCTCCAAGGAGGAGCAGACTTCTATGGTTCCTCCGGGCTTGCCGGGGGATCCCGAGTCCGGAGGGGCGAAGGCAGTTGGGTAGGCCCTTCCCGCCCTGAGGTATTCGTCGGGATTTTCGTTGAAGTCCCCGCAGGCCACCAAGGCGCGGAGCGGATCCAAGGCCTGGATTTCCCTCATGCGCCGGGAGAGGAGCTCCGCGGCCTGACGCCTCGCCTCTTCGGTTTCCCTGGCTCCCTCCTTGCGGGATTTCCAGTGGCAGAGGAAGAGGGTGAGGACTTCACCGTCCTCTCCATCCCCCTTCCCTCCCGACTTCCCGTCTTCCCAAAGGCCGATGTCCACCTCCAGCATGTCCCTCAAGGGGCCGAACCCCCAAGCATCCCCCAGGGCGTGGGACCGGCAGGCGAGGATGGGAAAGCGGGATAGGATTCCGCAGCGGATGGCCGAGGCGCTTTCCGTACCCAGGGCCATCCAGCGGTACCCCACCTTGGCCATGGGACCCTCCGCCAGGTCCTTGAGGACCTTCTCACCCTCGATCTCCGCGAGGCAGAGGATGTCCGGCCAGGATGGAGCCGTCGTGGCGGCTCCATCGCCTGAAAAGGGGCTTGCGGCGGCGAAGGCGGTGTTTTCCAGCCGGGTTTTGTAGAGGCTTGCGTTCCATCCACTGGATCCGGGGATGAACTCGGGGTATTCTCCGCCGTCCTGCTGGTCGTCGAAGAGATTGTGGGCGTTGTAGGAAACAATTTCGACAACCCTCGGGCCCGGAACATTCCAGGGCAGGGAGCACCGGGCTCCGAGGAAAAGGGCGAGGGCGGGCAGGATGGCCGCCCAACCCCGCCTTGGGGGCTTGGTCCGCATCGGCAAGGATCCTCCGACCATTATACGGCCTGAGCTTCCCGCCGCGCTTCAAGGAAGGGGAAAGAACCCCGCGGCTGCTTTCGAGCCTAGAGCTCTTCCCTGGAAGACACCACTTTGGCGATGAGACCGTAGGCCAATGCTTCCTTGGCGTTCATCCAATAATCCCGGTCCGTATCCTTGGAAACCCGTTCCAGGTTCTGGCCCGTGGCCTCGGCGATGATCTCGTTGAGCCTTGCCTTAGTCTTTTCCAATTCCCGGGCGTGGATCTCTATCTCCGTAGCCACCCCCTGGATGCCCGAAAGGGGTTGGTGGATGAGATAGGAGGAATTTGGTAGGCCGAACCTCCTCTCCTTGGGAACCGCGAGCAGGATGAGGGCGGCGGCGCTGGCCACGAGGCCCATGCCCACGATCCGAACCGGGGCCTTGACGAAGCGGAGCATGTCGAAGATCGAAAAGCCGGCGTAGACGTCGCCGCCCGGGGAATCCACCAGAAGGGTTATGGGCTCGTCGGAGATGCTCTCCAAAAGGAGGAGATGGCGGATGACCCGCTCGGAGAGATCCTTGTCCACCTCTCCGGTGAGGAGTATGGTCCTGGTCTTCAGGAAACGTTCGGAAAGCGCCTCTTCGCGCCTGGATTCCTTGCGCTTTTCCTCGTCTTCCGATTCTTCTTCAAGTAGGGGAAAATAATGGTTCATGACTCAGAAGATACTCCTTTTGCCCGCCTTGAGACAACCGGCGCCTTGGATGAAGCCCGGTCCCAGCGGGGGTTTTCCCGGCCTCCGCCTCCGAGGTTGCTTCCGGCCGTGCAATATAGTATTTTCCTAATACGTCGAACCGGAGATGGAACATGAAAAAGAAACTTGCCTTTGCCGCTATGTTGGGCCTGCTTTTCCTCGCCGCCGCCCCGGCCTTCGGGGCCTCCCCCAAGCCCTGGTATGCCCCCAAGCTTGAAGCCCTTGGCTTCCATGTCTTCGATCCTCCCTTCGCCTACCAGGATTTCCGCGTGACCACCCTGGAGGGAGGCTCAAAGACCAGGACGAGCACCAAGGGGAAGATAGTCCTCCTCAATTTCTGGGCCACCTGGTGTCCGCCCTGCAGGCAGGAGATCCCCAGCATAGAAAGCCTTGGAAAAGCCATGAAGGGCTTCGACTTCGAAATCTTCGCCGTCAGCGTGGGAGAGGATCCCGCCACGGTGAAGGCCTTTGTCCAGGAGATGAAGATGAGCTTCCCCATCTATCTCGATCCGAAGAACACCCTGACCCGCACCTACGCGTCCCAGGGCATCCCCACCACCTACATCCTGGACAAAAGCGGCAAGTTCATCGCCGGCATGGTAGGCGCCCACGATTACGCCAACCCCGAGCTCGTGGCACTGCTCAAGGAGTTGGCCCAGAAATGACAAGTCCGGGCTTTTTCGCCGCCGCCGCCGCGGGGCTTTTGTCCTTCATCTCCCCTTGCGTGCTCCCCCTCGTGCCGGCCTACCTGTCCTACATTTCAGGCAGCACGGCGGCCCAGCTCTCAAGCCCTGATTCCAAGGGGAGAATCCTTGTCCGGAGCCTCGCCTTCTCCCTGGGCTTCACCATCGCCTTCACCCTCCTGGGGGTTGTTTTCTCCGGAGGCGCAATGTTCGTGGGAAGGTCTCCCTTCGCCCAATACATAGGGATCGCAGGCGGAATATTGGTGGTGATCCTGGGCTTGAACATGGTCTTCGATTTCTTAAAGTTCCTGGGCTCCGACGCAAGGCTCATAGGAAAATTCTCAGGCAAGGCGGGAAAGGGATTTTTCGGAGCCCTGGCGCTTGGCTTCGCCTTCGCCGCGGGCTGGTCGCCCTGCATAGGCCCTATCCTCGCGTCCATTCTCCTCATGGCGTCTAGGGAAGGCGACGCGGGAAAGGCGGCACTCCTTCTGTCCGCCTACTCCCTTGGCTTCGCACTGCCCTTCATAGCCTCGGGATTGTTCTTCGACCGGCTCCGCCCCCTCATGAGGTACCTGGCCAAGCACGGGAAGACGGTGAGGATTGTTTCGGGGCTGGTGCTCGTGGCCTTCGGAGCCGCCATGGCGGCGGGAAGCCTCGGCTCCCTCTCGGCCTTGGCCGCCCGGGCGGGCTATTCCCTGCAGGATTTCATCCAGGCCAAGCCCGGGGCCGCCCGCCTCGCAGGCGCGGGGATCTGGGCTCTGGCGGCCCTCGCCGCCGCCCTCTCAGGAAGATCCCGGCCGTCCCAAGATCGCGAGTCCCAAGGTCTCGAGTCCCAAGGTCGCTATTCCCAAGGTTCCGGCTCCCCCATCCCCGAAGCGCAAGCCTCGGGTCGTTCACGGCGGAAGGGCAGGATCCTGGCCGCGGCGGCCCTTGGGGCGGCGGGCCTCCTTGAGGCTTTGGGAGTTTTTTCGATCCTGGGGCTGGCCGCCGCCTGGCTTACCTTCGCGGGAATCTAGGAGCCCCGAGGCCCCTGGGGTTGTTCAGATCGTCCCCACCTTGAAGGATTTTTTCATCCTATGGCGCCTCGCCCTCTCAGCCCAGACCACGGCCGCGGCGAAGACGAGCCTCGGCGCGACGAGCCATAGGACGGGAATGCCCAGTGCGGAGTAGAGGATCGTGTCCTCCAAGAGGGAATGGCAGATCGCCGCGTGGTGGTTGAACAGATCACCTTCCTGGGGTTTCATCTTTCCCGACTCGTATTCCGAACGGATGATCCCCGCCCCGTATGCGTAGCCCACCGTATTCACCACGATCCACAGGAAGCTGGCCCTGGGAGGCAGGCCGAAGACGCGCATCAGGGGGGAGAGCAAGGAGGACAGGGCCCTCAAGACCTTGAATTCCTCCAGTTCAGCCTGGAGTACCATGATGCCCACGACGAACAGCGTGAGCTTGGCGATCAGCCGCAGGGTGGAGAGAGCCCAGGCGCCCAGCATGGGCAGGAAGGCAATGCTTGTCCTCTCCATGGCGGCGGAGAAGGCGATTTCCCCCATGGACCGGGGCAGGATGAGGTTGAGGACGAAGGCGCCGGCCAAGGCCACGCCCACCCGAAGAAGGGTCATCTTCAAGGCCGAGGATCCGGCGGACTTCATGACCGCCGACTCCACCGCCAGGTTGTGGGCCGTGAGGCTCATGAAGGCCAGGATCGCCACGTGCCTCAGGTTCAAGGTGAGGCTGTTCATTACCGCTATGGCCGAATAGTTGGTGAGGAGGATTCCGGAGATGAAGGCCAAGGCCGCCTCTCCGGGAAGGCCCAGGAGCCCCATGAGGGGCGAGAGGAGGACGGAAATGACCTTGGCCGCGCCGCTCCAGCCCAGGATCGCCATGGCGAGGCTTGTGGGAACCATGATCTTGGCCAGCAGCCACAGGGTGGCCAAGGATTTCTTCGCTCCCGCCGAGGCGGCGGAGGCTGCTCTTCGGAGGGGCGCCCTATCCATCGTTTTTCCCAAAGCCCCCGGACAAGGACGCCGCGAAGGCGGCGAAGGTCCCGTCGCCGGCCAGGTCCTCCAGATAGGGCTTCATGCGATAGGTCCAGTTCTCCGGGCCTGAGGTTCCGGGCACGTTGATCCTCTCGTCCCTAGGGTCCTTTTCCCTGTACCGTTCCGAAGCGGCCAGGATGTCCTGCAGGGGGTAGGCCACGATGCGAGATCCGGCAGCGGCGAAGGCGCGCAGGAAGCATGCCGCGGATTTGGGGTCGAGCTCTGCGGGAACAGGTCCCGGGTCCCCGCCTTCCGGCAGGGCCCGTCCCGCCAGGGCCCAGACCGCTTCCTTATCCGCCTCTTCCTCCCACCATTGCCTCAGCATGGATGAATCGTGGACGGAGGTGCAGGCCATGGAATTCTCAGGATATTCGGAAAGCTCGACGTAGGGAGCCCCCGCCGCTTCCCAAGCCCTATGCCAGCGGAGCACCCTGAGGCCGGGCATGGAAAGCCGGTCCAGGACCTGGGGCACGCAAGGGGGAACGGCTCCCAGGTCTTCGGCGAAGGCCTGCATGTCCAGGCCTTCCGACAAGGCTTTCAGAATATTGAAGCCCCGTTTCTCCCAAAGCCCTTGGGATTCGCCCTTCCTGCGGGCTATCAGGGCTCCCAGGGCGGTCCTCTCCTTTTCCGAAAGGGATCGCCAGGCCCTGGTTTCCCCATAGCTCCAGGTTGGAACATAGGTTCCGCCTGGGATTTCCAGCAAGGTCCTGTTCCTCCATGCGGCGCAGAAGAAATCCTCGCAGGCCCGCAAGGCTTCCCAGGGCTCGGCCCCGGGGGTAAAGAGAGCCCTCGCCTCGGCGTGGATGATGTCGGCGATGTCCGCGCTCCCCCGGACCGCGGGGGAGAAGAGGAAGAGGTCCTCGGTCCCGATGCGCGACAAAAGGGCTGCCTCGAGCCGGGCGGCGAAGTCCCGGGGCAGGGCCGAAAGTGCATCGCGGACTTCGGCTCCAGGGACATGGGGCAGGCTGAGCCACCGTATCCGCGCCGGATCGAAGCCAAGACTGGCGAGATCCGGAAAGTGGATGGGATATTCGGGATCGAAACGCCCGAGGAATCCGTCCTTCTCCCTGGTCCCAATGGCCCAGATCCTGAAGAAGCCCAGAACATGGTCTATCCTGTACGCGCTGTAGTACCTCGCCGCGCAGGCGAGGCGCTCCTTCCAGAATCCGAAGCCCTGGTCCTCCAGGATGTTCCAACGGTACAGGGGGAAGCCCCAGTTCTGCCCCATCGAGGAGTACATGTCCGGCGGGGCTCCGGCGACCTGGCTCAGGTCGAAGATGTCGCGCCTTGCCCAGACATCAGCGGAATCAACGTTCATGAGGATAGGGATGTCCCCCAGGATGTCCACACCCAGGGAGAGGGCTTCGCGGCCCGCCGCCTCGCACTGCTCCTGGGCACGCATCTGGGTCCAGAGGAAAAACCGCCCCTTATCGGCGAAGCCGGGATCAGCCCACAATCCTTCGAGCTCCCCGGGGCCGGGGTCCCGCAGGGATTTCCACTCCCACCAGGGCAGAAAACGGTTCTCCTCCTTCAAAACCATGAAGGAGGCGTAGGGCCTTGCCCAAGGCCGGCCGTCCGCCCAGGCGTCCACTCGGGCGCGGAGCGCATCGCCTTCCGCGCCCTCGAGGGCCCTTCCCCAGAGGCTTCGGAGGATTTTGAGCTTTTTCTCCAGGATCGCCTCGTAGGGGACCTTCGTCCCTCCTCCGACCCGGCGGTACGCGGCGCCGGCCTCATCAGGGCCTGCGTCGGGTTGGCCGTCCTCCGCTAGGCCGGCGTCGGTCGGACTTGCGCCGGGTAGGCCGTCCTCCGCCTCGGGTAGGTCACGGATCCTGAGGTAGATGGGATTCAGGGCGAAGGCGCTCAATGCGCTGTAGGGCGAGGTCTGGAAGCCCGTGTCGTTCAGCGGAAGGAGCTGGACCATGCCCATGTTCCAGGACTTCGCGAGCCTGGCCAGGGCGGGGATGTCGGGAAATTCGCCGCAGGGCCCTTTCCTGGTCCGGACGGACAAAAGGGGAACGGCGAGGCCGAGAAGCTTGCCCCGGGAATGGAGGAACCTCATCGTTTGCCCCACAGGACATGGATCGCCGCCTTGAGGCTGGGAACGGCGGTCCATTCCCGGGCGGGCTCGTCCTTTCCGTTCCCCTTGCCCGCCGGCCTTTCCTCCGGCCCCAGGACCTTGGCGAAACCCAGGGTCCTCGCGGCCTTGTCCCTCCGCGCCATCTGCCGGATGGGACGCACCTCCCCCGCCAGGGAGAGCTCGCCCGCCAGGGCGCAGTCCTTGGGAACCGGCTCGTCGCTCCGGGCGGAGAAAAGGGCTGCGGCGAGGGCCAGGTCGATACCGGGCTCGGTAAGCCGCACCCCGCCCGCCACGTTCACATAGATGTCCCGGTCCGAAAGCTTGACATGGGCCTGTTTTTCTATCACCGCGGCGATGCGGGCGATCCTGGAGGCGTCGATCCGGTCGGAGTAAACCCTCGTGACACCAGCCTTGGCCAGGACCGTAAGGGCCTGGATCTCCACCAGAAGGACCCTTGAGCCCTCATGGACGATCGCCACCGCAACGCCGGGAGGCAGCTCCCCCTCGCGGCGCACCAGCAGGACTCCCGAGGGGTCCGAAAGTTCCGAAAGCCCCGTCTCCCCCATGCGGTAGAGACCCAGCTCCTCCGTGGAACCGAAGCGGTTCTTGGACGCCCTCAGGGCCCGCAGGTCACCTTCCGCCTGTTCGAAGGCGAGGACGGCGTCCACGATGTGCTCCGCCGCCTTGGGGCCGGCGATGAGTCCTTCCTTGGTGACATGGGCTATGAACACGATGATGGAGTCGTGGGACTTCGCCCACTCCGTCATCTCCTGGGTGCAGTACTTGATCTGGTTGGCCGTGCCCGGGACGACCCCGGCTTCGGGGGAATACACGGTCTGGATGGAGTCCACCACGGTGAGCACGGGCCTCACCGCCTCGAAGGCCCCCATGATCCTGTCCAGGTCGGAGGAGCAGAGCACTTCCAGGTTGTCCTTCAGGGCTCCCACCCGGTCGGCGCGCATGCGGATCTGGGCCGGGGATTCCTCGCCGGACACATAGAGGGTCCTGCCCTTGGTTTCCATGGAGGCGCAGACCTGAAGGAGGAGGGTGCTCTTGCCGATCCCCGGCTCCCCGCCAACCAGGACGGCGGAGCCCCTCATGAAGCCCCCGCCCAGGACCCGGTCAAGCTCGGCGTTGCCCGAGGATATCCTGGTCCCCAAGGCGGGATCGATGGCGGCGATGGGAAGGGAGTATGATTCACCCTTCACCTCCCCCTTGCCGCCCCCCCTCCCGCCCCGGGAATTGGCGGCCGTCTCCTTGAGGGTGTTCCACTGCCCGCACTCTGGGCAGCGGCCAAGCCACTTGGGTTCGGAGTGCCCGCAATTGTCGCAGCGGTAGAGGGTCGAAGGGCGTTTCATACCCTTGCATCGTATCGGAGGAGGCTCGGCGCTTCAATAGCGCGCCGGCGGCGGACTTTCCCTTGACCCCGGCTCCGGGGAGGACTATCGTTTCCCCATGAGCGACACGATTGGCATCAACCTTCCCAACGGAAGCTACGATCCCGACGCCACGGAACGGTACCTGTCCGCCTTCGCCGCCGACGGCTTCGACGCGGTGGAAGTCTGCCTGGACACCTATCCCCTCATCGTGGACGGGGAGATCTGCGGGCCCTGGGCCGCCCAGGTTGAAAAGCA
>JBFLXC010000009.1:0-37274 GCA_040757435.1 Spirochaetota bacterium | reverse complement strand
TTCCTTAGCAAGCCCCAAAGCCCTCCCCCAGCGGCAAGAAATATGCAGGTCCTCCGCGGCCTCCTCGAAATGACGCATGGCGATGCCCATGTCTACGTTCTGGATGTGGACCGGACCCAAGCTGTTGTTGTAGATCTTGTCCTCATCCAGGTAGAACACAACGTTCCAGGCCGGGTTGGAAACCGCAGGGGTTGCGGCGCCGAAGGGAATGCTGCCAGAGGGCGCGGCGTCGAAGGGGATGCCACCGGTGGGCGCGGCGCCGGGGAATGGGGACCTGTCTTCGGCAAAAGGGGTGGGGGATTGATCCCCTGGGCCTACCCAGATCCGCCAAGGCTGCTTGTTTGAAGCGGAGGGGGCGAGGCGCAGGGCCTCGAGACAGGAAAGGATGGGCTCGGGGAGGGATGCGGGATCCTCGGCGTATCGGCCCATGAGAATGTCAGCCAAAGGCTTTCTTTTCCGGGATCGGGCAATCCCGGTCACAAGGCGGTCGGCGAAGCTCCTTGTGTCTGAAGGCCTGCCCAAGGCTATCACCGCGGGAACGACCTCGCCTTCCCGGGACTCCAAGGCCTTGAGGGTCTTTTTCCTATCGAAGACTCCGCCTATCCAGCAGCTTCCTAGGCCTAGGGCGGTGAGCCCGAGCACAACGCCTTCCAAGGCGTATCCGAGGTCCTCCATCGCTCCGGGTCCCGGAACAACGGCTCCAGCGACGAAGCCTGCGGCGCCTGAGATGAGGCCGTAGGTTCCCAGTTTCGCAGGCTCTCCGGCGTGGGGACCGATGAGGGCCAGGCGCAGGTCCGTGCCGAAGGGTCTGGTTTTTTTCTCCTCCAGGGCGAGGAGATTCTCGATTTCCTTGTACAACCCGGGCTCCAGCGCTTTGCCGTCGAAGCTGCGCGTCGATATGCGGCGACGGATCAGGTCTTGGGCTGGAACCATCGTGTTTCCCTGCTTCATGGGATCTCCTTCGCTCCGGTTTCCGCCACAGACCTCGCCCGGCTCCGATTTAGGCTGAAGGATCGGCGTCGAGATTGCGGTCTGGGGTCTGGTGCTTGGTTGCGCCAGGCTCCGAAACCGCGCGGACGGATGCGTCCATTCATGGCTTTTTATCTTGTCGCCTTATCATGGCTTTTTATCTTGTCGCCTTATCATGGCTTTTTCAACGCGCCTTTCTCCGCCTTGGCCTCGAGCCGCCGAAGCCAGGTTTGGATTTCCGGGAGGGCGTCGTTGACAAGGTCCACCAAGTCCGAAGCCCTTTCCTCGTCGTAGCGGGTGAGGATGTAGTCCACCAAGTGCTTGCCCAAGCCTTCCCGGGACAGGGCGGCGCGGATTTCCGGGAGTGTCGTGGGGCGTTCGGCCAGGCCAGGCTTTCCGAGGAGGAGCTTCGCGACGGCGGGAGGGTGGAAGACAGAGCGCAAGGAGCTCTGTGTCCTGGGCTCCTCGTGGAATAGGTATAAAAGATCGATGACGGCCATGCAGTGGGAATCCCCCTCCGCCTGGGCGACCTGGGGCAGGAGCTCCAGGAGGCTTTTCCGCCTGAGCTTGAGGATCTTCGCGTATTTTCCGCTTCCTTCGATGAAGCCCGCGACAAAGTCGGACCAGATCTTGGCCTGGACGATGCTTGGGATGCCCATGAGGTTGCCCAAGGGGGCGAAGAGGGTGGCGAAGGGCCAGGCGATGACGCTGCGGAAAAAATTCGCCCTCACTACTTCCTTCTCAAAGCCTCTGATGGTGTTGTGCGTTGCTAAATAGGCCCCGTTGGCGAAGGAGATGAAGAAGAACTTGATCATGTTGAATAGAAGGCCGTCGTGGGCCCATGGCCAGACGATGTCGAAGCTGGATTTGACAAAGCCGAGGATGGGGACCGAGAAGCCGGTCCAGAACAGGGATTGGGCGACGTTGTCGAAGTTGACGCTCTTGAGCTTCCATTCCGAGAGCTTCGTCCCCCTGGTGGCGGCGAGGTCGGCGATGGCGTTGCGGAATCCGGTTATGAAGAGCCAGAGGAGGGCGTAGGGGGGGCCTATGAAGGTCGCCGCCACCGTGAATCCTATGGCCGCGTAGGCAGCTTCCTTGAAGAGGGGATTGAAATACCTCCAGGCCCGCAAGGGTTCGATAAGAGGCTTGGAGGTTCCGTCTCCCGGTTCACGGGCCGCCTGGACTCCTTCGGCTATCTTCCCCATGCTGTAGATGTTGGCCCCCGAGGCGGCCATGTCGTCCACGGCCTTGCCTTCCGAGGCCACCATGGCGGAGATGAAGGCTGGCAGGGGTATGTGGCGGTTGAGGTAGCCCTTTCGCCTCGGCCCGGCGATTGCGGTTTCGTAGATGAAGCCCATTCCCGGGATCTTGGGGTTCCTGCCCATGGCGTCGCTTCCGCAGAGGGGCTTGAATCCCGCCTTTCCCTTTATGCCCTTGTTGAGGGCGTTGAGGTGGTGGGCGAAGGCCAGGGTTTCCTTGGGATCCCTCTGGATGGCATCCTGGGTATTGTAGACCTCCACGTTGTCCACGATTCCTTCCAGGGTTTCCAAAAGGCGGAGGGCGGGCTCGAGGCCGTGCTCCAGCGGGCAGATGAGGGTGAGTTCGCAGCCCGCCTCTTTAAGGGCTCCCGCCACGTCCCTCAAGTCGCCGAACACCGTCTTGTAGTCCTGGACTTCGGGACCGGAGAAAAAGCGGTGGAGCAGAAGCTCGGGCGTCAGGGATTTGAGCTCCTTCTTGAGGGCGCCGTAGCGTTTTTCCGCCGCCGCGCAGGCATCGTCGTCCAGCTTTCCTTCGGCCTTCAGGCTCCGGGCTTCGGCGCGCAGGACTTTCAGCATTCTTTGGCGGTTCCGGAGGATGGGAAGGTATTGGGCGTACAGGTACTCGGCCAGGTGGGAGCGGTTGACGCTGACGGTGGGGAAGGCTTTGGCGAGGCCATCCAAATCCAAGGCGCCCAAGCGGTACATGGGCTGGTCCGGGTAGCCTTCGTTGAGGCTTTCCAAATGCGCGGAGTTGAATGCATCGATGAGGGCGCCTATGGCCTGGGTCCGGAATTCCCGGTTTTTCTCCAAGCCCTGGAAAAACTCGGCCAGGGAGGCCTCGTGGCGTGATAAGTAAGCCTCCAGGGCCTGGGCGTCGGGGAGGTCCGGCAATGCGGCGAGGTAATGGAAGCGCCTATCCTGGAAATAGGCGCTGAACTCCAGGGCGATGCGGACTCCCACGCCTAAAAGCCGTCCCGCCTCCAGGGCTTCTCCCATCTTTTCCCTGTCGGAGGCGGAGCCGTAGGCTATGGTCAGCCTCGAGATCCCTTTTATGAAGGCGTCGATCACCAGCTGGGTGGGATTTTTCCTGCCGTAGGTGGTGGAATCATGGACGTGGCAGTCCCAGCCGTAGCTGAAATCCGAGAGCCTCAGCCCCGCCTCGGGCAGTTCGACGATGTTGAGCTCGTCGCATAGCCTGGTGATGACCTGCCTCTGGGCGGCGGTGGAGAGGGAAAAGTCGGCCAGGAGCTCAAGCTGGCGCCGCTTGTCGTGCCTGTGCTTCACCGCTTCCTTGATCAAGGCCAGCTGGACCCGCGCGGTGTTCAAGGGCATGGAGAGGCTCTTGGGGTTCAAGGCCACGGCCGCCAGTGCCTTTAGGGCCTCGAGGCGGGATTGGGAATGGCAGGACTCGAGTTCCGTTACCACGGTGATGTAGGACTCGGCTATGCTCATCCTGCGCTTCTTGAACCAACGGTTGACCCCCAGGGGATGGGATTCGGGGCTCAGGGCGATGGAGGAAGGGGCGTCGATCTTGGCGTTCAGCTCCCGGCGCATCTTCCGCAGGGGCGCGGAAAAGCTCAGGGAGTCCACGAGGTTGCCGTACAGCCTTAGAAAAACGTTCATGCCTGGCTCAGCCATCCTTCCTTGCATCGGAATGCCTGAAGCAGCGCGTCAGATGGTCGTCAACGACCCCTATGGCCTGGAGATGGGCGTAGATGGTCGTCGAGCCGACGAAGGAGAAGCCCCTCTTTTTCATCTCGGCGCTCACGCGGTCCGAAAGCTCGGTGGTGACGGGTATCTGCCGGGGTTCCGTCCACCGGTTCACCAAGGGCTTCCCTTGGGTGAAGCTCCAGATCCAGGCGTCGAAGCTTCCGAACTCCTTTTGGATGGCCAGGAAGGCCTGGGCGTTTTTGATGGCCGCCTCGATCTTGCGCCGGTTCCTGATGATGCCGGGATTCTCAAGCAGCGCCTGGACCTCGGCTTCGCCGTAGAGCGCCACCTTCCGGGGATCGAAGCCGGAGAAAGCCTTCCTGTAGGCCTCCCTCTTCCTCAGTATTGTAATCCATGAAAGCCCGGCCTGCTGGGTCTCGAGGAGAAGAAATTCAAAGTGGCGTCCCTCGTCGTGCAGGGGGGTTCCCCATTCCTCGTCGTGGTAGCGCAGGTAGAGGGGATCGGTCCCGCACCAGGGGCAGCGCTCCTTGGGTCGCGCGGATTCCATGGCCCTAGGCCTTCGCCGCCTTGGCGGGGAGGAACTTGGAATAGGCATAGCAGCCCGCAAGGACGGCTATGCTGCCCAGGACAAGCACGTTGTTGGGGAAGAGGGTCACGACGCCGGCGCAGAACAGGAGGGCTCGCACCCACCAGGGCATGGGTCTTGTGATGTAGCCCATCCAGAAGTAGCCGAAGGAGAAGATGGCCACGATACCCGACACTATCGCCCAGAGGTTGGCGCCCAAGCCGCCCTGCATGAGGAGCCCCGGGTCGTAGCAGAAGGCGAAGGGCACGATGAAGGCCAGGAATCCAAGCCGCATCGCCTGGAAGCCGATCTTGTTGGGATTGGCGCCGGAGATCGAAGCGGCGGCGAAGGCCGCCAGGGCGACGGGTGGAGTGATGTTGGAGATGACGGCGAAATAGAAGACGAACATGTGGGAGGCCAGGGGCGAGAAGCCCATCTTGACCAGGATGGGAGCGCCCAGGGCCGAGGCCAGGATGTAGGCGCCCGTGGTGGGAAGCCCCATTCCCAGGAAAATGGATATGAGCATGATGAGGGCCAGCCCCAGGGGCGGGGCGTCCTTGGCGAATGACAGCACGAATCCCACAAGCTTGCCGCCCACTCCGGTCAAGGCTACGGCGCCGAGGACTATGCCTGCGGTGGCGCAGGCTATGGCGATGAGGGGGATGCCCTTGGAGCCCTCGTAGATGGCGTCGACCACATCCTTGATTCCCATGCCCGCGTTGAAATAGGTGGCCGCCAGGAACAGCCCCAACACGGGCAGCATGGCCCACTTGGACTTGACCATGAGCTCGCCGGCCTCGGGCAGGACGAGGCTGGCCAGGAATACCAGGATCGACAGGATCCCCACCACATAGGAATTGCGCCGCTTGGCCTTGTCCTCGGTCTTGGGGTTGAAGAAGGCGGTGATCCAGGAGAGCAGGATCCCCATGATGGCCGCCTTCATGGGCGTGGAGCCCGTGAGGAGGAAGTAGATGATGCCGACCAATGGGACCATCATGTAGAGCTTGGAAAACACGGAACGCTTGGAGGGCAGTTCCTCAGGCGAAAGACCCTTGAGGTTGTTCTTGTGGGCCGCGAGCCTGACCATGAGGAAGACCGCCCCGTAATACATGAGGGCGGGGAGGATGGCGGCTATCATGATGGTCTTGTAGGGCAGCCCGAGGAAGGATGCCATGAGGAATGCTCCGGCGCCCATGATGGGAGGCATGATCTGCCCGCCCGTGGACGCGACGGCTTCCACCGCCCCGGCGAAGTAGGCAGGGTACCCTATCCTCTTCATGAGAGGGATGGTGAAGGATCCGGTGCCGTAGACGTTGGCCACCGCCGAACCGGAGATGGAGCCGAAGAGGCAGGAGGAAGTGACGGCTATCAGGGCAGGGCCGCCGGGTTGGGTTCCCGTGAGGGCCTGGGACATATTCATGAAGTATTCGCCCACCCCCGTCTTCTCCAGAAATCCTCCGAAGATGAGGAAAACCATGACATAGGTCGCCGAGACGCCCAGGGGAGAGGAGAAAATCCCTTCGTCGGTGAGGAAGGACTGCTCTATGACCTCCGCCAGCGTGAAGGATATGCCCTGGAACAATCCCTTGATGTGCTGGCCGAAGAGCATGTAGAGGATGGCCACCAAGCCGATTATGGTTATGGGAAGCCCCACCACCCGCCGCGCCGCCTCAAGGAGGAGGACGATGAGCAGGATCCCGAGGACCACTTGGGCGGTGGTGAGGGGATCGACCTGGACGATCCTGGTCGTGATGGCCCAATAATTGTTCACGATGTAGATTCCGGGGACGAAGCAGGCGGCGGCCAGGACCAGGTCGTACCAGGGGACCCGGTCGGCGGGGCCCTTCTTCCACGCGGGCCAGAGGACGAAGGCCAGGGGAAGTATCATGGTCAGGTGGAGCGACCTCTGGAGGTAGGCTTCGAAGTTGCCGAACACCGAGGTATAGATATGGAAGAGGCCTATGAGGGTGATGTAGACATACACCGCCTTCTTCGCCAATCCGTCTAACTTTCGCATAGGATGTCTCCGGAATTTTAGGATGCCGACTCAAAGAATCTGGCCGCTGCCGGCCCCTCCTTGGGAGAGGCTGGCACCGGCCAGCAAATCGCGCGAGGGCTAGGAAGGCGAGGCTACTTCGCCTGCTTCCAGAACTGGACCGAACCGGGGTGGGCGGGAAGATTGGCGGGCAGGGCGTCCTTGATGGTCAGCTCGCCGAAATCCTTCACAGCCGCGGCGATGGAAGCCCTGTTGGCCCACATGGCCTTGTTGAGCTCGAAGACCAGGCTGTCCGGAAGATCCTTGCGGACCACCAGGCAGTTGTAGTCGCCGATGGTCTTCACGGGCTCCTTCACGCTCTTGTAGACACCGGGCTCCACCGTGAAGGTGGTGGTCCCGTAGGCCTTGGCGAGGGCGTCCAGGGCCGGCTGGCCAAGGGGAAGGATATAGATGGGAGTGGAGTTCTCGATGTTCATGACGATGCTGGCCACCTTGCCCACGGAGAAGGCGAAGAGGTCCAGGTGGTTGTCCGCCATGAGGTCGGCTCCGTTCTCATAGGAGGTGAACTCGAAGGTCCAGCCCTTTTTCTTGAGCTTTTCGTAATCCGTGCCGTAGCCCTTCTTGAACATGGCCTTGATGACGAACTCTGAGGCGGTTCCCGGCTTCAGGGTTGCGAAGCGGACGGGGATGTTCTTGTTCACCAGGTCGTCGAAGCTCTTGATCCCGTGTTTGTCCGCGAAATCCTTGCGGACGATGTAATAGGTGTACTGGGTGTAGAGGTTGGCCATGACCACGGCGTTCTTTATGTCCTTGTTTGCGAAGTCTTCCTCGGCAGCAAGGGCCGCGCCCACCAGGGACACCACGGAGAATCCGAAATCCCCCTTCTTGAGGTCCGTGTTGAGGATGTTTGCCACGCCGCCGCCGGTGGAGGAGGTGGTCTGGAGGACGTTCTTGCTCCACATTTCCGAAAGGGCGGTGCCCAGGGCGAACCAGTTGCCTCCCGGGGGTCCGGCCATGAATTTCAGCTGATCGGGCCATCCGGCCTTGTTCTGGGCTCCGGCGCCGAGGACCATGGCCAGGGCGAGTACAAGCATCGCGAGCTTTTTCATTCGACAGCCTCCTGTGTCAAAATAGAGCGGTATGGTGAGATGATGGGCCAGTCTAGTTTAGGAAGCCCTGGCCGTCAAGAATGTATTTTTCCCCCTGGACATCCCTTCCTTTGTCCGCTTCCCTCGGTTTGGAGTATACTTGATACCATGAATAGTCATTCAAAATATGATGGACGCGGCCCAATGCCCTCGTTCCGAGGCTTGGCCCTCGCCCTGGCGATGACAACCGCCGCCCTCGCAGGCCTGGGAGCCCAGGATCTGCGAGCCTTCCTTTCCCCATGGGCGGGGGAGAGCATGGTCACGACCCTCTACGGCAGGGTCCAGGGAGAGACGGACAAGGCGGGAACCTTCGCGTGGAAGGGCATCCCCTACGCCCAGCCTCCCCTTGGGGCCTTGCGTTGGAAGGCTCCCCTTCCCCCCAAGCCTTGGTCCAAGGTGCTCCAGGCTGACAGGTTTTCTTCGGCCTCCCTTCAGAAGCTCCCCTTGGGTTCCCTCGCCTCGGGAAGCGAGGACAGCCTCTACCTCAACGTCTGGAGGCCCGCGGACAAGAGGACCGGCCTACCCGTGTATGTGTGGATCCACGGCGGAGGGAATTCCATCGGCTCCGCAGGCCAGACCGAGGATTACCTCGGGTACAACCTGGCCTCCCGGGGAGGACTTGTCTTTGTCTCCCTGAACTACCGGCTAGGGATATTCGGCTGGTTCCGCCATCCCGGGCTGGCCGAAGGAAACCCCCAGGACGACTCGGGCAACTACGGGACATTGGACCTGATCGCCGCCCTTGGCTGGATCAGGGACAACATCGCGGCCTTCGGGGGTGATCCGGGGAATGTCACCATCGCCGGAGAGTCCGCGGGAGCCTTCAACGTCCTCACCCTCATGCTCGCCCCCCAGGCCCGCGGCCTGTTCCATAGGGCGGTCGCCCAAAGCGGCTACAGGACCGACGCAAGCCTGGAAAAGGCAGAAACCTTCTCCAGAGGCCTGGCCCAGAAAATCGCCGCCCGCCAGGGGCTCGCCGCCCCCCCGGAGGGGAAGGCGTTTTCCTCCTGGCTCCGCGGAATCCCCGGGAAAACCCTTCTTTCCCAGGTGGAGAGGGGCGTTGCGGGCATGTCCCCCTTCCCCTACCCCATCTGGGACGGGACAGTCCTCCCCGCGGAAGGCTTCGCCGCCTTCTCCGATCCATCCAAGGTAGCCCCCGTTCCCCTCGTCATAGGAACCAACAAGGAGGAGACCAAGGTATTCCAGCTCCTGGGGCGCCAGGACCCAAGGGATCCTCTCTACCAGATAGGGGCCGAAGTGGCCAGCGCGGCCTGGAAAGCCTCGGGGGCCGACTCCATAGCGGACGCGATCGTATCGGGGGATGGAAACCGCAAGGTCTATGTCTACCGCTTCGATTGGGGCGCCCCCGATGGGGAAGGGGAAAGCGTGCTTGGAAAGGCTTCGGGCCGCCTATTGGGAGCAGCCCACGGAATGGACATACCCTTCTTCCTCCAGAACGACACCCTCTTCGGGAACCTCCTCCCCCTCCCCGTCTTCACCTCCCGCAACGAGGAAGGGCGGAAGGCCCTCCAAAGGGCCATGGGCGGCTATCTCCTGGGCTTCATGGAGTCGGGCGAGCCGAGGGCGAGGTCCGAAAATCCCCTTCCGGAGTGGAAGGCCTGGGACGCAGGCTCCCGGGAGCCTTCCTTCCTCATCCTGGACGCGGGCTTGGAGGAGCTGAGGATACGGGAAGGCCGTGGGAGGACTACCCAAGCATCGATCCGGGAGTGGATAGGAACCTTGGATCCGGGACTGAAGGAAAGACTGCTTGAGAGGGCTTCGGACTATTGAGGCTTACCCTGGGTGGGAATCCGGGCTAGGAATCACTTCCCCTCGATATCGCTCCCCAGGGTGAAGAAGAAGCAGGCGCCGCGGTCCGGCTGGGCCTCGGCCCATATCTTCCCGCCGTGGCGCTCCACGATCCTCGCGGCGGTCACAAGCCCGATCCCCTCCCCCGGATACTTCTCGGGAGAGTGGAGATGGAGGAAGGGGTAGAAGAGCCCCCGGGCGAACTCCATGTCGAAGCCCACTCCGTTGTCCTTCACGAAGTACGCTCCCCCCTGGGAGCCGATTTCTATCCTGGGATCGCTCCGCTCCTGGGTGAACTTTACGGCGTTGTCCACCAGCGTTGACAGGAGCAAGCCCACATAGGTCCAATCCCCCTTCGCCCCCATTCCCTCCTGGACGGCGAAGGACAAAGCCCGGCTGGGATGGTCGGACCTGTATTTCTCGGCTATCTCCCGGGCCAGGGCGCTCAGGTCGAACTCCTCGGTCCTCAGCTCCGACCTGCCCACCCTGGAGAGATCCAGGAGCTTGTCGATGAGAAGCCCCATCCTCGTGGCCCCCTCGCAGATCCTCTCCGCATAGTGGATTCCGTCCTTGTCCGTGCACTCCTGCGCCTTTTCCTTGAGGAGGGTCCCGAAGCCCTCCATGGCCCTCAAGGGCGTGCGGAGGTCGTGTGAGATCGCGTAGGCGAAGGACTCCAGCTCCTTGTTGGAGGACTCGAGCTCCAGGGTCCTCGCCTTGACCCTGGATTCGAGCTCGCAGTTGAGCTCCGAGAGGTTTTTCCTGAGCTTCAGGTTCTGGAGCATGATGTAGCCCAGGGACCAGCCGAGCATGGAAAAGTCCAGGAGGATGAACATGGCGTTGGAAACCACGTTGTTGGAAAACAGGACATTGGCGCCGGTGAAGAGGGAAAAGAATCCTCGGAAGATGAAGAAGGCCGCCAGGAGGACGAAGATGCCGCCAATGAAGTTGGGGATGAGGGGCTCGAGGCGCTTTGCGTTCCCGAACATCGCCCAGGCTATCTCCGCGCAGAGGAAGGAGCCTACGAAGGAGATGACGACGATCCTCGCCAGGACGGAGGAAACCAGGAAGGTGAGGCCGATTACCACCAGGGAGAAGGCCGCCATGAGGACGGCGTGGAATACCGCCTTGATGTCCTTGTCCCAAAAATCAAGGCTTCCCATGCAGATCAGCGTCGTCCCTCCCACAAGGCTTATGTTCGCCACAACGATGCCGAGGAGGACGGGAACCGAATGTTGGAGGGCTAGGAGCGCTATGCCAAGGGAGTAGACACCCGCCCCCCAGGCCCAGAGCCTGGACGACCGACTTCCATAGTTGGTCCTTGTGTTCACCGCGAGGAGCAGGGTGCAGACCATGCTGGTGAACACTGTCATTACCGCGATGGTGAAGTCGTCCATGGCATCACTGTAGACCAGGGTAGGCGGCTTGTACAGGTGGAATCCTGCCTTGCCTAGAAGCCGCGGTCCGGATAGGCTAAAGGCCATGGACCGGAACAAGATACGCGCAGCGCTGGGACGCAGGAAGGTGGGCATAGCCGGGGCCGGCGGCCTGGGTTCCAACTGCGCCGTTTCGCTCGCCCGGGCGGGGGTGGGGAGCCTTGCGGTGGCCGATTTCGACGTGGTGTCCCAGGCGAACCTGGACCGCCAGGCCTACTTCCTCCGCCAGGTGGGCATGCCCAAGGTCCTGGCCCTGGCGGAAAACATCCGCCTCATAGACCCGTCGGTGCGCGTCGATGCCAAGATCCTGCGGCTTGACTCCGCCACGATAGGCGAAGCCTTCGCGGACTGCGACCTCCTTATCGAAGCCTTGGACGACGCGGCGGCCAAGGAGGAACTCATAGAGACGGCCCTCGCCCTCTGGCCTCGGCGGCAGCTTGTAGCCGCCTCGGGATTGGCGGGGATAGGGAGCCTGCGAAGCCTCAAGGTCCTCCGCCGGGGAACCCTCACCCTCTGCGGTGATTTCGAAAGCGAGGTTTCCGACAGCCTTCCTCCCTTCGCCCCCAGGGTGGGCGTGGTGGCGAACATGGAAGCGGACGCGGCCCTGGAAATCCTCCTTGCCATGGAGGATGGAGCCCCATGAGCCTTTTGCGACCCCTCTCCCCTGAGCTGGAGGAAGCCTTCTTCGCCTATTGCGCCCGCTACGGCCGGGACCACGACGAATCCTTCATCCCCTCCCCTCCCCCTCCGGAGGAAAAGGGCAAATACCGTCCCGGAGGTCCATGCCCCAGCTACCTCCTCCTGGGCCAGCCCGAAGAACCCGGCGCGCCCGACATCCAGGGAGTCCTTTCCCTCATCGTCTCCCCCTCCCACGCCGCCGCGGGCAAGGCGCGGGTGGCGGTGCTCCATGCCCTGGGAGGCTCAAGCCCGGAAGGAAGGGCGCGTTACCAAGCCCTGATCGATCAGCTTGCCCTATTCACAGCCCACAGCGGGCTCAAGCCCTACCTCTTCCTGCCCGCCGGATTGGAAATCCCCGCCGCCTTGCTGAAGGAAAAAGGCTTCAAAGTGGAGCGCATAGTCCACGCCATGAGGAAGTCGGGCCTGGGATCCTCCAACGCAGAATCGCCGGGCCCCGCCAGGGTATCGGAGGGGCCTTCCGGCCATTTCCCCGAAGGATTCGAGGTCAAGCACCTCGCGGCGGGGGATGATGCGGCGCTTTGGGCCTTCGTGGCGGTGAGGAACAGGAACTTCCGGGAGGTTGAAGGATCCATGGACGCCACGGTGGAGGAGTGGAGGGCGAGGCTCGTAGAACCCGGCGCCTTGGAGGGCGGAGCCATGCTCCTCCTCGATCCCCGGGGAGGATCCTGCGGATGCCTGTACGCCGAAAGGGACGAAGATGACGGGTCCCTCTACCTGGGGACCATCGGAGTGGACAGGGATAAAAGAAGGATGGGACTTGCCAGGGCCCTGGTGCGCCACGCCCTCCGTTTCGGCGAGGAACGAGGCTTCGGTTCAGCCAGCCTCTCGGTGAACGAATCGAACGCCAAGGCCCTGTCCCTTTACCTCTCCGAGGGTTTCAGGATAGAAAAATCCATGGCCTGCCTGTCCCCCGGCCCGGAATGGCCCCCTGGAGCGGAGGGGCCGGCCGAGGACAGGGCTGTCGAGAAGCGTGGGTAGCCGGCCCCAGGAGCAACCTGGGGCTGAGGCATACCAAGACGGATAGGATCGAAGGAGCGAGGAAATGTACGGAAAGGCGTCGGACAATGGATTCGTGGAACTGCTGCCGGGAATAGCCATCAAAGCCCTTTGCCACGGCGAGCACAGCACCATGGTGGAATTCAGGCTGAAGAAGGGAGCCCTCCTGCCGGAACATTCCCACCCCAACGAACAGACCGGATACCTGGTGAGCGGCGGAATGCGGCTTTACGCAGGCTTAGCGGCCCGGGAGGTCGGCCCCGGCGATTCCTGGTGCATCCCCAAGGACATGCTCCACAAGGCCGAAATCCTTGAAGACACCGTGGCGGTGGAGGTCTTCTCTCCCCCAAGGCTGGACTACCACAAATATCTCTTGGCCGAAGACATAATCTGAAACCCATGCCGCGGCGGGATACCAGGCTCCTGGCCTTCCCCTTCGTAAACCGCCTCCTCCATTGGGCGGCGGTGGGCCTCATGACCTCCGTCCTAAGCCTCATGGTCCTCTCACGCGGCGTGGAGCTTTCGAGCCTGGGCGCCCTCATGGGATTCGCCTCCCTCGTGGTGGTCCTCCTTGAGTTCCCCTCGGGAATCCTCTCGGACCTCATGGGAAGGAAGCGCATCTATCTCATATCCATCGGCTTCTCCCTCCTGGCTCGGGCGGGGCTCCTGGCCGCCAGGGGGTTCTGGCCTGTGGCCCTGGCCTTCTCCATGTACAGCATATCCAGGGCCCTTTCCTCGGGCTCCATAGAGGCGAGCTACATCGACGATTACATCGACGCGAGGGGGAAGGAAGACCTGCACCGCCTCATGGGCGCCATGAACGCCGGCGATACCATTGGGCTCGCCGCCGGAGCCTTCCTGGGAGGCATTCTGCCCATGGCCTGGGACCGCTGGTTTCCCGGCTCCAACCGCTACGACGGAAACCTCCTGGCCCAGATAGCCGTCCTTGTAGCCTTGGCGGCCTTCACGGGCCTCACGGCGAAGGAGAGACAAAGGCCGGCAGGTCCAAGGGAGAGGATTCTTCCCTATGTGAGGGAGACCCTTGCGGTCATGATCCGCAACCCTATCCTCCTCGCCCTGGCCATCGGCTCCTGGGTGTGGGGCTTCGCCTTCAGCTCCATAGAAATGCTGTGGCAGCCCCGGCTCAAGGACATCCTCGGCTCGGAGTCCCAGTCCTGGATCTTCGGACTGGTGAATGGGTTGTATTATTTGGCGGCCCTGGGGGGAGTCCTCCTCTTCGAAGCCCTGGCGGGGCTGAGGAAGATAAGGCCCTTCCCGGCTCTGGCTGCCTTCAGGGCGGCCTGCGGCCTCCTCATCCTGGTCCTGGCGGCCCAGACAGCCCCCCTTCCCTTCGGCTTCTTCTACCTCCTGATGTTCGCCTTCAATGGCGCGGCTGGCATACCGGAAGGCACCGCCTTCAACGCCGAGGTCCCTGAGGCGCGGCGGTCCTCCCTGCTCTCCCTGGTGTCCCTTTTGCTGCAGCTTGGCGGCGCCGCGGGATCCCTGGCATTCGGGGCCTTGGCGGGGAGGATGGGCATCCCCTGGGCCTGGGCGGTGGCCGGCGCCGGCTTCGCCCTCTCCTCCCTCCTGTATCTCCGCCTCCGCCCAAGGCGGGATTGATGGACAGGCCCGGTTAGGCGGCCTATACTCAAGCCCATGGAGCAACGCGAAAATCCTGTGTCCATTCGCCGGGCAAGTCCAGCCGACGCCCCGGGCCTGGCCGACCTGGCGACCCAGCTGGGCTATCCTTCGGAGCCTGGGGAGATTGTCCGAAGAATCCGAAAGTACGAGACCGAAAGGGACGAAGCACTCTTCGTGGCGGAAAAGGAAGGCCGTGCCGTTGGATGGACCAGCTGCGGAATAGCCGACCACTTCTACACCCCCCTCTACGCCGAAATCTCAGGCCTTGTGGTGGATGCGAAGGAGAGGGGCCAGGGAATAGGCGCCCTCCTCATCGCCGAGGTGGAAGCCTGGGCTCGGGGCAAGGGTGTTGGCATCCTCCGCCTCAGGGCCAACGCGATACGGACCGAAGCCCACCGCTTCTACCTCCGGGAAGGCTTCGAAAAGAAGAAGACCCAGATAGTCTTTGAAAAACGGCTCTAGCCGGGGAGGCTCCATGCAGCCCATCTGTTTTTCGCGGGGCGAAAAAGTGTACCTCTCCCCCGCCATGATCTCCGACGCGGACATATTCATGCGCGGGATGAACGACCCATCCGCCCGGCTTTTCGCCCGGTCGCGGAGGGACGCCATGAACGATCTCACCACCAAGGAGATGCTCGAGCGCCTCATGAAGCACGACGAATGCTTCGTGGTGCGGAGGAGCTCCGACGACGCGGGCATAGGCTACGTCCTCATCCTGGACAGGGACCAGCTCAACAGGGAGGCCATGCTGGCCATCACCATCTGCGACGAAAAGGACAGGGGCAAGGGCTACGGGGAGGAGGCCATGCGGCTCCTCCTGGACCATGCCTTCGTCAATCTCAACCTGGAGAGCGTCTACCTGGGGGTGTATTCCTACAACCTTCGGGCCAAGAAGCTCTATGAGAAGCTGGGCTTCAGGCTCGTGGGCCTGCGCCGCCACTCCCGCATCGTGGGCGACGCGGTGTACGACGAATACGTCATGGACATGATCGCCTCGGAGTATTTCGGGCGTTACGGCAATTCCGGCAGGAAAGAGATAGACTCCCACACATTTGTATAGTATAATGTCCCCATCATGGACATGGCCGCCAAGGTCGGCATCCTCGCGGAGGCCGCCAAGTACGATGCCTCCTGCTCTACCTCGGGCAGCGCCAGGGCGAACGGCCCGGGCGGGGTGGGCAACGCCGCCGTGGGGGGGATCTGCCACGCCTGGTCCTCCGACGGCCGCTGCGTGGCCCTCCTCAAGGTCCTGCTCTCCAACGCCTGCGCCTATGACTGCGCCTACTGCGTCAACCGCAGGTCCAACGATCTGCCCCGGGCGGGCTTCGAGCCCGAGGAACTGGTTCGCCTCATCATGGATTTCTACCGCCGCAACTACATTGAGGGTGCCTTCCTCTCCTCCGGGGTCCTGGGCTGCCCTGACAAGACCATGGAGCGCCTGGTCTGGGTCGCCAAGACCCTGAGGACCAGGGAGAAGTACAACGGCTACATCCATCTCAAGGTGATTCCCGGAGCGTCGGAAGGCCTGGTCCTGGAAGCCGCCCGCTGGGCGGACAGGGTCTCGGTGAACATAGAGCTGCCCAGCGCCGAGAGCCTGGCCAGAATAGCGCCGGACAAGAAGCCAGAAGCCATACTCGGGCCCATGAAGGTCCTGGCCAGGGCCTCGGGCTTCGAGCCTCGGCTCAGGGCTCCGGGCCAAGGCCAAGGCTGGCCTGCGGCGCCGGGACAGCCTGAGATCCCCGGACCCCCGACCTCTCCAAGGGCCCGCGGCCTCCTGAGCCCTCCGGCCCCTTTGCCCAGGTTCGGCCGGGAAACGCCCAAGGCATCCTTCGCGACGCCCCCCGCCTCCGAAGCATCGGCTTTACGGCCTTCGGTCTATGACGCACGGAAGACCAGGCTCAGGAATCCCTCGGCCCCGGTCCTCCCGGCGGGCCAGACCACCCAGATGGTCATAGGGGCCAGCCCCGAGACCGACGCGGCCATCCTCGGGCTCGCGGAACGGCTCTACCTGGCCCTGGACGTGCGGCGGGTCTACTATTCAGCCTTCGTGCCCACGGGTTCGGATCCCCGGCTGCCCGCTGTCGCAAGGCCGCCCTTGGGCAGGGAACACAGGCTGTACCAGGCGGACTGGCTGTTCCGCTTCTACGGTTTTACCGCCGGGGAGATCCTGGACGGCTCCCACCCCTTCCTGGACGAGAGCCTGGACCCCAAGAGCGGCTGGGCCTTGAGGAACCTTGGATTTTTCCCCCTGGAACTCAAGACAGCGGAATATGCCCAGCTCCTCCGCGTGCCCGGCATCGGCCCCGTCTCCGCAAGAAGGATCATCGCCACCCGCAGGGCGGGGAGGCTCAACCTAGATTCCCTTTCCAGGCTTGGGGTGGTCATGCGCAGGGCGAAATGGTTTCTCACCCTTGGCGGCCAGCTGGCGGCGCGCCGGGATCCGGATGCGACCCGGGCCGCGGCGAGGATGCTGGAACGACAGGATTTCCTCAAGGCCCAGCTCCTGGACCCCGCCTTCCGGCGCGCCATGCGGCAGGAAGAAGCATGCCAGCCCGAGCTTCCCTGGTGAGGCTGCGGATGGAGCGGGAAACGCTACTTGTCTTCGACGGATCCTTTCCCGGTTTTCTCTGCGCGCTCGGGGAGGCGATGAACCATGCGCGGAAGGACGGCGCCCTGCCCGCAATCGCCGCCGCGGAAGACTGCCGCTGCCCGGGTCTTTTTTCCGCAACCCTCTCCGTGCCGCGGGACGAGGAACGGGCGGCGAAGGTCTGGAGGCGGATCGAGGCCAAGGCAGGCGCCCAGGCCATGCTGGATTGCCGGGATGCCTTCCTTTCCGACGCCCCGGGCAGGCATAAGGCCTTGGCCCACTGCCTGGCCCGGCTCTACCGGGAAGGACCCCGGGCCTTGGAGGACTGGGCGGATCCCCAGGTCGCCCTGACAGCCAAGGCCTGCCTGAGGACGCGGCGCCAAGCCCACCTCATCTGCGGTGTCCTGCGGTTTTCCGAGCTGGCCGACGGCTCCCTGTACGCCCCGCTGGATCCCGACTGCGACATCCTCCCCCTCCTGGGCGACCATTTCTCCGCCCGCTTTCCCGCAACGCGTTTTGTCATCCACGACACGAGGAGGAGGGCGGCGATTTTCCACGGAGAGGGAGCCTCCTGGGCCATCGTCCCGGGTTTCGAAGCCCTGGGCCTCGACCTTCCCCTTTCGGAGCGGGAAAGGAGCGTCCGCGCCGCCTGGAGGCGCTACTTCGGCGCCGTCTCCATCAAGGAGCGGGAAAACCCGCGCCTCCAGGCGGCCCACATGCCGAAAAAGTATTGGAAATACCTGCCCGAGATGGAATTCCCGGGCGGCCGTGGTATACTCGGCCCTTGCGAGGAAACCCAATGGAACCAAGCGGAATCGTCGACCTTACCCCCCGCGCCCGGCTGATACCGGGGCCGGCCAACGTTGGCCTTTTGGAGCTTTCCGACGGCCCCTGGCTCGTCGATTCGGGCAACGACAAGGAATCGGGGAGAAAGCTCCTCTCCTTGCTGGAAAGCCGCGGATTGAAACTCCGAGGCATCCTCAACACCCATTCCAACGCCGACCACATCGGCGGGAACGCCTACCTTCAAGGAAAGACAGGCTGCGAGATCTGGGCTCCCCGGATCGAATCCGCCCTGGTGGAAGCCCCCGGCCTCGAAGCCCTGGTCCTCTGGGGCGGAAGCCCGCCCAGGGAGCTCAGGAACAAGTTCTTCGAGGCCAAGCCCTCGAAGGTCACGCGCAGGATCGAGGCGGATGAGAAGGCCGGCGGCCTTTCCTTCCCCGGCCTTCCCGGCCATTTCCTCGACATGGTCGGGGTCTTGAGCGAAGATGGGGCATTCTTCCTGGGCGACGCGGCATTCGGGCCGGAAGTATTGGAAAAACACAAGGTTCCCTTCGTCCTGGACCACCGTCTCTTCCGGGCGAGCCTGGCCAAGATCCTTTCCATCCCCGCCAAGGTCTATGTTCCCGCGCACGGGGCCCCGGTGGAAGACCCCGGGGCCTTGGTGTCGGCCAACCTTGGCGCCCTGGACAGGATCCAGGGGATCGTCCTTGAACGCCTGAATACGCCGGCTGGCTTCGAGGATGTGCTCGAGGCGTTGTGCGACGCGGTCGGCCTCGTCCTTGATCCGGGCCGGTACGCCCTCGTGGGCTGCACCTTGCGATCGTTGCTCAATTACCTCCGGGAGGAAGGCCTCGCGGATTTCAGATTTGAAGGGAGCAGGATGAAATGGATGTCACTCTGAGAGCATTGGAACTGTACGACGCCGAGGCGATGTGGAACCTGATCAACGAAGTGAAGGACGAGGGGAAGTATCTTTTCTACACACTCCGGTTCCCCAAGGAAGGGACGGCGAAGTACATAGAGGCGCACAACGCGTCGGGCAACCCTGTGATCGGCGCCTTCGACGCCCAGGGCTTGCTTGTGGGCTGGATCGACATGAACAGGGGCGGCTTCGAGGAAATAGCCCACACCGCCTCCCTGGGAATGGGCGTGGCCAAGTCCCATCGGGGGATGGGCCTGGGCAGCCTTCTGCTCAAGGCCTGCGTGGACTCGGCGCGGCGCCAGGGCATAGAGAAGATCGAACTCGAGGTGTTCGCTTCCAACGCCGCGGCCCGCGCCTTGTATGCAAAGATGGGCTTCAAGGAAGAAGGCTGCCTCAAGGCCAAGCGCAAGTTCCGCGGGGCCTACGATGACTTGGTCTGCATGGGCCTGTTCCTTTGAGCTTTCCCGAGGCTTTTTCCGCCGCGCTGAGGTTCGGCATCCCGGGAAGCCTGGTTTCCCTTGAGCCGTACGGGAAAGGTCATGTCAACCTGACCTTCCTCTGCCGCTGGAGGCAAGGCGCCGCAGCGGAGGGAGCCGAGGCCTCCGCCGAAGCCGAGGCCTCCGCCGAAGCCGAGGCCTCCGCCGAAGCCGAAGCCTCCGCCGCGTCGGCAGGCGATGCCGCGGCCGAAAGGCTCTATATACTCCAGAGGATCAACAGGCAGGTGTTCAAGCGCCCCCGGGACCTCATGTCCAACGCCAAGAGGGTTTCGGACCACTTTCGGCTCAGCCTTGAGCGCGAGGGCGCCGCGGACATCGGGCGCCGCTGCCTTTGCTTCCTGCCTTCCGATTCCGGGGATCCCTGGCACGAGGATGCATCCGGGGAATACTGGAGGTGCTCGCCCTTCATACCGGGAGGCGTGGCCATGGAGCCCGAGGATCCTTCCCGCAGGGCGCTTGTCCCGGCGCCTTCGTCTCCCACGGCCCTCGAAGCCTTGGGGATCCTGGGAGCGGCGATCGGCGAATTCCAGCGCCGCGTCTCGGACCTGCCGCCTCCCCGGCTTTTCGAAACAATCCCGCGCTTCCACGACATGGGAAGCAGGTACCTGCGCTTCGAGGAAGCGCTCGAGGCGGATCCGGCCGGAAGAGTAATCTCCGCCCGGGAGGAAATCGCCTTTTTCCTAACGAACCGGGAGAGGGGAATGACCCTGGCACGCATGGTAGGCCAAGGTCTCCTCCCCGAGCGCATCTGCCACAACGACGCGAAGATGGACAATATCCTGGTCAGCCAAGGCGATGGGGGTGACAATATCGCGCAACGCGTGTGCGTGATCGACCTTGACACAGTCATGCCCGGCACTGTCCTCTTCGATTTCGGCGACCTGGTGAGGAGCGCCGCCTCCACCGCCAAGGAGGACGAGGAGGACTTGGCGAAGGTGCGCTTCGACTCTTCGCGTTATGCGGCATTGCTCGAAGGATACCTTTCCGAGGCGCGCGGCTTCCTTCTCCCCGTCGAGGCTGCCCTCCTGCCCGAGGCGGGCAGGGCCATGGCCCAGATCATGGGCCTGCGGTTCCTCACGGACTACCTGGACGGGGACAGGTATTACCGGATCGACTGCCCGGACCACAACTTAAGGCGCTGCAGGAACCAAGCGGCCCTGATCAAATCCATGGATGAGGCCAGGGACGAAATGGACCGCATGACGCAAAGGGCCCTCGCGCCGGGCTCCTGAAAGGGATCGGCGCGAAGGGACTTCTCAGAAGGCAGGCACGAAGCTTCCGTTGTAGTTCTTGTTCAGGTAATCCCTCACCTTTTCGGTCTGGAGGGCTCTGACCAAGGCCAGGACCCTCCAGTCGGAGGCGTCGCCCTTGCGCACCGCCACGATGTTGGCGTAGGGGGACTCGGCGCCTTCTATGACCAGGTTGTCCCGGGCGGGGACGAAGCCCGCCTGGGAGGCGAAGCTGCCGTTGATGACCGATGCGGCGGTGTCGTCCAAGGTCCTTGGAAGCTGGGGAGCCTCGATCTCCTTGAATACTATCTTTTTCGGATTTTCCACGATGTCCCGGATCGTGGCCTTGAGCCCCGAACCTTCGGCGAGTTTGATGAGTCCCTTGTTCTGCAGGAGGATGAGGGCCCTGGCCTCGTTGGTTGGATCGTTGGGAATCGCGATGACCGCTCCGGCAGGTATATCAGCCAACTTCTTGTACTTCCTGGAGTACAGGGCCAGGGGAGCCACGAACACAGCCCCCGCGGGCTCCAGCTGGAGCTTGCGCTCGGCTGAGAAATTGGCCAGGTAGGGGGTGTGCTGGAAGAAGTTAGCGTCCAGTTGCTTCTCCGCCAGGAGAAGGTTGGGCGTCACATAGTCCGTGAGCTCGACGATTTCGAGCTTGATGCCCTGGGCGAGGAGATCGTCCTTCACCAGCTTCAATAGATCGCCGTGGGGAATGGGCGTGGCGCCAACCTTTAACGCCACGGGCTTCTTGGCGTCCTGGGCGGAGAGCCCGGCGGGAGCGAAGGCCAGGATGGCCAGGGCGGCCAAGGCGGCCAGAGTCGCGAGGGAAGGAAGATGGAATTTTCTTGCGCGGTTCATAGGAACCTCCGTTATTGGGATTATGCCGCCGGAAGGAGGCATCGGGGACTGTGGGGGAGACTATCGGATCAGCGCGTGGATCTCAGCTTCCCGGCGATCGCGTTGCCTGTCATCTGGATTCCCTCCACAAGGAGGATGATCGAGACGACGGAGGCGAACATGACGTCGGACCGGAAGCGCTGGTACCCGTAGCGGATCGCCAAGTCCCCGAGCCCGCCCCCGCCGATGACCCCCGCCATGGCGGAATATCCCACCAGGGAAATCATCGTGAGTGTCAGGCCGGAGACCAGGGAAGGCAAGGCTTCGGGAACCAGGATCGAGAAGAGGATGCGCCTCTTCGAAGCGCCGCAGGCCAGGGCCGCGTCCACGACACCTGCGTCCACCTCCGCAAGCGCGGACTCGACGATGCGCGCCACGAAGGGGCTCGCGGCCACGGAGAGTGGAACGATGGCCGCGACCGTGCCGAGGCTCGTGCCCACGATGAGCCGCGAGAGGGGAAGGACCAGCACCATGAGGATGATGAAGGGAAAGGACCTCAAGGTGTTGATTATCCTGTCCGCGGCCTTGCGGACCACGGACCATTGCCGCGCCCGCTCCGAGAGCCGTTCGTTGGACATGTAGAAGAGCGCCAGGCCGGAAAAGCCGCCCACCGCGGCGGCGATGGCGGTGGCGGAAACCACCATCAGGAGGGTTTCCAAAACAGGCATGGCGAGAAGATCGAGGATTTCACGCATCCGCGGCCTCCTCCACCATGCGGCGCGCGGTTTCCGTTTTGGGCCGGGCGAAGATTTCGTCCACGCTTCCCGCCTCCACTATCGCGCCTTGCGAAATGATGGCCACGTCGTCGCAGGTGCGGCGAACGACCTCCATCTGGTGGGTCACCATGAGGACCGTGAGTCCGAGCTTCTTCCGGAGGGATTTGATCAGGTCCAGGATGGACCTGGTGGTCTCGGGATCCAGGGCGCTGGTGGCCTCGTCGCAGAAAAGGATCTTGGGATTGTTGGCCAGGGCGCGGGCGATGGCCACACGCTGGCGCTCCCCTCCCGACAGCCTTGCGGCGGGTCGGCCGGCCTTGTCAGCCAAGCCCACGAGGTCGAGAAGCTCCTCAACCCTGCCTGCGGCTTCCTTCCGTTCCCAGCCCGAGGCCTCCAGGGGGAAGGCTACGTTTCCCGCCACGGTCCTGGAAGAGAAGAGGTTGAAGTTTTGGAAGACAAAGCCGGCCTTGCGCCGCGCCTCCAGGAGCAGGCTCCCCCTGGCGCCGCTTGCCGCGTCGCCCGAGAAGAGGACCTGGCCTTCGTCGGGGCGCTCCAGGAGGGAGGCTATCCGGATGAGGGTGGTCTTCCCCGCCCCGCTCCTGCCGATGATGCCTTGGATTCGGCCTTGGGGGACCGAGAGGGAAACCGAATCCAGCACCCTGTGATGACCGTAGGCTTTCGATATGCCGAGGAGTTCAAGGGCGGGGGTTGCGGTTCGTGTGTCTTCGAAGGATGGAAGGGATTGGTTTTCCGATGGGATCAGCGAGCGGACTGCGGCCCTTTCCGGCCGCGTCGCATGAAACATAAGGAATCTTTAATATAGCTCATGTGGTTTTCCTTAGGCGGACCATAGCCCGGGGCTCCTCGCTTTGTCAAGGGAGCAAAGGGAGCGCCGGCGCCAATTCGGAAAATGCCCTTTGCAAACCCAGGAATAAGGCATACAATCAAAGGAGTCAGCCTGCGGGTCCCGGCCGCGGCCTAGCGACGCCGGAGCCCGGAACACCACCACAACCATGGCCGAAAGGCCGAAAGGAGCGTAATAATGAGAAAAATCCTAGCCGTCCTGGTCCTCTTGCTCGCCTTGGGATCCCTGGCCGCCGCCCAGGAAACCTTCGCCACCACCATGGATTCCCACGTGAACGTGGGCGACCTGATGCTCAACGCGGGACTCAACTTCGGATGGGGAAGCCTCGGCGTAGGCGGCGGAGCGGAGTTCATGTTCGCCAAATACGAGATCCCCAGCTTCGCCCCCCTCACCTTCGGCGCCGCGGCGAAGGCGGCTATCTACTTCTCCTCCGGCGTGGACATCGATCTCGCGGCCATGGCCACCATGCACCTGGGATCCAAGGGCTTCAAATCCCTTCCCGTCTTCCTTCAGAACTTCGATTGGTACTGGGGCATCGGACTCGGCGTGGGAATCGGAACCTGGGGAGGTATCGGCATCTCAACGGGCAGCGGCATCTGCTACTACATCAACCCCACCCTGGCCATCAACGCCGACTACTTCTACACCAATTACTTCGGCGCGGGTTCCGGAAGCTCCGGCGTTCTAGGCATTCGCCTGACCCTCTGACCTTCCCTGGGGCGCGAATGGGCGCCCGGGACCTCGGGGCCGCCTTGGATGATTCCAAGGCGGCCCTTTTTTTTGACGCTCAGCGGAAGGCGGGGAAGAGCCGGGTGGCCCTGAATCCCACCACAGGGCTGAATCCCGTCCCCATCCCTGCGAAGAACGCCATGTCCAGGGGAGCAAGGCCCGCGAAGCTGGCGGTGAGGTTGAGGAAGAGGCCGGCGGAGAAGGCCGTCTCGCCCGGAGCTCCGGAAAGGGCCGCGGACCAGGCGATGTCGTAGTAGGGCCCCGCCTCTATGTTCTTCACCAGGACGATCTCCCCGGCGGAAAAATCAAGGATGTCGGCCAGCCAGGCCAGGTCGAAGTTGGCCACTCCCACATAGGCGCCGGACGCCGTGGGAGAGGTGCCGCGGAAGGCATCCTCCATTTCGAGGACAGTCCCGGCTCCTGCGCCGGAAAGGTCTATTCTGCCCGTCCACCTTCCCCGGGCCGCCGCGACGCCGCGCCGGGCCACGCCGGCCTTCACCGTCCATTCGGGACCGTAGGACAGGCCCGATCCCGTTCCGGAAAGGAAGGCCCCCCCCTGTGCCTGCGCGAAGGCGGGAAAGAGGGCCGGCGAAGATCCTCGGGGAAGGCCGAAGGTCGCGGCGAGCTCAGCCTGGGGCCGTATCTCCCAGGATATGGCGTGGGTGTCGAAGCAGAATTCCCAGGCCCCGTAGGTCTCCAAGGCCAGGGAGAAGGGGGAGCCGCCGGTTTTCCAGCGCCCCGATCCAAGGATTTCAAGGCTGTCCGCGTCCACGGCGGCGGACCAGGGACCGAAATCCCCCCAGAGGCGGACTTCCGCTTCGGCGATGAATGTGTGGAAGGGATTGGCGGCGAAGGAGGCGAAGATTCCCCAGGCCCTTCCCGCCTCGTTCCCCAAGCCGGCGCGGAAACCCAAGGAAGACTTGAACCTGCCAGATGCCCAGGCCAAGGAGAGGCCGGCGTAACCCTGGCCTTCCAAGGCCAGGGCTTCCCTCTCGAAATCGTTGGCTCCCTTCAGGTCGAGGCGGTACCGCAGGGAAGGCGCCATGTCCGGGAACGCACCCCCCTTGAGGAGGGCTATGTCGCGCCCTATGGATTCGGCGTAGCGCGCCCTCGCCTCCAGGACCTCGGCGCCCGGCCCGGACCTTTTGCCCTCGGGCCCAAGGCGGGCCAGGATCGAGCCTACCGCAGCCTGGGCGCTCCTCCTGCCCACCTCGATGATCCGGCCGGGCGCCGCGAACTCCATGTAGGAGATGTCCTCCACCTCGTTGCGGATCACCATGGGATCGGCCTGGATGAGGCCCCGCATGCCCGTCCTTGTCTTGCCTATGTCCACGGCGCGGTTGATGACCGAAAGGGGATTGTCGAAGCTCATGGCCTTGTCGTAGAGGGCGGTGGACACGATGAGGTTCGCGGAATAGCGCGAGGCTATCTCAAGGGGGACTATATTGGTCACCCCCCCGTCTATGAGGAGGAAATCGCCCAGGGGCACGGGCTCGAATATGGCGGGCATGGCGAAGGTGGTGGCCATGACCCGGGAGAAGTCCCCCTCGGCCATTTCCACCTGTCGCCGGGTCTTCAAGTCCTCCGCGGTGACGATGATGGGGATTTTCGCCTGGGCAAGGTCGAGGCGGCCCACTATCCTCTCCATGGCTCCCACGAAGCCGTCGCCGTTGATAAGCCCTCCCTTGGAAGGGAGGACGAGGCGGAGGTAGGCCTCGGAGGGGACTTCCCTCACCAATTCTCCTATGGCGGCGGGGGATAGGCCCGCGGCGTAGAGCATGCCTATCACGGCGCCCATGGAGTTGGCCACGATGAAATCGGGATAAATGCCATAGGCTTCCAGCACTTCCAGGACGCCTATGTGGGCGTAGGCCCTGGCCGACCCTCCCGCCAGCACGAGCCCCAGGGGTTCCCTGCCCGCGGCCCTCGCCGCCTCAAGCCTCTGGGCGAAGGACTCAAGCCCGAGCCCGATGGGTGTGTCCACCAGCCTCAGGGAGTCCGCCTCGGGGAAAGCCTCGCCCACGTCGCTCTGGGCCCGCGCCTGGGGGACCAGGAAGGCGAGGAACGCCGCAAAGGCCAGTAAGGACAAGGCGGCTGGAGTTGGGCGCTTCAACATGGGCCGATTATATCCCAGGGCCCGGCCTTCCGGCTATCGACGGGCTTGGTTCTTTCTGGTATTCTCTTGCCTATGAACGAACTTTCCGCCGATACAGCAGAACCCCCGTCTCCCGAGACCGATCCCTTCAGTCCATGCGGCGCCGCGACAAGGCGCCCGTCCAAGACCCCAGCCCAGAGGCCTGTCCATGGCCGGTGAACTTCTCCTTATCCTAGGATTGATACTCCTGAATGGCTTCTTCTCCCTCTCCGAAATGGCGATCGTGTCGTCCCGCAAGGCCCGGCTCAGGGCCGAGGCCGAGGGCGGCAAGGAAAACTACCGACTCGCCCTCCGCGCCGCCGAGGAGCCGGGAAAATTCCTGTCGTCCATCCAAGTGGCCATAACCCTGATAGGGGTCCTCACGGGCGCCATAGGCGGCGCCACCCTTTCCGTGCCCCTGGGCGCCTGGCTCGCCGGGCTTCCCCTCTTCGCCCCCGTCGCCTCTTCCCTCTCCGTGGCCATCGTCGTCATCGGCACGACCCTTCTCTCCGTGGTCCTGGGCGAGCTGGTTCCCAAGAACCTTGCCCTTTCGCGGCCCGAGAGCATCGCCGCCATGATCATCAGGCCCCTGGGATTCGTGGGCAAGGTCTTCGATCCCCTGGTCCGTTTCCTCTCCTGGACCACCTCCCTTGTGGTGCGCGCCTTAGGCCTCTCCAAGGCGAAGGGCCCCGAGGTGACGGAGGAGGAAGTGAAGGTCCTCATAGCCCAGGGTGCCGAATCCGGCATTTTCGAGCACTCCGAGAGGGACATGGTGGAAGGGGTCTTGGACCTGGACGACCGGCGCGTCACCTCCTTCATGACCCCCAGGACCGAGGTGGTGGCGATCGACATCCAGGAATCAAGGACCATCGCCCGGGAAGAACTGCTGGCCCATGCCGAATTCGCCTACCTTCCTGTGATCGACGGGGACTTGGACAGGGTGGTGGGCATGCTGCCCGTGCGCACCGCCCTCGCGGCCCTGGCCCGCGACCCCGGCTGCCGCATGGAGGACCACCTGGTCGCCCCGGTCCTGATCCCCGAGACGATTTCCGCACTCAAGGCCCTGTCCATCATGAAGCACAGGTCCGCCCAGGTCGCCCTCATAGCCGACGAATACGGAGGGGTGGCGGGGCTGGTCACCCTGGACGATCTGCTTGAGTCCGTGCTTTCGGGATTGGCCTCCGGAAACTCCGCCGAGATACCCGGCCTCATCCAGCGCGAGGACGGCTCATACCTTGTGGACGGAGCCCTGGCAATCGCGGAGTTCGCGGAATCCCTGGGCTTGGACGAGAGCGAGTTTTCAACCCACGACTACGACACGGTGGCGGGACTTGTCCTGGATTGCATGGGTTCCATCCCCAAGGCGGGGGAGCGCTGCGAATGGGACGGCTTGGAGATCGAAATCGTGGACATGGACGGCAACCGGATAGACAAGGTCCTTGTGACACGCAAGGCTCCCGAGCCGGATATGATCGACCGGGATTGAGGCTCCGCAGGCTCGGGCTTCAGCGCCCTGGGTGCGCCCGGGGCGGGCGCCGATGCTCCGCGCCCTTAGGCGAACTGGTCCAGGCTTCCCTTCCGTATGACCCTGAATTCACCCGTGGCGGTGTCGAGGTCGTAGACCGAGAAGTTTGTGTCGATGTCGAAGCCCGGCAGGCGGACCGCGAAATTCAACGACGCCGAGCCGTCCTTCCCCGAGACGATGCGGTGGAAGACGTTGGTGGGCCAGACCAGCATTGCCGGACCGTCGTAGATGAGCTTGTCCTCGTGGTAGACCCGCTCGGGCTCCACGACGAAATGCTCGAGCCTCCGGTGCTCCAGGGTATAGATGTCCACCATCCGCACCCCCTGAAGGACCAGGAGGTTGTCTTCCTGGTGGGGGTGGAGGTACCAGGGGCGCTCCACGTCGCCCACGCTTCCGGGCGAGAGGGCGCCGTTCTTGTGGATGACCCTGTCGATCCCGTCGATCTTGGGAAGATATTTCATGGGCACGATATCGAAGGAGACGCCTTCGGTCTTCCTGAATGGCTTGAGCCGGATTATCCGCCAAAAGCGCTCCACCTCATCCACCACATAGTCCACCTTCATCGATTCCTCCTTGCCGAAACGGCCTTTTCGAGCCGCCTCGCGCTCTCCTCCAGGATGCTCCTGGGCGCCGCGAGGTTGAGGCGCATGAACCCTGAGCCGCCGGTGCCGAACTTGGGACCGTCGTCGAGCCAAAGCCTGGCTTCCTGGCAGAAGAACCGCTTCAGCGCCGCGTCGTCCAAGCCGAGGCCGGTGCAGTCCAGCCAGGCGAGGTAGGTCCCCTCCAGGGGCAGGGCGCGGATCTCGGGAATTTTTTCCGCCAGGAATTCCGCGAAAAACCGATAGTTCCCTTCGATGTAGGAAAGGAGCTGGTCGAGCCAGGCCTCTCCCTCCCTATACGCCGCCTCGGCGGCGACATTGCCGAACACGTTGGAGACTTCGATGCCGGAGCCGCCCACGGCCGCCTTGAAGGCTTCCCTGAGCCGGGGATCGGAAATGACGGCGTTGCCCATGGTCAGCCCCGCGATGTTGAAGGTTTTGTTGGGCGCCGTGAGCGTGATTGTCCTTCGGGCGATCTCCTCGGAGATCGAGGCGGCGCAGGTGTGCCGCCTTCCCTCCTGCCGGCCCAGGACAAGGTCGAAATGGATTTCGTCGGATACGAGGAGGATGTCCCGGGTCAGGCAGACCTCGGCCAGGTCCTCGAGCTCCCTCTTTTCCCACACCCGGCCAACGGGATTGTGGGGACTGCAGAGGATGAGGAGCTTCGCGCCCGAGTCGGCCGCCTTCTTGAGGCCTTGGAGGTCCATCTCGTACCTGTCGCCCCGGCGGACCAGGGGATTTTCCAGAAGCCTGCGGCCGTTTTCCAGGATGGATTTCCTGAAGGGGTAATAGACCGGGGGCTGGATCACCACCCCGTCGCCGGGGCGCGTGAAGGCGTGGACGGCGAAGTTGAGGGCGGGCACGACGCCGGGGACGTAGACCAGCCATTCGGGCTTGATCTTCCAGCCGTGCCGCCGCTCCATCCAAGCGCAGACCGCCTGGTAGTAGGATTCGGAACGGAGGGGATAGCCGTAGATGGGGTGGGCGGCCCGGGCCTGCACCGCCCTCGCCACCTCGGGAGGGCAGGCGAAGTCCATGTCCGCCACCCACAGCGGGATCGCGTCCCCGGAGCCGCAGCGGGCCTTGCGGTCAGCCCACTTGAGGCTGTCCGTGGCGCCGCGGTCGTAGAGGGTGTCGAAGTCGTAGGTCATGCCGGGACCGGCGCGGGTCACTTGGCCGCCGGGCCGACCGCCGCTATGACCTCAATTTCCACCACCGCCCCCTTGGGCAGGGCGGCGACCTGGACGGCGGAGCGGGCGGGGCACTCGGAGGGGAAGGTCGTCGCGTAGACGGCGTTCATGGCGGCGAAATCCTTCATGTCCGTGAGAAAGACCGTCGCCTTCACGACATCCATGGGGCTTGAGCCGAGCTCGGCCAGGATGGTCTTGATGTTTTCCAGGGCTTGGCGGGTTTCGGCCTCCACTCCGCCCTCCGCAAGGAGGTTGGTGGAGGGCACGAGGCCCAGCTGGCCTGAAAGGAAGGCGAAGCCTCCCGCCAGGGTTGCGTGGGAGTAGGGTCCCAGGGCGGCGGGGGCCACCTTGGCGTTGAAGCTCTTCTTCGGCATGGCGATCTCCTTTTGCTATCGTTTATTCTTGTCGCATTTCCCTCAGGTACTTGTAGATGGTGTGCCGGGTCAGCCCCAGCTCGGAGGCCACAAGCTCCACCGATCCCTTGATCTCGAATATCCCCTTGTCCTCCAGGTTCGCAACGATGTGTCGGTTCTTGGCGGTGGCAGAAACGCCGGTGATGTGGGAATTCGCCTCGATCTCATCCGCCACGGCCTGGGCGACCAGGTTGGTCACGTCCGGGGCGAAGGTTTCGCCGGAGTGGGGAGTCTCCATGGAGGGGGAGAATTCCTGGAGGATCTGGTGGAAGGGAACGGAGAGGTCGAAGTTTATGCATAGGAAGCCGATGGGGAGGCCTTCGTCGTTGCGGATCACCGTGGTGGTGGATTTCAGGGGCTTCCCGGAGGTGGACTTGGAGAAGTAGGGACCCACCACGTCTTCCTTGGACTTGTAGGCCGCGTTGAGGACGTGGAGCCCCAGGTCCGTTATGGGGGCGCCTTCCACCCGGCCAGTCACGTGGGCGTTGACGATCTTGATGATGGACTCTCCAAGGTCCTCCAAGGAGTGGACCACCACCTCGCAGGCTTGGCCGAACATGGCGGCTATGGCGTCCGCCACCAGCTCGTACCGGGCCAGGAGGGCCTTGTCATGGGCTGTAAAGCTGCGCTTGGCGTGGGCCTTGATGTCTTCAGGCTTCGCGGGACGCTTCACTTCCTTGGTTATCATAGCCTACCTCTCGGAATGGATCGTTTCCAGGAACCACCGATGGATCGGCGCTCCCGGGACAAGCTCGGGATGGAAACTGGCCCCGAAGACCAAGCCCTGGCGCACCAGGACGGGAAATCCTCCATGGAAGGCCAGGGTCTCCACCCCCGGACCCGCGCGGATGATGCGGGGAGCCCGGATGAAAATCCCCTCGATTTCGGGTACTCCGGGAACCGAGGTTCCGAGGCGGGTCCTGAAGCTGTCGATCTGGGTGCCGTAGGCGTTCCTACGCACAGCCACGTCCAGGATCCCCAGCCTGGGCTGGTCCCTGCCCTCGATCTCCTTGGCCAGGAGGATGAGGCCCGCGCAGGTGCCGAACACCGGCATTCCCGCCCGGAGCTTGTCCTTGAGGGGTTCAAGAAGGCCGAAGCGCTGGAGCAGGAGCCCCATCACGGTGCTCTCCCCGCCCGGGATGACCAGGGCGTCCAGTCCCTCGAGGTCCCCGAGGCGCCTGGCCTCGACGGGCTCGGCGCCCGCCGCGACCAGGGCTTGGGCGTGGGCCGCGTAGTCCCCCTGGAGGGCGAGGACTCCAACCTTCACCATCCCCTCCCCGCCATTCTATCCCCTTCTCCAAGCTGGGACAATCCGATGCCCACCATTGGCTCGCCCAAATCTTCGGAAAGCTCGGCCAAGGCCTTGGGATCCTTGAAGTGCACCACCGCGCCGACTATGGCCTTGGCACGGCGGACCGGATCCCCGGACTTGAATATCCCCGACCCTACGAACACGGATTCGGCGCCCAGCTGCATCATGAGGGCCGCGTCGGCGGGAGTGGCTATGCCCCCGGCTGAAAAGTTGGGAACCGGGAGCCTTCCGGTCTTCGCCACCTCGTAGACCAGTTCGAAGGGAGCCCCAAGCTCCTTCGCCGCGGTCATGAGCTCCTCGAGGGGAAGCACGCTGAGCCTGGCGATGCCGTCCTTCACGGCGCGCATGTGGGTGACCGCCTCGACGACATCTCCCGTTCCCGGCTCGCCCTTGGTGCGGATCATGGCGGCCCCTTCGCCGATGCGCCTTAACGCCTCGCCAAGGTCCTTGCAGCCGCAGACGAAGGGGGCGGTGAAATCATGCTTGAATACATGGTACTTGGTGTCCGCGGGGGTCAGGACTTCGGACTCGTCGATGAAATCGATGCCCAGGGCCTCCAGGATCCTCGCCTCCATGAAATGTCCTATCCTGCACTTGGCCATGACGGGAATGGAAACCGCGTCCTGGATTTCCTTTATCATCCGGGGGTCTGACATCCGGGCCACGCCGCCCTGGGCGCGTATATCCGCGGGAACCCGCTCGAGGGCCATGACAGCCGCCGCCCCCGCCTCCTCGGCGATCTTCGCCTGGGCGGCGTTGGTCACGTCCATGATCACCCCGCCCTTCAACATCTCCGCGAGTCCCACCTTCGTGCGCCAGGCGTCGCTCTGCCGGGCGGACCAAAACTGCATATCCATAAGTTTTCCTCCTTCGAAATATTCACTATCGGGAATGTACCAATAAACTAGTAAAATTATCGGTTTTATACAATCACGCCGGATTGGAGGCCTGGGAAGTTTATGCTAGTATTCGCCCCGATGTCGCCCAGGAAGAGAGGCAAGCCCGCCTATATCGCCATATCTCTATTGATCACCATGCTATACGCCTCCTGCGCCACCGGAAGGCCGGCGGACCTTCGGGCGGCTGAGCTTCGGCCTGCCGCGCGGGGCGGGAGCCTCGCCGAAGACTTCCGGGCCTACTACGCCCGCGCGGGGATCCTGCCCCGGGATGCCTACTCCCTTCGCCCCTATTTCACCACCGAGGAATGGGGACGCCGGGCCGTCGAATTCCTGGGCCAGGCCGAGGACTACATCCTCATCTCCTCCTTTCTCATCAACTCCCACCCCGTGAACGAGGATATATTCGCCACCTTGGAAAAAAAGGCCAGGAAGGGCGTCAGGGTCTACATCATGTTCGACTCCTCCACCTACCACACCTACATGCCGGACAAGAAGACCTTTAGGCCGGCCCCCTTGGCGGCCTTCCCCGAGGGGCTGGTGAACATAGCCGAGTACAACCCGATCCAGGGAACCAAGCTCTTCGCCCTCGGCTCCCTCCTGGACAGGGACCATAGGAAATTCTGGATCGTGGACGGCAGGCGCCTTGCCTTCGGCGGCATGAACCTCAACTACTACTCCCTGGCACCCCAGGGGGAGATGCACAACATCGACGCCTTCGTGGAGCTGGAGGGTGAGGAAGTCTTGAGGCCCATGGTGGAATCCTTCTGCCGGACCTGGAACGACAATTCCCCGGACCGCGTGGAACTTGAGGATTTCGAGATTCCCGCCGGAAATAAGGGAAGCCCGGTGGAGGGCGCCGCGGAGGGCGCCGCGGAGGGCGTCTGGCTCTTCGACCACGAGCCGGGAAGGCCGTCCTCGATGAACGTGCTCTTCGACTCCTTCTTCGACCTGGCTCGACGGGAAATCTGGATGGTCCAGGCCTACGCCTTCCCCACCGCCGAGCTCATCGCGAAGATACGGAGGGCCGCCGGCCGGGGGGTGGAAGTCAACCTCGTCCTCTCCACCAACTCCTTCAGGACGGTCTACGAGGATGCGGCGAACTACCGGGCCGCTGAGCTCATGGACGCCGGAGCGAAGATCTATGTCTTCGACGCGCCGGACAAGAGCTTCCTCCATTACAAGCTGATCCTGGCCGACGGGGCGATCGCCGCCTTCGGAAGCCCGAACTACAATTTCAGGACCCAATACCTCTCCAGGGAGCTGGCCTTGGTGAGCGCCAACCCCGACGTGGGCAGGGCGGCGGCGGAAAACCTCAAGACCCTCCTGGCGCACGCCCGGCCCATGTCCAGGGAGGAAGCCCTGGGCCACAGGACCTTCAAGAATTTCCTGGGCTGGCTGTCCATGATCATAGGAGGCTGAGGGAGTGAAATCCGTCGTCCTGCTTTTCGCCGCGGCCCTGGCCTGCGCCCCCCTTTACGGCGAACCTTCCTTTTTCTATTCCCTCTCCATGGAGACCTACTCCAGCCCCGCCCTTCCCCTGGGGGAATACGGAGGCGCGAAGGCGGGAATCGACCTAAGCCGGGGAGAAGCGGGGATCTCCATCTTCCTGCGCGGGACCCTGCCCTATTCCCCCTTCGATCCCGCGGGTGGCGCGGCTGGTCTTGGGATCGAGATACGGCCCTTCGCCGCGAAGCGCCACATCCTTGAATGGCTGTCCCCCCGCAGGACCCATTGGCTGCCTTCCGTCGGCGCCTCCATCCTCTTCCCCTTCCAGGAACCCGGAGATTTCCTCCTCGAGGCTTCCCTTTCTCCCTTCCGGCTCTACGCAGGCTGGGGGAACATCTCCTTCCTCTCCCTCTGCCTTCTGCGGGACGGGGATTTCAAGGACCGGGGCTGGGGATTGGGGATCCTTGAGTTCTCCTATTATCCCCGGAGGAGGAATAACAAATGAGACGAGCCCCGCCCGCCTTGTTCCTCATCATCCTCTGCGCCCTTTTGCCGCCCGCCGCCCCGGCGGCCCAGGACCTTTCCTTGAGCCTGGGGACCTGGAGCCGCCCCGCGGACGCCAAGCCCGGGGCCTTCATCGACATGGGGGCGACCCTGGGCCTGGGCAAGCGGCTAGAGATCGGCGCGGCGGCTATCGCGCGGATCACACCCTCTCCCCTGGAGGAACTCCTCCTCGAATCCCACCTTGGAATCTCGCTTTACGGGGACAGGCTCGGGGAGGAAGGCCTTCCCGGCATCTACGCGAACGGAATCCTCGACCTTGGGGCGGCGGCGAGGATCGAAGACCCTTGGTCCGGACCGCCAAAGCCGGACTTCCTCTGGTTCGGGCGATTCACGCCCCTCGCCCTGGGAAATCCCTACTACGGGCGGCGGGACAGGTTCTTCTCCCTAAGCGTTTTGGCCGATCCCAAGGCGAAGACCCTGTCGGTTTCCTTTTCCCTCCTGAAGTTCGACTTCTACATCCTCAGGCCCCGCCGCGGCCGATGAGCCGAAAGGCCGGCGATCGATCGATAAGAATATATATTTTAGAATTTATATATAAATTTTTATTCAGAATATCTTGACCCATCCTACCACCCGTGCTACCCTCCGACTCGAGAAGCCCGCCAACAGCGGGTCCTCCGTCCTCCGAACCGCTGGATCCTAAAGCCCCCGCCCCCCGGGAGCCATGGCAGGCGGTCTTGGGTTTCGGCGTCGTCGAGACTTAAAGGGTGTACGGGAAACCGGCATTCCTCCCGCCTTCCGGCATTGGAAAGGAGACGCGTTCCATCCAGGAGACCCGCATGGCCCAAGGAAACTGCTTCCCTGGGGTCCCGCGGCCTTCTGGCGGATCGTATCCATCCAGACGCATGGAGGGAAGGCAATGAGCGAAAACAAGGAAAAGCGAGAAAATCTCTTGGAAAAAGAGACCTCGCGGCGCGATTTCCTGCGCGTGGCGGGCATCGGCCTCGCGGGGACCTTCGTGGCCCTCACCTTCGGCTGCGCCACCACGGCCCAGACCAAGGACGGAAGGACCGTGAAGGTCCTGAAGACGGCGGAAGGGGTCATCGTCCACGATCCCAACGTCTGCGTGGCCTGCAAGCGCTGCGAGTGGGCCTGCACGGTCCGCAACGACGGCAAGGCCTCGGCCTACCTTTCCAGGATCAAGGTCAGCCGCAACCAGAACTACGGAGTCGCGGGCGTGACTTCCGCCTACGCCGTGGGCGCCGGACAGCTGGGCAACTTCAGGATCGAAGCCGAAACCTGCCGCCAGTGCTCCCATCCCAAGTGCGCCGAGCAGTGCCCCCAGGGCGCGATCTACGCCGACAAGGTCACAGGCGCCCGCCTGGTGAACCTCAAGAAATGCGTGGGCTGCGGCGTCTGCACCGAAGCCTGCCCCTGGCACATGCCCACGGTGGACAAGGACACAGACAAATCCACCAAGTGCACCACCTGCGAGGGTAGCCCCACCTGCGCCAAGGCCTGTCCCACCGGCGCGATCAAGTTCATGACCTACGCCGAGGCCGAAAAGATTCTCTGGGGCTCGGACGCCACTTCCGGCGCGAGCGCCACGTCCGGCGCCAGCGCCTAAGCCCATACGGAGGAAGCCATGCAAGCATTCGGATATACCGGAAAAATATTGAGGGTGGACCTGAGCACGGGAAAGATTTCCACAGACGACACCCTGAAGTACAAGGACTTCATCGGCGGCGAAGGCATCGCCATGAAGATCATGTGGGACGAGGTAGCCCCGGGCACCAAGCCCTACGAACCCGCGAACAAGCTCATCTTCGGCACCGGACCCCTCTGCGGGACCGGAGTTCCCTGCTCCGGAAGGACCAACATAACCTCCCTCCTGCCCTCAAGCCCCTTCTACGGCGTCTCCAGCTCCCACATGGGCGGCTACTTCGCCACGGAGCTCAAGTACGCGGGATGGGACATGATCGTCATCGAGGGCAAGGCAACCTCCCCGGTCTGGCTCAGGATCGAGGACGGCAAGGTCAAGATCGAGGACGCCCGCTGGATGTGGGGCAAGGGGATCTTCGACACCCAGGCCATGGTGACCTCCTTCATGGGAAGCCAGGCGCAGGTGGCGGCCATCGGCCAGGCGGGCGAGAACATGGTCAACCTCTCGGTGATCCGCACCGGGAGCTCCCACTCCGCCGGCGGCCACGGCGGCGTCATGGGCTCCAAGAATCTCAAGGCCATCGGCGTCATCGGCACCGGATCGGTGAAGATCGCCGCCGACCCCAAGGCCTGGATGGAGCTGGACAAGTACATGATGAGCATCATCGGCGCGAACAACCAGATGGTAGTCCCCTCCCATCCCCAGCCCTGGGCCGAGTTCAGCGACAAATCCTCCCGCTGGACGGGCAGGAAGGGTCTTTTCTGGGGAGCCGCCAATCCCCCCGTGGAAACCGGAGAGTGCGATCCCCACGACATGCAGTCCGTGGGCTACAGGACCCAGAAGGCGATTTTCGATCTCGGCCCCGCGGCGGAGAAATACACCGTCCGAATGGGCGGATGCTCCCACTGCCCCATCCGCTGCCACGCCCAGCTGAAAGTGCCCGAGCTTGAGCGCTACGGGATGGATCCCTACGTGGCCAACACCTGCGTGGGCTGGTCGGGCCCCAGGGGCGTCATGTTCAAGGGCTACAAGCCACTGGCCGGCACCACCGCCGAAGAAACCAGGGTGATCGCCAACGCCGTGGGCACAAAGCTCGCCGACGACTACGGAGTCTGGTGCAACTACGCCCAGATCGGCCGCGACATGGCCTACTGCTTCAACAAGGGCGTCTTCAAGCGCGTGCTTTCCGCCGAGGAATACGCCTCCATACCCTGGGACAAGCTCCTCAATGGAGACCCGGCCTTCTACTTCGACTTCTACGACAGGGTTTCCAACAAGAAGGGCGAGTTCTCCCACATCGCCGACGGATCCTATTGGATCGCCCAGCGCTGGAACCTCGGGGACGACTACTGGAACGACAAGGACAACAAGCTTTGGACCAGGGGCGGCTTCCCCGTCCACCATTCCAACGAGGCCGGAGCCCAGGTCGGCGCCCTCATCTCCTGCTTCTCCAACAGGGACGCCCAGAACCACTCCCACATGAACTACATCGGCTCCAAGCTCCCCTTGGCCCTTCAGAAGGAGATTGCCGGCGAGATCTTCGGATCCCCCGACGCCTTCGACGCCCCCTCGAACTACACCCCCATGAACGAGTACAAGGCCCGTTTCGTGAAATGGGCACTGGACAGGTCTTTGCTCCACAACTCGCTCACGGTGTGCAACTGGATGTGGCCCATGTCCGTGAGCCCCCTGAAGGAGAGGAAGTACCGGGGCGACACCAGCCTGGAAGCCCAGTTCTACTCCCTCGCCACGGGAATCAAGATGAGCGAGGCCGAACTGGACGAAGCGGCGGCCCGCTGCTTCACCCTCTTCAGGGCGATAACGGTTCGCCAGATGGGCACCTTCGACATGCGCAAGCAACACGACCAGACCACCAAGTGGGTCACCGCCCAGGAGAAGGCCAAGGACGGCAGCTACATGAAGCAGTTCACTCCCGGCACCATCGCCATGGAGGAACAGGACATGCAGCTCGGCCTCACCATGGTGTACAAGCAGTTCGGCTGGGACGAGAAGACCGGGGCCCCCACCAAGGCGGGCCTTGAGAAGCAGGGCCTGGCCGATGTGGCCAAGGACCTTGCGTCCAGGGGCCTCCTGCCCGCATAATCCAAGGCGACGAGGTCGCCTGAAGCCTCGCCGCCCTTGGCGGCGAGCGAGAAAAGCCGGCATAGCGCCGCG
>JBFLXC010000008.1:0-39050 GCA_040757435.1 Spirochaetota bacterium | reverse complement strand
CCCAATACCTTGGGATTGTTCGAAAGGAACATCTCCAGGATCGCCAGGATGGTCCACGAGGCGGGGGGCCTTGTCTACGGCGACGGAGCCAACATGAACGCCCTCACAGGCGTCTTCAAGCCCGGTAAGAGCGGCATCGATGTCATGCACTTCAACCTGCACAAGACCTTTTCCACCCCCCACGGAGGCGGGGGACCGGGATCGGGCATGGTGGCCGTGGTTTCCAAGCTGGCGGACTTCCTCCCCGGGCCGGTGGCGGTCAAGAAGGGCAGGAAGTACGCCCTCGCCATGCCTTCCCGCAGCATAGGGCGCCTCAAGGCTTTCTACGGCAACTTCGGCGTCCTTGTCAGAGCCTACGCCTACATCCTTATGCTCGGCCGGGACGGGCTCAGGCGTGTGGCCGAAAACTCGGTCCTGAACGCCAACTACCTCAGGGCGAGGCTGGAGCGCCATTATCCGCTCAAGTACAAGAAAGCCTGCATGCACGAGTTCGTCGCCATGGGGAACATAGCGCCGGGCATCCGCACCTTGGACATCGCCAAGCGCCTCATAGACTATGGCTTCCATCCCCCTACCATCTACTTCCCCCTCATCGTTCCCGAGGCTCTCATGATCGAGCCTACGGAGACGGAGAGCAAGGCGGTCCTGGATTCCTTCGTGGAGGCCATGACGTCCATTGCCCAGGAGGCGAGGGAAAAGCCTGAACTTCTCCATGCCGCGCCTTCCACCACGCCGGTGGGAAGGCTGGACGAGGTCGCCGCGGCGCGCTGTCCCATTCTCTGCTACCGTCCTTGACCCTGTCGCCGCCTGCTTTGGCTTTTCCTTAGCAGGCGGCTCGCATGGCGCCGGAAAATGGAACTTTACCCGGCCGATGTTTTATGATCTACTTCAAACGATTGCAAAATTTGTGGAGGGAAGATGCCCATTGTCGCCCTGTTGCTATCCGCCGCCTTCGCGGCGGCCCTCGTCCCCTCTGTGACCCAGTTCGCCCACAGCAGGGGCCTGTACGACACGATCAACGACCGCAAGGTCCACAACGGCAAGATCCCTAGGCTTGGAGGCGTAGGCATCGCCGTGGCCTTCCTCCTCACATCCTTCGTCCTGCTTTCCCTGCAGGGGCCGCTTTACGACGAACTCAACGACCACATAGAAATCTGGCCCATCCTCCTATCCGGCGGCATCATGTTCATCCTCGGGCTCATGGACGACCTCTTCGACCTTCGGGCGATGTACAAGTTCCTGGTGCAGATAGGAGCAGCCTTGCTTCTCATGGCCTTCGGGTTCAGATTCCGGGTGATCATGGTGCCCTGGGGCGACGGGCTCTTCCACTTGGGCTACTTTTCCTACCCCATAACCCTGCTTTGGATCATCGGAATAACAAACGCCGTGAATCTCATCGACGGCCTTGACGGCCTGGCGGGTGGCATCAGCTTCATAGCGGCATCCACCTTCGGAATATTTTTCTGGGCCAAGGGGCTGGTCCTGCCGGCGGAGATCTGCCTGGCCATATCGGGAGCGGTCCTTGGTTTCCTTATCTTCAACCTGCCTCCGGCTAAGGTTTTCATGGGAGACTCAGGCAGCCTGTTCCTGGGGTTTTCCTTGGCCATGCTCCCCCTTTTGGGGCAGCGGGACACGGGCGCGGAAATAGGCCTCATATCCGCCGCAACCACCCTTTCAATTCCTATCTTGGACACCCTCATGGCCATGTACCGTCGCAAGGCGGCGGGAAAGCCCTTCTTTTCCGCGGACAAGAACCATTTCCACCATGTGCTTCTGGACAAGGTGAAAAGCACGACGAAGGCGATCGCCATCGTCTATGGCATCAACATCATCCTCGCCTTGGCGGCCTTGAGCACCTTGTACGCAGGCGCGGCCTTGAGCTTTGTGTTGAAGATCACAGCCTTGCTGGGGCTCGCCTCAACCTTCGTCGCCCTGAAGGTCCACAGGATGAAGGCGGAGAAATAGGGGAATCCCTCGGTCAATCCTTTTTCGCCTGCTCTCCTCCCTTGGCGTAGAGGAACCGCTTTATCTTCTGGGTCGGGGTCTTTTCGAAGGGGTTCTTCTGGAGCCTTATGGAGCGGATCTTCGAGAAGGATGACAACTTTTCGTTCGCCTCCTTCCGGATGGATTCCAGGAGCCTGCCCGCCGCCTTCTCCGCGTCTTCCAGGGCATGGCCCAGGGATGCGGTCACGGACTTCTCGGCGTTGGCGATCGCAGCCCCCATCTTTCCCGAGAGTTCGCCCGCGGCGTCGATTCCGTCCCTGATCCTTGATTCCAGGTTCTCCAAAACCTCGCTCTTGAGGTAGACGAAGGCGGTCAGCCCCCCTTCGCCTTCCACCACCAGGGACTCGGCCACGTAGGGCGATTGGTTGATCACCGCCTCTACTTCCTCGGGATAGATATTCTCGCCCGATGCTCCGAGGATCATCGTCTTGATCCTCCCGCGGACGAACACCCTTGCCTTTTCGTCGATGAAACCCAAGTCCCCGGTCCTGAACCACCCGTCGTCGGTGAAGCATTCGGCGGTCTTTTCGGGGTTCTTGAAATAGCCCTTGAAAACATTGTCTCCCCGGGCCTGTATCTCGCCTTCGCCGGTTTCGGGCTTTGCATCGGCGATGCGAAGTTCCACCCCCTTGAGGGCGGGGCCCGTGGAGCGCAGGGTTGTCCTGAAGGGAGGGCAGCCCGCCAGGAGCGGGGCGGTTTCGGTCAAGCCGTAGCCTATGGCGTAGGGGAAGCGTGCTTTGAGGAGAAAGGCTTCGACATCCGCGGCGAGGGGGGCGCCTCCTACCCCGAAGAAGCGGAGGCGGCCTCCGAAGGTTTTCTTGAGCTTGATGCCGGCGAAGCGGACCAAGAGAGGCTTGAACAAAGGATTGGCGTACAGCTTCATGCCTTCCAGGGTAGGCTTGATGCTGGAACGGTATATCTTCTCGATCACCAAGGGCACGGACAGCATGATGGTGGGCCGAACCGCCTTGAGGGCGGGCAGAAGGACCGTGGCCGAGGGAGGCCTGTCCAGGTAGTGGATGTGCGAGCCAGCCAGGAAGGGAATCACGAAGCCTATGGTGAATTCGTAGGTGTGAGCCAGGGGCAGGATCGAAAGGAGCCGGTCGGTCCGCCGTAGGACGATTATGGACTTGCAGGCTTCGGCGTTGGAGAGGATGTTCCTGTGGGTGAGCATGACCCCCTTGGAGAGGCCTGTGGTTCCCGAGGTGTAGACGATCATGGCCACATCGTCGCTTTGGACCTTCCCTTGGGGGCGGGAGCCTCCGGGGAGCGAGGCCTCTTGAGAAGTGATCTTCGCCCAGGAAGCTCCGTCCCGCTCGGCCATGTCCACCACATCGAAGAATTTGACGCCGAGGCTCATACTCCTGAGCTTTTGGGACATTTTCTCCGAGCAGATGGCGGCGGAGGCTTCGGAATGGAGGATTATGTTCCCCATCTGCTCTCCGGTGAAATCGATGAGGATGGGGACCGCAGTGGCTCCCGAGAGAATGATGCCCAAGTACGCCATGGCCCACCAAGGGGAGTTCTCCGAAATGAGGGCGACCTTGTCGCCCTTGCCTATGCCAGCCGCTCCCAGGGCCTTGGCCGCCTTGCCCGCCCCCTGGGCTGCCTCGGCGTAGGAAAATCTCCGCCCGCCCACCATCTCAAGGGCGGGGAGGGACCCGTAGCGCGAGGCGCTTTTTTCGAGCATCTCGGCCAGAGTGAAGTCTTCGAGCTTGTACATGGAATCGCCTCGCCTTCAGTCTTTGAATATCCTCCGGATCAGGATAACGCTGAAAGCGGAGAAAAGGAAGCCGCTCCAGGGCTTTGCGGCACTGCCCCGGAGCGTTCGTGAAGGCATCAGAACATGCCGAAGACGGAAAGCACTCCCGAGGCTCCTCCTCCTAGGATGATGTCCCCCTCAAGGGAAGCCGAAACTTGGGAATTTTGGATGCCGTCGTCGAATGAAGGGTGCGGGGCCAGGGAGGCGAAGGATTGGATGGTTTTTTCCGGCCCCAGGACGAAGAAGCCCGCGCAGCTTCCTCCGGCGGTGAAAAGCCCTTCGGAGCCGCCCATGGCGGGATCATAGAATGAGCACAGGGTCTTGGCCGAGGCTATGGGAGAGGGCAGGGGGTAGGAAAAATGAAGGCCGTACAAGGAATCCTGGCCTTTTACGAATCCCAATATCCTCGAATCGTCGCTCAGGACGAAGAAGGCGTTTCCGTCCTGGGACACTGCTACGGAGGTCGGTGCGTCCAAGGCCGAGCCTACCCCGGCCTTGTCCAAGGTCTGGGCTAGGACAAGATCGGTTCCCGCGAAGGCGGCAAGGAATACCTGGGAGGTGCCTTTTGCCGTCACGGCGACGGCGCCGTCTCCCAGGACCTTCAGGTCTTCGATGGTGATGGATTCCGCGGCGGCTGAGAGCTGGAGCTTGGCCTTGAAGGCCGGCGCGTCTCCCGAGACATCGAAGGCTATCAAATGCTTCGATGTATTGGACGCGAGGTAGAGGATGGAACTGTCAGGAGAAAACCCGATGGCTTTGATATATTGCATTTCCCCCAGGTTGGGAGAGGCGCTGGTGAACTCGAAGCTGGCCTCGGGGGCCGCCCTTTCGCCGAGCCTGTAAATCTTAAGCCAATTCGATGCAGAGGAAGCAGCGGCGAGCCATTTCCCGTCCGGGGAAAGACCAAGGCGGTCGGCGGACTTGGCTGTTCCTCCCACCTTGAGCTTGTCCCTCCACAGCCGAACCCAGGAGACGTGGTCGCCTATGGGTATGGGGCCAATCACGGTATCCACCGAAGCCGCGCCGCAGGAACCGAAGACATGCACGGCTCCGTCCTCGTCCAGGCCGGAGGCGGCCACCACGCCGGAGGCTGATACGGCCAGGGCCCTCACTTGATACGGCAATCCCGTGCCCTGGTCGGCGGAGCCATAGGCGTGGAAGGAAGGACCGGAGGCGGAGCGGTAGTCGTAGGAGGCCTTCCACCCATATGGGCTTGCGTCGTTGCCTTGGAGAAGATCCATGCCGATCGTTCCGGCGCATGCCCTCCAGTCCAAAAGGGAGGACTGGAAAAAGCTCAAGGTCGCGAAGGCGGCGGTTTCCAAATCCGTAAGATAGGGCGATGTGAACCAACCCTGGCCCAGGATATCCGGGTCCGCCAATCCCCTGGCTTCCAATTCGTAGTTTCCGAAGAGATGCCAGCCTTGCTGCGTGGATTCCCCTTGGACGGGAAGATAGGTCGGATAGGCGGCGGGACGGGGAGGATGGGTGGCTGGGGCGGTGAGGCGGACGGATAGTTTGGGCGAGGGAAGGGGATCGAAGGGATAGAGGAAGCCTGCGAAATTCGCTTCAGGGGCGCCGATCGCGATTGTGTAGGTTCCGCTTGAGACAAGGTCCTTGACCACCAGGACAGAATCCACAAGGCCCCCGATCCTGGAACCTTCCGAATCCTCGGCCCAGAGGGAGAGCCTATGGTAGCCCGAGGGAACGCCTGCCAAGACTATGTCCGCCTGGACGGAAGGATAGTCGAAGGCCACTGGGGCTGGGACGGTTCCCGCCGGCTGGCCCGGAAGACCCAGGAAATCGAGGCTTCCTTTTATCCTGGAACCCTCTCCCACGGGAGAGGAATATTGGACATGGATCTCCGCTTGGCCCGAACCCTGCAGGGGATAGAGGGTGGCGGTGAGATCCACCCGCTTGTTGGGAAGGAGGGAGCAGTCCAGGAATCCTTCGGCCACTTCGGTCCCCGTGGCCGAGAATCCGGAAATCTCCACATGCCAGTCTCCCGGCGCCAGCCGGGCTTGGGCGTTCAGGGCAGTGCTTTCAAGGCTGAATGTCTCTCCTCCCGGACCTTCGCCCGAGACGATATACCGGACGGGCAGCCAGGAGGAGCTAGGCCCTATGGTCCTCGACCCTTCCTGGACGGCGAGGAGATCCTTTCCAATGGAGAAGAAGGGATCCATGGCCATGACGAGGGACAGGGTCGAACGCCCCGCGCCCAGGATTCCCGCGCATCCCAAGGCGAGGCAAAGCGGCAGGACGGCGAGCGCCGCCCTGCATGCCGAAAATGATAGTAACCTTCGAATCCGCCGAATATTGTTTTTCATAGGCAACCTCCGTCCTACATACGCCCTGAAAAGGAGGATTCGCTTCACTCCGCCCATGCGATTGCGGATGGAACGGCCTATCGGTATACTTGTCCCGGAGGATCGGCGGTGAAAATTCTAATGGTTTCCAGCGAGGCTGTGCCCTTCGCCAAGTCCGGCGGCCTGGGCGACGCGGTGAGCGCCCTCTCCCTCGCCCTGGCGAGGCTGGGCCATGACGTGAGGATTCTCCTTCCCCGGTACTACATGGTGCCTCGGGAAACCCTCTCCCCCCTGGACTCTCCCATGGGCGTGCCCTTAGGAAAGGGAGAATTTTGGACCAAGCTGTATGCTTCCGTCCTGCCAAGGTCGGAAGTGCCTGTCTATTTCCTCGACCACGAGGGTTATTTTGGAAGGAACGGCGTTTACGGCGACACAAGCCAGAAGGAATACGAGGACAATCCAGAACGTTTCGCCCTCCTGTCCAAGGCGGCATTCCAGCTTTGCCGCTTCCTGGGCTGGATGCCCGACATCCTGCATTCCCACGACTGGCCGAGCGCCCTCGTTCCGGTCTACGCCAGGCACGCCCCGGACCTTGGGGATTTCAAGGCCTGCGCCTCCGTCCTCAGCATCCACAACCTGGGCTACCAAGGCCTCTATTCCAAGGACTACTTCGAATTTTTCGGCTTGGATTGGAACCTGTTCCATAATGCGGGATTCGAGTGCCACGATGCCGTGAATCTTCTCAAGGCCGGGCTTACCTGCGCCGACGCCCTGACCACCGTCTCTCCAACCTACGCCCGGGAAATCCAGACCCCGGCCTTTGGTTTTGGCCTGGACGGGCTCCTGAGGGCCAGGAGCAGGGATTTGGTGGGCATCCTCAACGGAGTGGATACGGAGATCTGGGATCCCGCCAAGGATCCCCTGCTTCCCGCCCGCTACGATGCTTCGGACTTGTCAGGCAAGGCGATCTGCAAGCGGGAATTGCAAAAGCGCTTCGGCTTGGCTGAGAATCCAGCCGCTCCCCTGTTCGGCATGGTCGCCCGGCTTACCCAGCAGAAGGGGATAGGAGAGCTCTTCGGCAAGGGCTACGGCGCCGCGGAGCAGGTCGCGGCCACCATGAACGTCCAGGTGGCGGTCATTGGAAACGGGGAAGCCTGGTGCGAGGAAGAGCTGAAGCGGCTCTCGTCCCTCTACCCGAATTTCAAGGCCGTGATAGGGTACGACGAGAGGCTCGCCCATCTCATCGAGGCAGGCTCGGACTTCTTCTTGATGCCCAGCCGTTACGAGCCCTGCGGTCTCAATCAGATGTACTCACTCCGCTACGGCGCCCTCCCTGTGGTGCACAGGACCGGAGGCTTGGCGGACACGGTGGAGAATTACTCCCAGGAGACGGGAGAAGGCACAGGATTCATGTTCGACGACCTGACTCCGCGGGCGCTGTACAACACCATAGGTTGGGCGGTATGGGCATGGTTCAACAGGCCGGAGCACATCCGCGCCATGAGGGCCAAGGCCATGGGCCGGGAGTTCTCCTGGGAGAAATCCGCCAAGGAATACGCCGCGGTGTACGAGAGGGCCCTGGGGTCGAAATAAAGTTCCGCATTGAAGGATACGAAGGTGGCGAAGGAAGAAGGCAAGAAGGTATACGACTACGACAAGACGAAGGTCCGGGAACTTCTCGTTAGAGGCTTCAAGGCGAAAAACGCCGAATCCACGGTCGCGGACCTGGCGGGGCTCACGGGGCTTCCCCTTTCCCAGATCGAGGCCGAGCTGCCGGCTGTTTCGGACGAATATGGCGCCAGGCTCAAGGTGACGGCCAGCGGGGAGATCCTCTATTCCTTTCCCCGGGGCATGAAAAGCCGATACCGGGGTTTCCTGCCGGGCTTGAAGCGCTTCCTCGGTATTGCCAGGAAGGGCGCCGCCGAAGCCGGCAAGTTTCTCTTCAAGACCTGGATAATGGTCATGCTGGTGGGATACTTCGTGCTGTTCATCGCCCTGGCCCTCTTCGCCATGGTGGCCTCCATAGCCATACAGCAGGGAGGCAACAATAGGAGTTCCAGCCGAGGCCGCGATTCCGGAGGTCTAGGAGGCCTGTGGCTTACAGGCAGGCTCTTCGACAGCCTCATACGGATTTGGTTCTACTCCGAGCTATTCAAGGGACCCGAGGCGAGGCATGGGCGCTTCGCCGCCAAAAAGGACCGCTATCCCTTGCACAAGGCCGTATTCTCCCATGTCTTCGGCGACGGGGATCCGAACCGCGATTGGCCGCGGGTGGAAAAGAAGGCTGTCGTGGCCTTCCTCCAAACCCACAAGGGTGTGATGACCATGGCGGAATTCATGGCCCTCACGGGACGCGAACCGGAGGATGCGGAACTCGCCATCAACGCCTATCTGCTTGAGTTCGAAGGGATTCCGGAAGTGAGCCCCCTGGGGCATGTGTATTTCAGCTTCCCCAAGCTTTTGAGCCGCCTGGGCACGACGCCGGAGACCGCGGGCTCCACGGTGCTCCTGAAGCGGACGAAGAAGTTTTCCTCCAATTCCCCCAAGGCGGACTGGACCTTCAGGCTGATAAACGGATTCAACGTCCTCTTCGGCGGCTATTTCCTCTGGGGCGCCCTGAGCGTGGGGCCGGAGGTATACATACGGACCGCCGAAGGCTGGGCTCTCCGGGGAGGCCTCGCCTTCCTGTATTCCGCCAGCGCCTACCTTTTCCAGCTTCTGGGCATGGACAACCCTATACCATTGCTTGGTTGGGGGCTGGGTGTGACTCCCCTGGTCTTTTCAAGCCTTTTCTTCGCCATACCCCTTCTGCGTTCCGCAAGGCTTGTCGCGGAAAACGAGGCGATAAAGACGGACAACCTGAGGAAGATCGCCTACCGCAATGTCCTCGCCTCGGAGTCTGCCTTCCGTCCGGAAAGCCTCGCCGTCTCCGTGGACGAGGCCAAGCCGAAGGATTCCCGGGCCTTGGGGAGGATAATCGACCGCTTCGCCGCCTGGGCGAAGGCTGAGCCCAGTCCCGAGGGCTACCGTTTCGATTCCGTCGCCGAGAGCCAGAAGGAAATCCAAGGGATCCGGGAAAAGATTGATATGTCGGCCCTTGGACCCGGAGCGGTCGTCTTCGACTCCGATTCCAAGGTGGAATAGGCTAGGCCAATATCCTGCCCAGGGGCGCCGCCTCGCCGCGGTCGAACTCTCCGGGCACCAAGGAAGGCCTTCGGAAATCCGGGGAGAGGAGCAGACCCATCGACAGGGCGGCGAGGAATACGTCCTTATGGGCTTCCTCGCCGTAGGAGGGGATGAGCCAGGGGCCCTTCCGGGTGAACAGCCGGGAAACGAAGGGATCGAAGCTCGACCAATGCCCTTCGGCGTACCAGGCGGAAAAATCCTTCAGGTCAGATATGGCGCGGACGGCCATGGCGAGGCAGAGGGGAGGTATCCTGTCTTCCGGCGGCAGGCTTTCAGCCTCCGTCGAAGTTTCGCATAGCAGTATCCCGAAGGACCAGGCCGCAGGCACGGGAAGCCTGGCCCAGGCGAGGGAAGAACGCTGGGGCTGAAGGAAATCGTCGAAGGCTTCGCGCACCGGCAGGCCAAGGTCCCCGAGCCTGGATTCGCCGCTGTAGAAGCGCGCCTCGGCGAAGTCCGGAATCCACGTCTTCAAGGCCTTCCTTAGCCTGGCCTCCCAGAGGCTCGGGTAGCCCGACACCATTCCCCTGTCGATCATGGCTTTTGCAAGTTTGGCCTGCCCGCCGGCCTTGGCGCCAAGGATCCCCCTTCCGCGGTCGCAGTACAGGTCCAGGAATCGGCGGCCGTCCTCGGCGTAAAGACGCCACCCGCGGGCGCGGCGGAGGGGGGGGAGATAGGCGAGGAGGGAATCCTCGTGGTGCGCGCCGGGCATGTTCATTCTTTGATCCTCTCCAGTTTCTTCGTGTACTTTGGGAAAAATTGAGCCGTCTTCCCGGAGGCGAACCGGACTGTCACAAGGGGACCCGAGCTTTCCGTGTCGCTCACCTTGACCACCGTACCCTCGCCGAATTCGTCGTGGTAAGCCATCTGTCCGGCCTTCCATCCTCCCTCGGCGGCCTTGGAGGCCGCGCCTGGGCCGGAAGGGGCGTAGGAACGGGGGTGGTAGCCGCCTGCGAGCATCTTGCTGCCTTTCCAAAACTCATAGAGCGAAGGATTTATCTCCGTCAGGAACACCGAAGGCCTCGTCTCGAACAGCCGTCCCCGTATCCTGCGCCATCGGCAGGCGGTGAAATGCAGGATGTCCTTCGCACGGGTGGCGGAAACGTAGAAGAGCCTGCGTTGCTCCTCCAATTCCTCCCCCTCGTCGTCGTCCCGGGGGAAAAGCCCCTGCTCAAGTCCCGTCACCACCACGATGGGGAATTCCAAGCCCTTGGTGTTGTGCATGGTAATCAGGGTGACCGCGTCGGCGGCGCCCTCGCCATCCTTCGACTGAAGGCTTCTGTCCAGTTCTATGGTCTCCAGGAAATCCAAAAGGCCTTCACCGCTCAAGGGATACAGGGAGGCGGAGCTCACGAGCTCCTCCAAGTTCGCCAATTTCTGGGTTCCCGCAATGTCGTCCTTGGATTTATGGAACTCCACCAGGCCTGATTCGGAGAGAAGGGTGTCGAGGAGGACTGAGAGGGTGGAGGAGGAGGGGGCTTGGGCCAGGCTTGCCTTGCTCCTCTCCATGAGGGAAAGGAACTTCGCCAATCCCGCGGTAGCCTTGCCCTTCATGAGTGGCAGGCTCTCGGCGCAGGCCTCCAGAAGGTTGAGTCTGCCCCCGGAGGTGGATGAAAGGATATTCTCCAGAGAACTGTCCCCCAGCCCTCGGGTTGGCTTGTTGATGATCCGCCGGAAGGCGATTTCGTCCCGTGGATTTACGGCCAGGGAAAGGTAGGCCAAGAGGTCCTTCACCTCTTCCCTTTCATAGAACCGCAAGGCGCCTACCAGGGTGTAGGGTATGCCCTTGCGGGGAAAGCTCTTTTCAAAGCCCAGGGATTGGGCGTTGGTCCTGTAGAGGATGGCGATGTCCGAATGCCGGCCGCCTTCGCGGATGTGGCGCCGTATGATGGACGCGCAGTATTCGACCTCCTGCTCTTGGTCGTCCAGGATGGCCACCAAGGGCTTATGCCCCCCCGGCCGGGTCGCCCTCAAGGTCTTGCCAAGGCGGTTGGGATTGTGGCGCACGCTCTCGCCGGCTATGTCCAGGATGGTCTGGTAGGATCGGTAGTTCCTCTCGAGCCTGATGGTCTGGGTTCCGGGGAAGGTCTTCGAGAAGCCGAGGATGTTCTTGACCTCCGCCCCGCGGAAGCGATAGATCGATTGGTCGTCGTCGCCTACGACGCAGATGTAGGTTCCAGGCCCCGCAAGCCGCTTTAAGAGCTCGAATTGGGCGACGTTGGAATCCTGGTACTCGTCGACGAGGATCACCTGGAAGCGTTGCCTGGTCCTCCGGGCCACGGCCTCGTCCTGGTCCAGTATCCTTGAGGGAAGGGAGATGAGGTCTCCGAAGTCAACGTTCCCCGTGTTCCTCAGCCGCTCCTCGTAGGAGGCGTAGATCCTCCTCAGGTCTTCGTCGTGGGAGAGGAGCCCGAGGCTTGGCGAATCGTGGTCAAGCCCATAATCCTTCGCCCGGGCTATGAGGGAGGCGTAGCGCGAGCATTCCTGGCGCGGAAGGGAAGGAACCGCGGCCCGCACCAATTCCGCGGAATCGGCGTCGTCGTAGATGACGAAGTTGGAATCCAAGCCCAGGGACTTGCAATTCCGGCGAAGGAACCATGAGCCGAAGGAATGGAAGGTGCGGATCATGGCCCTCTCGCAGGCCGGTTCGATCCTGGCGGCGCGTTCGCGCATTTCCCTCGCCGCCTTGTTGGTAAAGGTCACGGCGAGGATCGACTCCGGGGAATATCCGAGCTCCCGGGCCAGGTAGGCGATCTTGGTGGTGATCACCTTTGTCTTGCCTGTGCCTGCTCCCGCGAGGATCAGTAGGGGCGAACCTTTGTGGAGGACCGCCTCGAGCTGCTCCGGATTGAGTTGGGAAAGATAGGGAGGAAGGACGCCAGTTCCAGGTGCCATCATCGGGTTTCCAGAGGACGGGCTTCCAGATCGACGCCGTTCACCTTGATGATCTCGCAGGGCACGAGGCTTCCCGGCGCATGGACCCCGTGGACCACCGTAAGGCCGTCTATGTCCGGGGCCTGCATCCATCCCCTGCCAAGGGAGAGCTCGGAGCCTTCCACGACCTCCTCGATGAGGATATCCGCCTTGTTCCCCACGAACCGCCCCAACCGGGCGCAGGTGATGGGAAGCTGGGCGGCCTCGACCTTTTCCTTCCTGCCCTTGGCGAGCTTCTTGGCCACCCGGCCCTTCATGGCATAGGCCTTGGTGCCCTCCTCCCGGGAATAGGAGAAGGCGCCAAGCCAGTCCAGCCGGGCTTTTTGCTGGAAATCCAGGAGGATTTCGAAATCCTCCTCGCTTTCACCGGGGAAGCCAACAAGGAAGGTGGATCTGAGCATGACCTCGGGAAGGACCGAGCGGATTTCCTCCAGCAATGAAAGGTAGCGTTCCGCGGATCCGCGGCGGTTCATGGAAGAGAGCAGCCTTTCCGAAGCGTGCTGGAAGGGAATGTCGAGGTAAGGCAGGGCGCGATGGTCCTTGGCCATGATGGGGAGTATGTCCAAGGGAAAATGGTCGGGGTGTATGTAGAGGATCCGAAGCCTGAAATCGTAGTCCAGGGCAAGGATGGCGTCCATCAGGAAGGCCAGACCTGAGCCCTTGAAGGCGGCGACTCCCGCCCTGCGCCTGTCGTTGCCGTAGGAACCCAGGTCCTGGCCGATGAGGATGATTTCCCTCGTCCCTTGGGAGAGGAGGCTCTTGCATTCCTGGACGATGTCCTCCGCAGCGCGGGAGCGGAGCCTGCCCCTGATGAGAGGAATGGCGCAGTAGGAACAGAGGTTGTCGCATCCCTCGGTTATCTTCACATAGGCCGAGCCCGGGAAGTCGAATCTCCTCGTCCTTGGGTAGTAGGGCGCCTCTATGGCCGAAGGCTGGGGAGAGGCCAAGCTGGCCCTTTCCCCTTCCTGAAGGCGCCGGAACGCTTCGCCCACCATGCCCAGGTCGGCGTTTCCGAACACGCCGTCCACCTCTTCCATGTCCGAGAGAAGGGCGTCGGCGTACCGCTGGGCCAGGCAGCCGGCGACGAGGATTTTCTTGTCCGGATTGGCCTGCTTGGCGGCGAGGATCGCTCCTATGGACTCCTTCTTGGCGTCTTCGACGAATCCGCAGGTATTGACGATGATCACGTCCGCCTCGCCCAAGCTGGACACGTAGCTGTGACCTTCCGCCTCCAGCCGGGCGAGGATCTCCTCGCCATCCACTTGGTTTTTGGCGCAACCGTACTGGTCTATGTAGAATTTCACGCGAAAACCTCAGTCAAGGGTGGAGGCTGCGAGCACCCAGGTGCCTTCGCTCCTGAGCCAGGAAATGCGCTTCACCGCCACTTCCCCCGGGCCACCGAGCTCAAGGTCGAATTGCTTCGCCCCCGATGCCTGGAAACTCAGCTTGGCCGACTGGGCGTTGGAACTCCAGACGGTGAGGGCGGAGGAGACATTGATGCTCAGGCTTTCTCCCTTGGAATAGTATTTTTCCACCCATTCCTTCCTGTCCGCCTCGTGCCTGAAGAGGGAATTGGCGCGGAAGCTGACTTGTACCACGAAAGGATGGGGGCCTCTGGGCGATCTGAATATTATCGTGTCCGAAGCCTTGGCGGCCGGAGCGGACTGCAGGGCCGATTCCTCGATTTGGACAGGGGAGGGGGGTATGGTGACTTCGCTCGTATCAGGCGCCTGGGGTTCCGGATCCGGGAAGTCGACCCGGACCAGTATGCCCGCCTTGGGCTTCGATGCTTCGAAATCCACGGCGGTCAAATCCGCAAGGCCCGCCGGGGTAGATTGGCCTCCCAAGGATTTGGTTTCCCCAAGCCCAAGGGTTACAAGGCCCGACGGTGTTTCAAGTTCCGCCCTGTCTTCTATCTTGACGAGGCTCACCCTATGCACCTCTTCTCCAAGGGGTATCAACAGGCTGTCGCCCGGGTAGAGGCGCTTCTCGAAGGGGCCTCCCTCCACCCGATACACAGCCGGGGCCGCCGAGGGCAGCTCAGCCTTGCCGAAGGCGAAACCCTTGCCGAAGACTATCCACAATGCCGCGGCTCCCAGGATGAGCACCGCCGCCACCGCGGCGAAGGGAAATCTCCGCGGTCCGGGAGCGGCGCCGACCGGCTTGGCCGCTTCCTTGCGAACCTTGGGATCCTCTTGAGCCTGGCCCGAAGCCTGGGCGGCGCCTGCGAAGCCACCAGTGTCCGCTTCTGGGGCTCCGGCGGCCACGGCAGGAGGGGCTGCGCCCCGGGACTTGTAAATCCCCGCGAGCTCCTCGGGATCCAGGCTCAGATAATCGGCGTAGTTCCTCAGGAATCCCACGATATAGGGCTCTCCGGGAAAACCGGTGAAGTCGTCGTTCTCCAGTTTGGAGAGGAAGCGGACCGAAATGTTCGTGTCGTCCGCCACTCTTTCCAGGGTCAATCCCTTCTTGAGTCGAGCTTCCTGAAGGATGAATCCTATTTCGCCCATTGCCGTGCCGTCACCTCACTGGAACAGGAAATTGTTGTATACATTCGCGCTCGCCGGAGCGTCGTAGAGAAAACGGTTCGCTGGAATGTTCTGGTTGATCCGGATTGAGGAGAAATCGAAGGCTATGCGCTCGTTGGCGACAGTCCACCCCTCTATTCTCCGAATGTACAGCGTGTCCTCGGAAACCGATATCCTGATCGTCTTGAAGCCCTCGGAGATCGTCTTCCGAGAGAGGACGAGGCGATACACCTTCTCCTTGGAGTTCGGATCCAAGGGGACGGGGGAGGGTGAAGTCTCCCAGGCGATGCTGTAGTTGCGTTTCATCATCGCCAAGCCTTCCCGTGACGCCAGGGCGGCGGCGGTGGCCCCTATGCCCACTCCCCCGGTCTCCTGCTGGAGGACGGCCCGGAACTGAGGGATGTAGACGACGAGCCTCTGGCCGTCGAAGACGATCACCTGCTCGGGAGGCTGGGTGAAATCGATCCTCAGGAGGGCTGGAGCCTTAAAATAAAGCTTTCCCTGCATCGGTTGGGTATCGGTGGAGATGACCATGTTCGCCTCGTAGTCCGCGATCTTGGCATAGGTGTCCGAGACCCTTTGGAAGAACTGGTCCGCGGTCAGGATGTCCTGGGCCCAGAGGCCGGCGCAGGAAAGGAGAAGCAGAATCGCAGGAAGCCATCGTTTCATGTGCTCAACTCCGTTCGATCTGAAGGGTCAGGCTGGGAGCGTCGGTGATGGCGGGAGGACCGAAATACTGGATTCCTCCTGGAAGCCTATAGTCCGAGGAAAGGGCCCATTTGTCCCTCAAGCCCGCGAAATGGAGGAAAGGCTTGCCATCCAACTCGACCAAGGCTTTCTTAATGACCGGCTTGTCCGCCCCGTGCCTATGCTCGATGTTCATCATCGAAACAAGCGGAATCCCCCCAGGTATCCATTCCGATGCGGGGGAGGCGAGATTCCTTATTGATGCGATGTATCCCGTGAATCCGTTGAGGGCCAGGAGGTAGGCGGTGAATCCCAGGGAGTAGCAGTAGTCGGCGTCGAAGTTGGTCGGGAAGGCGCATCGCCCCTCGTAGCCCATGAAGTGGGATTGGAAGTCGAACTTGCCGCTGTACAATCCATCCTTTGCGGCTTTCTCGAGGCGGCTCTTCACCATGGCTATGAGAAGCTTTTCCGTTTCGATCCTGGAGACCTGAACGTTGCCGTGGGGATCCCTGTCCCAGCAGAGCTGGGCTTGGATGTCCTCGGGCAGGGAGGAGAACAGGCGGGCGGATTCCTCCGGAAGATTGCCGGCCATGAAGGCTCTTTGCTGGGAAAGGCCTTGGAGGGCCTTGAAGCCTTCTCCCTCCCGGGCCAAAAGGTCGTTGATTGCCGCGATGAGAAGGCTCATCTCAGGCACGAATTCAATGAGACCCTCGGGGATGAGGACGACGCCGAAGTTTTCTCCCTTGGAGGCCCTGGCGATGACCGAGGAGGCGATGGCCTCCACCACCTGCGATAGGCTCATGGCCTTGGCCGCCACCTCCTCGGATATGAGGGTGACGTTGGCCCTGGTCTGCAAGGCGCATTCCAAGGCTATGTGGGAGGCTGACCTGCCCATGAGGCGTATGAAATGCCAGTACTTCCGTCCCGAGGGGGCGTCCCGGCAGATGTTGCCGATAAGTTCCGAATAAATCCTTGTGGCGGTGTCGAAGCCGAAGGAGGCTTCGATCCATTCGTTCCTGAGGTCTCCGTCTATGGTCTTGGGGACGCCGACAACGCAGACGGGACTGCCTTGGGAGATGAAGTATTCCGCCAGCAGGGCGGCGTTTGTGTTGGAATCGTCGCCGCCGACAACCACAAGGGCGTCGAGGTTGTGGGCCTTGGCGGTTCCCAGAGCCTTTTCGAACTGCTCCGGGGTCTCGATCTTCGTCCTGCCCGAGCCCACCATGTCGAAGCCTCCGGTGTTCCTGTAGGAATCCACCAGGTCAGAGGTGATCTCGAGGAAGGAATTGTTGACCAATCCAGATGGCCCTCCCTTGAAGCCGATGAGTCTGGAGGAAGGGGAACCTCTCTTGAGGCCGTCGAAGAGTCCGGCTATGACGTTGTGGCCGCCAGGCGCCGGTCCACCGGACAACAACACGCCCACGGTGAGGACTCTGGAGGCGAAAATGTTGTCTCCTGCGCCGAATTTCATAGCCGGCTTGCCGTAGGTATGGGGAAAAATTGCCTTCAGCTCTTCCTTGTCCTGCTTCGGCTCAATGACTTCCGTGGGGAAAGCCTTTATGGAAGCAACGGGGGAGGCGAAAATCTCGGGAAATTTTGGAATGTAGGCGTAACGTGCGTTGTGGAGGGGCGATCTTTCCAGCATGGTCTGCATTTCTCCTGTAGGCCTGGATAGGTTCTCCTGATATTACCTTCCTTGGGAAAAAATGAAAAGGCCGGGCCTGTAAGGACCCACTATTTTCTTTTCCTATCGTTTCCAGGGCCTTTGCGCAATAAGCGGCTCAACATCGGGCCGCATCGGGCCGATAGAGAATATAGACCATGAAGAACCTTCGTCCCACCGCTAGAATTTGTGTTTTCATCCTCCTTTTCGCCGTCGTAAACGCCTTCGGAGCCGACCAGCTCCACCATATCCTGGAAGCCGGGGAGACCCTCTATTCCGTCTCCCGAATCTACAAGATCCCTTACGAGGCCTTGGCCGCGGCCAATGGGATTACCGATCCGACAAAGGTGAAGACCGGGACAGTCTTGGCGATTCCAACCATCCATGTTGTGGAAAAGGGCGAAACCCTCTATGGCATTTCTCGAAAATACGGCATCGCCATTGCCCAGCTTCTCTCGGCCAACCGGCTCAAGAGCGATTATGTCTTGAAAATCGGCGACGCGTTGATAATTCCCGCCTCCCAATCCTCCGAGACGCCCGCGGCGCCACAGACCGCCGCTCCGACCCCGTCCTCCACCCCAGCGCCGCCTTCAACCACGGCGGCCAAGCCATCGACACCCTCTCCGGCTCCGACGGCGGTATCGCCGACGGTATCGCCGACGGCATCGACGACGGCATCGACGACGGCGACACCAACGGTGCCTTCCCAAGGCCCCGCCAACGGATCGGCGGCCCCTGCCGCCCAGCCTCCAAGCCAGCCGTCCGCGACTTCCCCCGCTTCGCCGCCTGCTGCTACCCAACCTGCGGCTCCCGGCGTCCAGGCGGTGCCGATGCCGACGCCGGTGAAAACCCAGGACAAGGAAGTGGACGTAAAGCTGCTTTGGCCTGTTGATGGGAGGGCAGTGTACCTGGACGGAAAGCTCGAAGGGATCATGTTCAAGCCCAAGCCCGGCGAGTCCGCCAAGGCTGTCGCCTCCGGCACCGTAGTCTCCGCGGGTCCGTCCCGGGGATTCAACCAGGTTGTCTTCGTCCAATCCAAGGCGGGCTACGTGTACGTCTACGGGGGCAATGAGACTGTGCTGGTGAAGACAGGCGACCAGGTGAAGTCCGGACAGGACCTGGGGAAGATAGGCTTGGACCCCAAGGACTCGACGCCTGTTGCGTATTTCTTCGTTTTCAGGAACGGCCAGCCTGTGGACCCCGCCACCGCCCCGAGGGATTGACCGCGGAGAGGCTTTTGCGAATATAGATTCAATGATATACTGTCCCGAGACATAGTTCCTTGCATCTGTGGCAACAAGGACGGTGAATGGGCCTAAAAGAAGAGCACGGAAAGAAACGCCCTGCCGGGGCGGATGAACCATCCGTCCGGGAATCATTGCATAAGAAAAAGCTCCTTAACAAGAAAAGACACCTGGGGGTCGAAAAGGATCCCCTCTCCCTCTACCTTTACCAAATAGCGAAATTCCCCCTCTTCAGCGCCGAAGACGAACAGCGCGTGGGCAAGATCATCCTTGACCTCAAGGCGGAACTCTCCGAGGCCAGGAAGGGAGTAGACGACTCAGGTCCCCTCCCCGAGGCTGAGGAAAGAAGACTCGTCGGCCTGGAGGCGCGGCTCTCGGAAGCGAAGCAGGAAATGATACGGTCCAATCTAAGGCTCGTGGTATCCATAGCCAAAGGGTACCAGCACCGGGGCTTGGGCTTGCTGGACCTGATCGACGAAGGGAACATCGGGCTTTTGGAGGCGGTGGAGCGTTTCGATTATTCCAGGGGCTTCAGATTTTCGACCTATTCCACGTGGTGGATACGCCAGGCGATCATAAAGAGCCTCGCCGACCAGGGCAGGGTCATCCGCATCCCTGTGCATATGCTCAATACGATACGAAAATGCTATTACGCCTCGAAGCAGCTCACACAGGAGCTGGGCAGGGCTCCAAAGGTCGAGGAGGTCGCCCAGCGGGTGGACATGACAAGGCAGAAGGTGCTGAAGGTCATGGAGTTCTCCCAAAAAACCACGAGCCTCGATTCGGCCATAGACGACGATAGTTCCGCCTCCCTTTCGGATGTCATAAGGGATGAGTCCGGCATGGATCCGTACTCCGAAGCCTTCGGGACCACCATGAAGGAAATCCTGGACTGTGTCCTCAAGGGCTTGAGCGAGAGGGAAACGACGATACTGAAGCTACGCTACGGCCTTTCGGGGGAAAGCATCCACACCCTGGAAGAGACGGGCAAGGTATTGGGCATCACCAGGGAGCGGGTGAGGCAGATCCAGGAAAGGGCTTTGGAAAAGCTGAGGGCCAACAAAGCCTTGTCGGAGTGCGAGTAAGCGCGGAAATAAAAAAAGGGCTGCCCGGGGATCACCCTGGGCAGCCCTTTCCATTTCATGCATCTTCAGCTTTGCGGGAAAAGGGCGAGCATCTCCGGATCGGCCCTGGTCTTGGCAATGTCCAGGGCGGATTCGCCGGAGATGTTCCTCCGCTTCCAATCCAAGCCCAGGCCTATCAGGGTTTTTACGGACTCGATGTCGCCGGCCCTCACGGCGTAGTGGAGGAAACCCTCGCCCAGGGAATCCGAGGAGTCCTTGCCCGCCGCCGAGACGAAATCCTTGAGGACGAAGGGATCGCGCAACGCCAGGGCGATGGGAGTGAGGCCCTGATGGTTGGGAGCGAAGGGATCGGCCTTGGCCCCAAGGAGGATCACTACATTCGGGTAATCCTTCAAGGCCAAGGCGGCGTGGAGCGGCGTGTCCGCGAACCTGTCCCTGCTCGAAGGATCCGATCCTTCCTGTATGGCAAGCTTGACGATTTCGGTGGAAGCCCTCATCTCAACGAAGAGGCGCAAGGGGGACTTGCCCTCGGAATCTGTCTTCGCCATGTTCGCGTTCTTGAGGATATCCCTGAGGATGGCGGGTCCCTTCTTCATGGAGGCGAAGAGGGGGGAGTCTCCCACCGCGTTCTTGGCCAGTATGTCCGCGCCGGAAAGGACGAGGGTGTTCACGAGGTCGAGCTGGCTGGTCTCCACGGCGTGGTAGAGGGGAGTGGAACCGGTATAGTCCCTGCTGTCTATGGGTGATCCCGCTTTGACAAGGTAGAGGGCGATTTCTGATTTCGACTCTCGGGCGGCCACGGCCAAGGGGGTCAGCCCTCGGTTGTCCCGGACCAGGAGGTTGGCGCCCCTTTCAACCAAGTAGGTGACGAAGCCCTTGTTCTGTTTCCGCACCGCCTGGTGGATGGCCGCCTCCCCTGTGAAGTTCCTGGAGTTCAGGTCCGCCCCGGAGAGGACAAGGATGGGCAGGCATTTGGCGGCGTTGGAAAGGACGGCGATATGCAAGGGGGAATCCCCCTTGCTCTCCCGGGCGGCTAGGTCCGCTCCGTTGGCCAGGAGGTAACGGGAAGCCTCGTCCGCATCCTTGCTCACCGCGGCGTGGAGGAGGGTTTCCTTCGCTTGGTTGACGGCCTTCAGGTCAGCGCCCTTGGACCTCAGGAACTCAAGACCATCAGCCAAATTCCTTCGCGCGGCCAGGTGGCCCACCGTGTCTCCGTTGAAGTTCCGGGCCGCCACGACGGCGGGGGTGAAAAACCAGATGTAGGGGCCGTCCTTGGCGGAAAGGGCCAGGAAAACCGGCGTGTCCTTGACTGAGTTCTCCTCGAAAATGTTCGTCTTCGCCTCAAGGAGGAGGGCCCCCTGGGCCGGCATGTTCTGCCGCACCGCGACGTGGAGGGCGTTGTCCAGGGAGTTGTTCGTCGCGTTGGGATCCCCGCCCTTGGAGAGGATGAGGCTCACGACCTCCGGGCTGCCGCGCATCTGGATGGCGGTAAGGATGATGCTGTTCCCCAGGTTGTCCTTCTGGAGGATGTTCGACTTGAGGACGATCTTGTCCACGGCGTCGACGCCGCGCCCGACGGCGATGGAGAGGGGACTCTGGCCTGTGAGGCTGTTCTTGAAGAACACATCGGCTCCCGCCTGGATGAGGGCGTCGGCGTATTGGTAGTTCCCCGTCTTGACGCAGATCATGAGGGGGGAGTCGCCTTCGTTGTTGGCCAGGTTCACCGGCGTCCCCGCCTTGAGCAGCTCCTCCACGATCAAGGGTTCGTAGGCCAGGCGCACCGCCTTGTGGAGGGCGGTGTTCCCTTCCGCGTCCTTCAGCGAGGGATCGGATTTGTAGCTGAGGAGAAGCCTTGTCATGGCAAGGCGGTAGGCGGCGGGAACGGGGAGGTGGAGGGGGGCGTTCCCCTTGCCGTCGTACAGGTCCTTCTTGGCGTCGAATTTGAGGAGGAGCTCCGCCTCGGCCAAAAGGCCCCGGGTTACCGCCACATGGAGGGGAGCGTCCCCTTCAAGGTTCTTTATGTTGGGAGAGAGGTTCTTCGAGAGCAGGAACTCCGCGAAGCCGTACTGGCCCCTGCCGATGGCCTCGTGGAGGGGGGTGTTGCCGTTGGCGAAGAGCACGGTGTTGTAATCCGGCGACCTGACCATGGTGGAGAACCAGAAGAATTCGGGGAAGGAGGGGTTGGCGCCCTTCTGGACCAGGCGTTCCGCGATCTGTGCCGCCTTCTTCTGCTTCGGCTGCAGGAGGGCCAGGTCCAAGGCAGTCCGCTCCGCCTTGTCGCGTATCTGGACATTGGCCCTGTCGATGTCCGTGAGAAGGAAGGTTTCCTGCACCATGAGCCTGTCGGCGGCCATGTGGAGCACCGTGCGGCCGTCCTTGCCCGAGGTGTTGATATTCTGGGAGTTGAATACCGCGCTCACCATCTCAGGGCCTCCCGCCAGGGATGCCTCGGCGGGCGTGAAGCCCGAGGCGTCAAGGCTGAATGGGTTGGCTCCTTCGCCTACGAGCATCTTGGCCATGGGTGCCATTTTCCTGTCTATGGCATAGCGGAGGGCGGTCTTGCCCGCCAGGTCGGGATTGTCCACCAAGGCGCCAAGGACGATGAGTATCTTCGCCAGCTGGGGATCGCCGCGGATGACCGCATGGTGCAGGGGGTAGAGCCCCTGTCCGTCCTTTTGGTTGAGTTGCTCCCGGTTGGAGTAGAACTTCTGTATGGCTTCCACATCCCCGGCGACCACAAGGTCGATGAGCGTCTTTTCCTTTTGAGGGGGCGTCGTCGCGCAGGACGAAAGGATCGCCAGGACTAAGAGGGCGGAGATAAACGCCGCGCCGTGGATCGGTTTGAATCGTAGCATCGAAAACCCCTTTCCGGACCATGATCTATCGCAATGCTGCCGCTTATAGTATCGGGTTGCAATCCAGGAGGATGAAATCCTTCCTCATTGTTATACCACACTTTTTTCTCCTCACCATCTGGAACGGCCGGGGAATTGCCGTTATTCTGGATGCCACCACATCCCACGGGAGAAGCGCGATGAAAATAGGATTCTACATGCCCCTAAGGTCCGTTTGGGACGAGAAGGTGGCGGGACTCAAGGCACAGTTTCCCGACCACGAGTTCTTCCATGGCCTCAAGCCCGAATCTCCGGAGGGACGTAGCCTGGATGTCTTGGTCGCTGGAAGGATCCCGGAACAGACCTACCTGGCTTCCCCCGGCCTCAAGGCGATATTCCAGCCCTTCACGGGGATAAACCACCTGCCCCTCAAGGCCCTGTCCGAGCGCAATGTCCGGGTTTTCAACGTCCATGCCAACGCCTTCGACGTGGCGGAGCGCGCCCTGGCCATGACCCTGGCCTTTTATGGGAGGATAGTGGAGTACCACGACGACTTGAAGCAGGAAATCTGGCATGGCTTCTGGGTCCGCGCAGGCGCTGAGGACAGCTGGGACAGCCTCTTTGGGAGAACCTGCGCCATCCTTGGGACGGGCGCCATAGGGATCGAATTGGCTAAGCTCCTGAAGGCCTTTTCCTGCAAGGTTGTCGGCTGGAAGCGAAGGCCCGCCGATGCCTTGCCCCAAGGCTTCGACGAGATCAAGGCGAACCTGGACGATGCCCTGGCGGCGGCTGAGATTGTTTTCATCGCCTTGCCTGCCACCGCCCTTACGGAAGGCCTCTTGTCCAAGGAGCGTCTCCTGGGAATGAAGGGGAAATTCCTGGTGAATGTGGGCCGCGGATCCATCGTGGACGAGGAAGGGCTGTATCTTGCCTTGAGCCAGGGAATCCTTAAGGGCGCCGCCATCGACACCTGGTACCAGTATCCGCCTTCCGGGAAGGTGGGAGCCCCCTCGCGGTACCCCATACACAAGCTTTCCAATGTCATCCTGTCTCCCCACGTGGGAGGATCGACCCATCAGGCCTCCGCTCGGGCTGTGGAAATAACCGTTTATAAGATAAGGGATTATATTAAAAACGGCGAATGCGGCGGTGAGGCGGACCTTAAGGCGGCCTATTGAAGGAAGGGTTCCCGGGAGGCCTAGAAGAGATCCTCGGGAGCCTCTATGAGCATGTGGGGGAAGTCGGCGTAGATCGAGAGTAATTCGTAGAGGCGGTCGAAGGCCAGGGCTTCCCTATCGAAGACCACGTAGGGAAGAAGCTCCGAGAGGCGGTCCGCGTTGTATCCTCCCTTCCCGGACAGGACCAGCATGGTCTCCAGGTCCCTGGCTTCCTCGATGGCCCTGTAGGCCAGGGAAAAATTCTTCGTCGCGAAGAACATCCTGGTTTGGTAGCCCTCCTGGGGATCCGGGGAAAAGTAATGGGTCAGCTCATAATAATGGTCAGGCTGGAGGAAGGAGTCCTGGAGCCGCTCCACGAGCTTTTCCGAAGGGATGCGGGAGTCGCTTGCCAATACCAGTTGATACAGTGTGTATGGATTGTCGCGCTTGAAATCCCTTGCGGCCCTGACCAGCCGCGATAGGTTCTCCGGGTCGTCGGCGTCCAGGAGGATGGTGACGGAATTCGCCATCTTGGTGGGATTGAAGCGCATCCATTCGATGTTCTCGATCTTCCTTCCGTCCACGAAGCTTACGAAGCCGCTTTTCTCCTTGAAGAAGTGAGGGGAGGGGGGCGAAGCCCATTCGACGTCGAAGCTTTCCTCGAAGGCCGCCACCGCGTCCACCATGTCGTCCCCGGATACCCAGTCGTTGGACGTGACCCAGTAGGGAGGAAGTTCCATTCGGGACATCCTCCACTCGTCCGCCCTGTCCCGGGCGTCGGTGCCGGGCAGGAAGGAAAGCGGATAGAGCTCCGCCTCCTGGCCAAGGCCGTGCATGCCCAGGAAATCGAAGGTTTCCTCGATCTGTTCGTAGCCGTCGAAGGGCAGGCCGAGGATCAGGCCGGTCTTTATGACGATTCTCTGGTTTTGGAGGATGTCGGCGCCGCGGGCGAAGGCTTCCTTGTCGAAGCTTCGGTTCACGGCCTCCAAGGCCTTGGGGTTTACGCTCTGCAACCCCGCCTCTATGGATGCGATCCCGGCGGACTTCAATCTTGATCCCATGGCCTGGTCCACCGACTCGAGCCGCATTTCCGTGTGGATGGGGATGGCGGCGGTGTTGGCCCTGCTTATGTCCTCCAGCCTCTGGGATATGTCGGAGCCGAATTGGAAGGAGGGGTCCATGATGTATATTTCGGAGGAACCGGCCTCGGAGGCCCTGCGTATGAGTTCAAGGGTGTTTTCATGGGGGAAGCGCCTAATCGAGGGGTAGTGTTTGCCGTAGAAGCAGTAAGCGCAGGAATAGGGACAGCCCCTGAGCGTTTCGAGGTGGACGGGCATGTCCTTTCGGATTTCCAAGGTGCCGGCGAGGTAGGGGTTGGGGAGAAGGGAGAGGTCAAGGAGCTCCGAATTCTTGTAAACCCGGGACAGGGGCTTGTGGTTCGCGACGTCCCTGAGGATGCGAAGGAAGGGCTGCTCGCCTTCGCCGACCACAAGGGCGTGGAAGGGAGAGCGGTCCATGATGGGCATGTCCTCCACCACCTCAGGTCCCCCGGCGATGAAGCGGCTGCGGGGAAGCCTGTCCCTGGCCATGCCGGCGATGAAGAGGCTCCGTTCCAAGTTCCAGGCGTAGAGGCTGAAGGCCACCATGTCCGGGGAGCGGGCGATGAGGTATTCAACTATCGCGGAATCGGAGCCGTACTCGCCCAGTTCCTTGGGAAGTATCTCCCAGTCGCCCCGACCCAGCTGTCCCTGGGCCTCGGCGTAGGCGGCGAGGTAGCCCGCGGCCAGGGGGACGTTCGCCGCGGCGTCGTCCCAGGAGGGGTCCATCACGGGCAGCTGTACGAAGATTATGTTCATGCGGGGATCTTCCTGTTCACCTGGCCACTCTAGGGCATTTCGAAGAAATTTTCTACGCCTTTCCCCACCTGTGTGGAGGCGAAGCCGGGAAACCCGATGTTCCAGTCCCCTGCCTTGTCCTCGGCGGCCAAGGCATCCTTCAAAAGCCGCAGGTAGCGCGCCCTCGGGACCTCCACGCCCCCCATGCCTGCCACGTAGTCGGTCTTCACCTGGCTGTCGATGAGGGAAAAGCCATGGCTGAAGAGAAATGCGCCCAGCCTTATGAAGGCCGCCCTGGAGGCTCCGCTTCGGAGGGAGAACATGGATTCTCCGAAAAAACAGGAACCCAGGCTTACGCCGTACAGCCCGCCGACCAGGGAGCCATCCTCCCACACTTCCACCGAGTGGGCGTACCCCGACTCATGAAGGGCGATGTAAGCCTCGATCATCTCCCGGGTTATCCAGGTGCCTTCCTGGCCAGGCCTCGCCGCCGAGGCGCAACCCCGTATCACCCGGGGGAATGCCAAGTCGAGGCTGTAGGTCCAGGAACGCTTGCGGCCCAGCCTCCTTGCGCTCCTTGGGATGTGGAAGGTCGATGGGAGCACGATGAAACGGGGATCCGGACTCCACCAAAGGATGGGGCTAGACTCGTCGTACCAAGGGAAGATGCCTTGCCGGTAGGCGGAGAGGAGCATGCCGCGGGAGAGGTTTCCGCCGGCGCATACGATGCCTTCCCGGCTGGCCTTTTCGGGCGGGGGAAAGACATAGCCGCCTTCATTCTCCCCTTCCGCGGCGGGGCGCAGGAAACGGATCATGGGATCAGGCGTTCACCGTCTCCGGCTCAAGGATGCTAAAGCGCAGCTCCCCGTCCACGATTTCCGCCTTCGCCACTCCTCCGTGTTCGAGTTTTCCGAAAAGGACCTCGTCCACGAAGAAGGACTTGACCTTGTCCTCCACCAGTCGGCTTATGTTCCTGGCTCCGAACTCCTTGGAGTATCCCTTCTCCGCGAGATAGCGCACCACCTCGGGAGAGGCGGCAAGCCTGACCTTCTTCTCCGCCAATTGGGCGTTGAAGTCCTTCAAAGCCTTTTCTACGATCCTTTCGATCATTTCCATGGGAAGATTGTCGAAATGCACCACCGCGTCCAGGCGGTTCCTGAACTCCGGAGTGAAAGCCTTCTCAACCGCCTCGTCCAAAGCCGTAGAAGTGACGGCCCTGCCGCCGAAACCGATCAGGTTCTTGCCCACGTCCCGGGCGCCTGCGTTGCTGGTCATGATGAGGATGACATTTCGGAAATCCGCCTTCCGGCCTTGGTTGTCCGTGAGGGTCGCATAGTCCATGATCTGCAGGAGTATGTTGTAGATGTCCGGATGGGCCTTTTCGATTTCGTCCAAGAGGACCACCGCGTGGGGGCTCTTCCGGATCGCGTCGGTGAGGAGGCCGCCCTCCTCGTACCCCACGTAGCCGGGAGGCGAGCCTATCAGCCTCGAGACGGTGTGCTTTTCCTGGTATTCGCTCATGTCGTAGCGGTGGAGGGTGACGCCCAGCTGTTTCGCCAACTGGCGGGCGAGTTCCGTCTTTCCCACGCCCGTGGGACCCACGAAGAGGAAATTGGCCACTGGCTTGTCGGGGGACCTGAAGCCTGCCCGGCTTTGCTTGACCGCCTTGACCACCGAGTCCACCGCCCTGTCCTGGCCGAACACCTCGGCCTTGAGGGCCGCGGCAAGCCCGGAAAGCCTTTCCTTCTCCGTTGAACTGACGGATCTTTCGGGGATGCGGGCTATCTTGGCCACCACGGTCTCGATCTCCGGCACTCCAAGGGAAATCAGGGAATCCTCCTGCTCCACCCCGAGCTTGAAGGCGTTCATCCTTGCCCTGGCCCCCGCCTCGTCGATGACATCTATAGCCTTGTCGGGTAGCCTGCGCTCCGTTATGAACTGGGCGGAAAGCCGGACAGCCGCCTCCAGCGACTCGTCGGAATACTTGACCTTGTGGTACTCCTCGTACTTTGAGCGCAAGCCCTTGAGGATCTCCACCGTCTCGGCCTGGGTGGGTTCCGAGATGTCTATCTTCTGGAAGCGCCGGGAAAGGGCCCTGTCCTTTTCGAAGATCTTGTTGTATTCGTCGTAGGTGGTGCTGCCGATGCAGCGCAGCTTGCCCGAGGTGAGGGCGGGCTTGAGGAGGTTGGATGCGTCCATGGATCCTCCGGTCACCGCGCCGGCCCCGACTATGGTGTGGATCTCGTCGATGAAGAGGATGGACTTCTCCTTTTTCTGCAGGACGTCCACCACCTTCTTCACCCTTTCCTCGAAATCGCCGCGGAACTTGGTCCCCGCCAGCAAGGCGCCCATGTCCAGGCTGTATATGGTATAGTCCTTAAGAAGGGGGGGCACGTTGCCCGACACTATCCTCTGTGCAAGCCCCTCGGTTATGGCAGTCTTGCCCACCCCGGCTTCTCCGACATGGATGGGATTGTTCTTTAGGCGGCGGCAGAGCACTTGGATGGTCCTTTCGATTTCCGCCTCACGGCCGATGACCGGCTCAAGCTTGCCGGCCTGGGCCATGGCGGTGAGGTCCGAGGCGAAGCGCTCAAGGGGACCGGGCCGGCTTCCCTTCTTGTCCTTGCCCTCTCCCTCCGCCTTGTAGTCGCCGTCCTCGAGCCCCGAGAGGATGTCCTCCTCGTCGCCCTCCGGCATGCCGTGGGAAAGGACCTCGAGGAGCTGGAGCCGCTTGACCCCCAGCTTGCGGAGATAGTAGCCAGCGTAGGTCCTTTCTTCGTCGTACAGGGAAACAATGAGGTCCGAAAGGTCCACTTCCTGCTTGCCCGAGGATTGGGATTGGCGGACCGCCCGCTCGATGACCGCCTGGAAGGCCGAGGTCTGCAGAGGCTCGGCGCCGTTGCGAACCACCGGCACCTTCTGCTCGAAGTAGGCTTCTATCCCTCTTCGAAGCTGGTTTGTGTCCGCGTCGCAGCCCTCGAAGACGGCCCTGATCTTATCGAAGCCCAGGCCCGCGTAAAGCAAATGCTCCGGGGTGAGGTACTCGTGGTTCCTCTGCTTCGCCTCGTTGTACGCCGCGTTGAAAACGGACTGGACTTCTGGATTGACCCTCATATCCTATGCTTTCTCCATCGTGCACTTCAGGGGGAAGCCCATCTGCCTGGCCAGGCTGTGTACCTGGTGGATCTTGGTGGCGGCGATGTCGTAGGAATATTCGCCTACGATGCCTCTCCCCTTCCTGTGAACGTCTATCATAATCTTCGTCGCTTCCGGCAAATTCTTGTGGAAAATCGTCATCAATACCGAAACCACGAACTCCATGGTCGTAAAATCGTCGTTGAGAAGGATTACGCGGTACTCCTCCGGTTCTCCGGTTTCCGCGTCGATCTCCTCGACCGCCGCCGCGCCTTCCTGGCTGTCTGGTGCTGCGTTCATGTCATCTCCGTTAAAATACTGACGAATATATCCGGAAACAAGGATTTGTGGAATGCCGGATCCCTGGTCGCGCCGCGCCGCAAGTATTGACACGCCGGGCCATTGGATAGATATTGTATCGAAACGCATGGATGGAGACGAGTAGCCTGCGCCTCCGCGTCAAGAGAGAAGGGCTTCAGTGGGCAAGGTCGCCGCGGCGCCTCTGCCCCAGGCTGGAAAAGCCCTGTCGCGGTGCAGGCGAAAACCACTCCGGAGCAGCCTTGGTGAACGCGCCGGCCCCTTTGGGGCTCAGGCCAAGTATTCAAGGCCGGCGGCCTCCGTAAAGGCCGAAGAGGGCGGCCCCTGTCGAGGGGAGCCGAAGTAAGGTGGTACCGCGGATTCGCGAGAGCCCATGGAATCCTTCCTTCCGGGAAGGGTCGTCCCGAGGCCCCCAGGAATTCGTCCTTACGAGAAGCGAAGCTTTCGTACGCGAAGCTGTGCTCTCGCTGGGGCGTCGTTCCCTGGGGGCTTCGCCGTTTCTGTACCCTGCGGCGCTGGGCCCAAGGTCCCTCGCCGCGATCGAGGAGATGCAACATGGAACAAGGAACAGCAGTGGAAAAGGCGCGGCATTCAGCCGCCCACGTGATGGCCGAGGCGGTGCTCCGCCTCTATCCCGGCACGAAGTTCGGCATCGGCCCGGCCATCGAGGACGGGTTCTACTACGATTTCCTCCTGCCTTCGCCGATCGCCATGGAAGACCTCCCGGCGATCGAGAAGGAGATGCGCAGGATAATCGCCGGGAACCATGCCTTCGTAAGGAGCGAGATCTCCAAGGATGAGGCCAGGGCGAAGTTCGCTGACCAGCCTTTCAAGCTGGAGCTCATAGAGGGGCTGGAGGACGGGACGATCTCCGTGTACGAGCAGGACGGCTTCGCCGACCTCTGCCGAGGCCCCCATGTGGCCACCACCAGGGAGATCAAGCCCGACTCCTTCAAGCTCAGGGCTGTGGCGGGAGCCTACTGGAGAGGGGATGAGAAGCGCCCCATGCTCACCCGGATCTACGCCTACGCCTTCGAGAGCAGGGCGGCCCTGGAAGCCCATCTCAAGATGCTTGAGGAAGCGGAGCGACGCGACAACCGGCGGCTTGGCAAGGAGCTCGACTTGTTTTCCACCCATGAGGAAGCCGGCCCGGGCCTCATCTACTGGCATCCCAAGGGCGGACGGTTCAGGGTCAGCCTCGAGGACTGGTGGCGCAAGGAGCATTACAAGAACGGCTACGACATTCTCTTCACCCCCCATGTCGGAAAATCATGGCTCTGGGAAACCTCGGGCCACCTGGGATTCTACAAGGCGGGCATGTACTCCTCCATGAAGATCGACGAGGACGACTATTACATCAAGCCCATGAATTGCCCCTTCCACATCATGATCTACAACAACGGCGTCCATTCCTACCGGGACCTGCCCCTGCGCTGGGCGGAGCTCGGAACGGTCTACCGCTACGAACGCTCAGGCACCCTCCACGGCCTGATGCGGGTCCGGGGATTCACCCAGGACGACGCCCACATCATCTGCTCGCCAGAGCAGATCGAAGGGGAAATAGCCGAAGTCCTCCGGTTCTCCCTCTACATGCACAAGACACTGGGATTCAAGGACATCAAGGCATATCTCGCCACCAAGCCCGCCGAATCGGTGGGAGAGCCGGAGCGTTGGGACACGGCCCTGGAATCCTTGAGGAAAGCCGTGGAAAAGGAAGGCCTTGCCTACGAGGTGGACGAGGGTGGCGGAGCCTTCTACGGACCCAAGATCGACCTCAAGGTAAAGGACGCCATTGGCAGGGAATGGCAGCTCACCACCATCCAGTTCGATTTCAACGAGCCGGAGCGCTTCGACATGACCTATGTGGCGGCTGACGGCCAGAGAAGAAGGCCCTACATGGTCCACCGCGCCCTCCTGGGGTCCATTGAGCGTTTCTTCGGCGTGTACCTTGAGCACACCGCCGGCGCATTCCCGGTCTGGCTCTGTCCCGAGCAGGTGGCCGTGATTCCCGTCGCACCTGCCTTCGCCGATTATGCCGCCGAGGTGGCGGCCCAGTTCGCGGACAGGGATATCAGGGCGAAGGCCATGCTTTCGGACGAAAGGATGAACGCCAAGATCAGGGACGCCCAGAATCAGAAGATTCCTTACATGCTCGTGGTTGGCCAAAAGGAAAAGGACGAAAAGACCGTATCGGTCCGCTTCAGGAACGGTACGCAGGAGAACGGAGTTCCCCTTGATGCCTTCATGGCCCGGGTTCTGGATAGGATCGCGACCAAGTCCCTGGAACTCTGAGGATAGGCGCCGCGCATTGACGTTTTTCATTTTCGGGGTCAAGAATCTATGGTAGAAAGAACCCCAGGAGGAAACATGATAGATCTTAGCACTACCTATATGGGACTCAAGCTGGCCAACCCCATCGTCGTCGGCGCCTCCGGCCTCGTAGGCACTCCGGAGGGAGTCCAGAAGGCGGCGGCGGCAGGAGCGGGCGCCATCGTGCTCAAGTCTTTGTTCGAGGAGCAGATCCTCGCCGAAGTCGGCGCTGAGGAGAAGGGCCTGGACTTCTCCCTGTACCCGGAAGCCGAGGCCTTCCTCAACCGCACGGCGTGGGAAGATGGCACGGACGCCTACCTGGAGCTTATCCGATCCGCAAAGGCCAAGGCGGGGCAAGTGCCCATCTTCGCGAGCATCAATTGCGTGGGCGCGGGGAAGTGGGCCGATTTCGCCTCCAGGATCGAGGACGCCGGGGCCGACGCCCTGGAGCTGAACATAGCCTTCCTGCCGGGATCGACTTCCTCGGATTCCAGGAAGATAGAGGACCAAGTCCTTTCAACCGTGGCGGAAGCCCGGAAGGCGGTCAGGTTTCCGATCCAGGTGAAGCTGGGCCAGCAATATACCGGGTTGCCGCACCTGGCCAAGGCCATTTCCAAGGAGGGCGCGAACGCCCTGGTGCTCTTCAACCGCTTCTACAAGCTCGACATCGACTTGGCTCACCTCTCCTTGACCAGGGCCCAGCCCCAGAGCACTCCCGAGGAATACCACGAGAGCCTTCGCTGGGTGGCCCTCCTTTACCAGCGAGCCGGGATCGAACTGACGGGCGGCACCGGAATCCATTCCGCTGAGACGGCCATGAAGTTCTTCCTCGCCGGGGCGACCACCGCCCAGGTATGCTCGGCGATCTACAAGCACGGATGGAAGATCCTGGGAACGATGGTGGAAGACCTGGGCAACCTGATGGACAGCCTTGGTTTCTCTTCCTTGGACGCCCTCAGGGGCAAGCTCTCGGCCCAGAATTCCGGCAAACCCGAGGACTATATGCGCCTCCAGTACATCAAGGCCCTCACCGGCATTTCCTGAACCACGGGCCCCGGCATATCGATATTTTTCTTGTGATAACTATAAAACCATGCTAAAATCGGGACGCAAAATTCCCATGAGCAAAGGACGGTAGCCGATGAAGTTGGACTTGAGCCTCTCGAATCTTTCCAAGGCCTTCCCTGAGGATCTCACCCAGGAGCAAAAGGCCCGCGCCCAAACCCTTTTCCTTAAAAAACTGTCTGAAAAAGCGCACGAGTTCTATGGCGGCAAGATGCAAACCCTGCCCAAGGCCGGACTTTACGGCTTCAATTGGTTCAACGTCTGGTACACCCCCGGCGTCTCCAAGATCTCAACCTCCATCAGGGACGACAACGACCGTTCCTTCTCCCTCTCCAACCGGGGCAACCTTGTGGCGGTGGTTTCCGACTCCACCAGGGTCCTGGGGGATGGGGATTGCACGCCTCCGGGCGGCCTGGGCGTCATGGAGGGCAAGGCCTTCCTCATGAAATACCTGGGCGGAGTCGATTCCATCGCCTTGTGCGTGGATTCCAAGGGTCCGGACGGCAAGAACGACCCCAACAAGATCATCGAGTTCGTGAAGATGCTGCAGCCCTCGGTAGGCGCGGTGAACCTGGAGGACATAAGCCAGCCCAACTGCTACAAGGTCCTGGACGAACTCAGGGAAGCCTGCGACATACCCGTGTGGCACGACGACGCCCAGGGCACGGCCAGCGTGACCCTCGCAGGTCTTATCAACGCCCTGCACCTGGCGGGCAAGGACATAGCCAAGGCCAAGATCGTCCTCCTCGGCGCCGGCGCCTCGAACACCACCATCGCCCGCCTCATACTGGCGGACGGGGGCAAGGGCGAGAACATGATACTTTTCGATACCAAGGGCTCCCTCCATGCGGGGCGCAAGGATATCGAGGCTGATCCCAGGCACTACAGGAAATGGGAGCTTTGCCTGGCCACGAACCCCAAGAGGGTGGAGTCCGAAGCCGAGGCCCTGAAGGGCGCCGACGTCCTCATCGCCCTCTCCACCCCGGGACCGGACACGGTCAAACGCGAGTGGGTGCGCTCCATGGCGCCAAAGGCCATCGTCTTCGCCTGCGCCAACCCGGTGCCCGAGATCTGGCCCTACGCGGCCAAGGAAGAAGGGGCCTTCATAGTCGCCACCGGGCGGGGGGATTTCCCCAACCAGGTAAACAATTCAGTCTGCTTCCCCGGCATCCTCAAAGGGGCCTTGGCGGTGCGGGCGCGCAAGATCACCGACGGCATGGCGATCCGTTGCGCCCACTCCTTGGCGGAGTTCGCCAGAAAGCGGGGAATCGGTCCCGACAACATCGTGGCCACCATGGAGGAAACCGAGGTCTTCGCCCAGGAGGCGGCGGACGTGGCCATGCAGGCCGTAGCCGAAGGCGTGGCTCGGGTCCAAGCCACCTGGCAGGAAGTCTACGACAAGGCACTCGCTGATATAGCCGCGTCGAGGAACGCGACCAAGAAGCTCATGGAGTTGGGATTCATAGCCGAACCCCCCATGGAAATGTTGCAGTCCGCCCTGGACGAAGCGGTGGCGGCGGTACGATAATATCTCCCTCGGGGAAATGTCTGAGATGCAAGGCCTCTTCCCTCGGGAAGGGGCCTTTTGTTTGGTTTCCAGCTGGAAGAGGAGGGTTGCATGGACGAGCGGATATCCTTCGACGGCCGGGCTAAGTTGTTCTTGATCGTTTTCTCAGCCTGCGCTTTCCTCTCCATCTTCGCCGCCTTCGACACCTCGGAGCATTACCGGGCCTGGAGGACAGCCCGACGCTGGACCCAGGAGCAGAAGGAGACGGCGCCAGCCCTGGACGCGGAGAGGATGCACGCATTTTCATTGACCGCCCTGGGCCTGGATACCCTCATAATCGCCGCGGCTTTCGCCGGCGCTCTTTGCCTCGGGATAGCCGTAGCCACGGATTCCCGACATGCCTACGCCACGGCCAAGCTCCTGGCGGGGCTGTGCATGGGGGCGGGCCTGGCCTTCGTTGCGGTTTTCCTTTGGTATCGTGGCATGGTAGGGGCCAGGGTCCTATTGAAAGGCCCCATCTTCGACTACGACCTTAGGATCCAGGTTCCCATCCTCGCAAGCCTGGCCGGATATCCCGGCCTGGCTTTGTACTTCATTTTAAAGGCGGGGCGGAGATAGGCTGCCGGACGCTGTCGGCTTTGCCGCGGGCTACAGGGAGATCGGAAGGTACTGGAAGGCCAGTGAGAGGATGAGGAGGAACACTCCCGTTATCCCCAGGAACAATGCCGTCTCCTTGCCTGTCTTCCCGGATCTTCCTCCTGATTCCCGGTCCGCTCCCCTTTCCGCCTCGCCTTCGAGGATCCTTCTTTTCAGCGCATCCTCGGCGGCGGCAAGGCGCCTGTAGGCTTCAGAATCAGGCCCTTCGGGTCCGGGGATCGCCGGGGGGAGGGGAGGGGCCTGTCCAAGCTTCGGAATCCTTTCTTCCCATCCTGGGCCTTCCTCCCGCTCGGGCTCGCCCCTAACCCTTGTTCGTGGCCGCTGGAAGAACGATACCCCATCCCCTTTGAGATAGAGGATCCACGCCAAGGAGAGAGTGAAGAGGGATTCGATCATCAGAGCCGCCCCGAAGGCATGGGGGAAGGACATGTCCAGAAGGAAGGAAAAGGGCAGGGCGGCCGCTGCGCAGAGGGCCGTTGCTCCAAGGACCCTTTTTCTCATAGAGGAAAGCATAAGGACCCCACTCTACCACACCGGGCCCGTCCTGTCATGCCGCCGCGAAGGACCTCAAATAAGAAAGGGCTTGTTGACTTGCGCGGGAAATATAGAGAAAATGTAAATCGACAATGAAAGTCCTCCCGTTTGGGACGGACAAGAGACACAGATCCATCTCGCTGGATTGTACGAGGAGGCAGAAATGCTGAAAAAAACCGTTTTGGCCGTCGCCTTGATCGCGGTCCTGTTCGCAGGAATCGCCGGCGCGGCTACTCCAAAGTCGAAGGACTACACGTACGTGTTTTCCACCGACCCCAGGTCCTTCAACTATCTCAACGATCAGCGGGCGGTAAACACCCAGCATATCACCAATTTCGTGGATGGGCTCATCGAGCACGACCGCTACGGCATCCTGAGGCCCGCCCTAGCTGAGAGCTGGACTGTCAACGAAGACTTCACCGTCTGGACCTTCAACATCCGCAAGGGCGTCAAGTGGGTGACCGGCGACCTTGAGACCTACGCGGAAGTAAAGGCCCAGGACTGGGTGGACGCCATGAAATACATGCTGGACAACAAGAGCCAGCTCACCTACCTCATCGACGGATTCGTCAAGAACGCCGGCGCCTACCTCCAGGGCAAGGTGACTGACTTCGCCCAGGTGGGCGTGAAGGCCAAGGGAGACTACGTCCTCGAGTACACCATGGAGAAGCCCGTCCCCTACTTCGACACCATGCTCACCTACAACGCCTATTGGCCGGCCAACGGCGAGTTCGTAAAGTCCAAGGGCAAGGACTTCGGCAAGGTCGACAAGAACGGCATCCTCTTCAACGGCGCCTACATCCTGGCCAACTTCACCTCAAAGTCGGTCATCGAATACGATCCCAACCCCACCTATTGGGACAAGGACAAGGTCTACATCCAGCACGTCAAGTTCGTGTACTACGACGGCAAGGATCCTGACTCCCTCTTCAACAACTTCGACGCGGGCGTCTACGTGGCCGCCCCCGTCTACACGGACAACGAAGCCCTCTTCGCCCGCGCCCAGGCCAAGTACAAGGACTACATCTTCCGCGTCCGCCAGGATTCCACGACCTTCCTGTACGCCTTCAACTACGACAGGAACGTCTTCGCCTCCCCGGCGGATCCCACCAAGGGAAAGACCCCCAAGAGCGCCAAGGCCCAGGAAGACACCAAGCTCGCCATCCTCAACAGGAATTTCAGGAAGGCGATCTTCTTCGGCGTCGACCGCCCCACCATCCTTGCCCAGCGCAACGGCGAGGTCAACAAGCTTGCCGCCATCCGCAACACCTACACCGCCCCCGAGCTCGGCATCGACAAGGCCGGCAAGGACTACGTGAAGTACGTGGAAGATTCCCTCAAGGCCCGGAACCCCAGGGATTTCGGACCGACCTTCAAGGTCGACGACGCCCAGGATCCCTACTACAACCCCACCAAGGCCAAGGCGTACATGGCCAAGGCCCAGGAAGAGCTCAAGCTCAAGGGCGTCAAGTTCCCCGTGGAGCTCGACATCGCCACTGACATCGCCTACACCAAGGGCATGAAGATGGACCAGTCCCTGAAGGCCGGCCTCGAAGCCCTCTTCGGCGTCGGCGTCCTCAAGGTCAACGTGGTGGAGATGGATTCCGACAACTATGACGCATCCACCTACTACGCCGAGACCGGCGCCCAGTCCAACTACGACATCGGCAACTCCACCGGCTGGGGACCCGACTACGGCGATCCCTACACCTTCCTCCAGACCCTCGAACCGGTGGTAGGCGCCCTTCTCACCCCCATCGGGCTCGACCCGGTGGACGAGGGGAGCGACAAGGCAGCCGCAACCGCCATCGGACTTTACGACTACGCCAAGAAGGTTGAAGCCGCCAACGCCGAGTACAAGGATACGGCCAAGCGCTTCAAGCTCTTCGCGGAAGCCGAGGCCCAGCTCCTGGACGACGCGGTTGTCCTCCCCTACATGTCCTTCGGCGGAGCATTCTCGGTTTCGAAGGTGGTTCCCTACACCGCTCCCCGCGCAGCCTATGGCGCCGATGAATATAAATTCAAAGGTGTCATGGTTGGCGACAAGGTCGTGAGCCTCGCGGAGCGGGAGAAAGCCAAGGCGGATTGGGAGAAGCAGCGCGCCGCGGAATACAAGAAGCTCAACTCCAAGAAATAAGTTCCAGCTATCGAGGAATGCTTCGGCATCCCAGGGCCGCCCCGGAAGGGGCGGCCATTTAATTCATAACGATGCAATAATATATAATATATATTCAAAAACAGCGATCCTTTACCTCCTCGGCCATTCCTTGCGCCTCTCGTCGCTTTGGGCTATACTCCCCTGACAATGTCGTAAGGACCTTCCCTCCAGGGATAGGTCAGATTGCGGGGTTTCATGAAAGGGTATGTCGTAAAACGTATTTTGCAGTCCATACTCTCGGTGTTCATCGTTTCCACCCTTACGGTTTTTCTCGTGTATTCCTGCATCCCCCGTCAGCTCGTCTTCAAGGGCGACCAGACTCTGCAGAAGCTTGCCAACAAGCCTGATGAATACCATGATTACAAGTACAGGGTATGGGAAAGCCTTGGGTACCTGGATTACGTGACCCAAAAGGAATACGCCCAGTCGGTGTTCGGCCAAGAGTCTCCCGATGTGAGCGCCGCCTTGTCGGCGGGCTCATCCTTCTACGAGAAATTCAAAGCCGATTTCGCCTCGAAGGGCTATTCGGTGGACGTCCAGCCCGTCACGGGCTTTCTTTTCGCCTACAAGGACAAGCCGGTCTTCACGCGCGTTCTCTCCTGGTACGGCAACCTCATACAGATAGACCATGTAAACCGGGTGAAGGATCCAAACAATCCTGACTTGAAGCGCGGCTATTTTTTCACAAAGGATTGGAGCGGAAGGCCGGCCTTGGCCGCCTCGGGCACGCTGTACAAATACCAGATCTGGGTGGACGGGAGCTTCCCCTTCCTTCACCAGAACATGGTGCGGCTCAATATGGGCAGGTCCTACCCGACGTATGACGGCATGCCTGTGCTGGAAGTGATCGGAGGAGGGCAGGGCAGGTCGGTGCGGAGGGAGATAACCGCCACCGTGCGCGGCCAGGAAACCACCTTCTATACTTCCTTGGACGAGCATTCCCTGAAGTACAAGCCCATCCTCGACAGGCTCGACATGAACAAGTTCGACGACAACTACGCGGACGGGAATTCCATCTACGAGGATGATTCGATGCTTGGCACGAGCTTCAAGATCGGAATCATGGCCCTCGTCCTCTCTCTCATGGTCGGTCTCACGGTGGGCGTGGTGGCGGCGATGCGGAAGGACAGGATCTTCGACAAGATCACCATGGGCTACATCGTCTTCATAAGCTCCATTCCCACCTTGCTCTACATAGCCCTCTTCGCCCGCTTCGGCATGAAGGTGCTGGGATTGCCGGACAAGTTTCCTTTCTTCGGGGCCGACAACCTCCTTTCCTACATCCTGCCCACCCTTTCCCTCTCCCTGGGTGGCATAGCGGGCGAGGCTCTTTGGATACGGCGATACATGGTGGACCAGATGAATTCGGACTACGTGAAATTCTCCCGGTCCAAGGGGCTTTCGCAGCGCGAGGTCTTCTTCAAGCACATCGTCAGGAACGCCCTCATCCCCATCGTACACTCCATTCCCATGGCGGTGATCGGAACCTTGGCTGGAGCCCTCATCACAGAGAGCTTCTACGCCGTCCCAGGTATGGGGAAGATGTTTCCAAGCTCGATATCGGACTACAACAACGCGATGATCATAGCCCTGACCTTCATATTTACAGTGGTTTCCATCATTGCCATTTTCCTGGGCGACATCCTGGTGACCTTCGTGGATCCGCGGATCAGCCTGGCGGTCAAAAAGGAAGCGAGGTAGACCATGGCAAAGACAGCGGAAAGATTCGCCCTCGCCACCTTCGATGTCCTCCAGTCAGAGCGTATAGCAGGACCCCGGTATTCGTATTGGAAATCGGTGTTCCAGACCTTTTTCCGAAGGAAATCCTCAATTTTCTGGCTCGCCCTCCTCATGAGCCTCACCCTCATGTCCTTCATACAGCCTTTGGTCTCCGGGTATGATCCAGCGGTCGCGCCTAACATCAACAATCCGTCGACCTGGTACCAGAAGCCATCCTCGGAGCATTGGTTCGGCACCGACGACCGGGGCAACGACCTCTGGGACGTAGTCTGGGCGGGCACCAGGATGTCCCTCTCCATAGCCTTCATCGCCGCCTTCATCAACATCGGCGTGGGCATAGCGGTGGGGGCGGTCTGGGGGTATTCCAAGCGCCTCGACCCCATCCTCCTCACGGTGTACAACATCGT
>JBFLXC010000007.1:0-39924 GCA_040757435.1 Spirochaetota bacterium | reverse complement strand
AAAGAACTGGACATGAGTTTCTGGAAGTACCCCTCCAGGCCCTGCCACGACAGGGCCACTACGGGAAAGGGCGGAAGGGGATTCCTTTCCGCCCCCTTTTTATGGAGGCGGCAAATATTTTGCATAAAATTAGAATATATGCTTGAAAAAATGTAATAATATGTATAAAATGAGTCCCATGATAACGCGGTGCCATTGTCTTTCCAAGAACACCCTTCAAAAATCTCCCCGCCTCCGTCGTCGCTGACATATCCTCTCGGGATTTTTGATCCCTTGAAATACATATAACCAGAGGAGTAATCCATGAAGAAGAAAATCGTTTTGGCATATTCCGGCGGCCTGGACACCACAGTGATAGTCCCTTGGCTTAAAGAGAATTACGACTGCGAGGTCATCGCCGTGTGCGGCGACGTGGGCCAGGAGGCGGATTGGGAGGCCATGGGCAAGAGGGCGATAAGCTCAGGGGCCAGCAAGTTCATCAAGCTGGACCAGAAGGCGGAATTCGTCTCCGAATACCTCTGGGCTCTGGTCAAGGCCGGCACGCCCTATGAGAAAAAATATCTCCTGGGCACTTCCGCCGCCCGTCCCCTGCTCGCCAAGGGCTTGGCCGAGGTGGCTTTGGCGGAGGGAGCGGACGCCGTAGCCCATGGCTGCACGGGCAAGGGCAACGACCAGGTGCGCTTCGAACTGGGAGTGAAGGCCTTCGCCCCCGAGATGGAGGTGATTGCCCCTTGGAGGACCTGGGACATCCAGAGCCGCGAGGAGGAGATCGAATACCTGGAGGCGAGGAAGATCCCCGTCCCCATGAAGAAATCCGACTCCTACTCCCGGGACGACAACCTCTGGCACATAAGCCACGAGGGCCTGGACCTGGAGAATCCCGCCAACGAGCCAAAGTTCGAAGGCATGCTCAAGATGACCGTGCCCCCCGAGAAGGCTCCGGACAAGGCGGAATACGTCACCATCGGCTTTGAAAAGGGCGTTCCCGTGTCCGTCAACGGCAAGGCGATGCCGGGGCTTGAGATCGTGAAGGTCCTGAACAAGCTGGGGGGCGCCCATGGGGTGGGGCTGGTGGACATGGTGGAAAACCGGGTGGTGGGCATGAAGTCCCGGGGAGTCTACGAAACCCCGGGCGGCGCCATCATCATGGAGGCCCACGACAAGCTGGAGCAACTCACCTTGGACCGCAAGACCCTCTCCTTCAAGCTCACCGTAGCCCAGCGCTTCGCGGAGATCTTGTACGAAGGCGAATGGTTCTCCCCCCTGTGCTCCGCCCTCAAGGCATTCATCGATTCCACGCAGGAGGTGGTGACCGGGTCGGTGACGGTAAAGCTCTACAAGGGTTCCATCCTCTCCGCCGGCGCGACCTCGCCGTATTCTCTGTACGATGCGAGCCTCGCCAGCTTCACCACAGGGCCTCTCTTTTCCCACCACGACTCCACGGGCTTCATCAACCTTTTTGGCCTGCCCACCAAGGTCAGGGCGAGGCTCGCGGCGAGGGTCGCGGCCCACGGCAGCGCCGCCGGTCCGGATGTGGTAAAGCCCGGGAATTCAGGCTACACTACTCCTTCGGGGGACTGATAGTCCGAGGGGCGCGGCTTCGCGCCCCGAAGGAATTTACCTAGGAGGAAAGGCGATGGCGACACTCTGGCAGGCCGGCGCGGGAAGTTCAGGCCTTCATCCCGCGGTGGATGGTTTTTTGTCCTCCCTTGGGGTGGACACGAGGCTCCTTCCCGAGGACATAGAATGCTCCATCGCCCACGCCACCATGCTTGGGGAAAAGGGGATCCTTTCCCAAGGCCAGGCGGATGCCCTGGTCGCCGCCCTCAGATCGATGGCCGGTGAAGCCTTGGACGGAACGCTGGCCGTTGATCCGGCGAGCGAGGATGTCCATTCCTTCATCGAGGCGGAGCTCACGCGCCGCCTGGGTGAGACAGGCAAGGCGATCCACGCGGGGCGGAGCCGTAACGACCAGGTGGCGGTGGCCTTCAGGCTCCATATCCTGAGAGCCTTCGACGCCGCCATGGAGGGTGTGGGGGGCGCGATCCGCGCAATCCTGGACCTTGCGTCCGAGCATGCCGAAACCATCATGCCAGGCTACACCCACCTCCAAAGAGCCCAGCCCGTCACCCTGGCCCACCATGTCCTGGCCTGGGCCGCGGCGCTGGAAAGGGATCATGGCCGCCTAAGGGACGGACGAGCCAGGGCGGATGAATGCCCGCTTGGATCGGGAGCCTTGGCGGGATCGGGCTTGCCCACCGACAGGGTGAGGACCTCCGAGCTCCTTGGCTTTTCCCATCCTTCCCGAAACACCATGGACGCCGTGGCCGACAGGGATACCTGCGTGGAATTCGCGGCGGCCTGCGCAATGATAGGAGTCCACCTGTCCAGGGCCAGCGAGGACATCGCCCTGTGGGTGTCCACCGAGTACGGCTTCGCCTCCGTGGCGGACGCGGCGAGCACGGGTTCCTCGATCATGCCCCAAAAAAGGAATCCGGACCCGGCGGAACTCCTCCGGGGCAAGACCGGCCGGCTGCTTGGCAATCTGCAGGCCCTCCTTGTGATCCAGAAGGGCCTTCCCTACGCCTACAACCGCGACCTGCAGGAGGACAAGGAGCTGTTCTTCGACATAGAGGACACGACCCTCGCTTCCCTGAAGGCCTTCTCCGTGCTTGTTGAATCACTTTCGCCCAAGGTCGAGGCGATGAAGGCGGCGGTGGCCGACGGCTACCTAGAGGCGACGGACGTGGCGGAATACCTTGTCCATGCCAAGATGCCCTTCCGCACCGCCTACAAGGCGACGAAGAGCCTCGTGGCCCTGGCTTCAGCCAGGGGGGCGAGGCTTCAGGAACTCTCGGATCAGGAAATCAGGTCGGCGGACCCAGCCTTCGCGGAGGAAGGGTTCGACCCTGGGGCCTTGCGCTCCTATCTCGATCCCTGGGCGTGCGTGCTGCGCCGTGACCAGCCCGGAGGGCCAGCGCCATCCCGGGTGCGGGAAGAGATAGCGCGGCTGAAGTCAATGTATGGGGTCTGACCCCCAGTTTCCCCACTTCCCCAGGTTTCCCTGCGTAGTCCTCGCCGCTGGCTCCGCTTCCCGGATGGGAAGGCAGAAGCTCCTCTTGCCGCTGGACGGCCAACCAATGGCGAGAAAAACCATCATCACCCTTGGAAAGGCCTTCAGCCCCCTCGTGGCGGTGCTAGGCTCCGACGCCGCCTTGGTTGAAGCGGCGCTGGATGGCATCCCGGGGCTCCTCATTGCGAGGAATGCCGCATGGGAGGAAGGGATGCTGGGCTCCTACCAGACCGGGCTCAAGGCGCTGGAATCCTTCCTCGTCGGGAGGGGTCCCCGCGGTTCCGGAGGCGAAGGATCGCCCGGGGGATGCTTCGTCCACCACGCCGACATGCCCTTCGTAAACCCTGCCATCCTAGCCTCCTTGTGCCTCGCCGCCGCGGAAGACCAGGATTCGATACTCTTTCCCCGCTACGCCGGGACCCCTCCCGGTCCTGATGCGGGAGAGGAGGGACGGCTCGGCCATCCCGTCTACGTTCCCTGGAGGCTCGTCCCGGATATCCTCGCCCTGGGGAAGGGCCGCCGTGCCAAGGATTTCCTCGCCGCAGGTCCCTACCGGGTCCTCGATACCCTTGACCGCGCGATCCTGGATGACATAGACACCCCGCAGGCCTACGCCGCGCTGTGCCGCGCCTATGGATGCGAAGGCGAATATGAATAAATATACATAAAAATTACATAAAACTACTTGATCTTTTTCCTTGCGAGGGCTAGGGTAGGCAAACGCCGCGCAAAGGAGAAGACTATGAAGTCAGAATCCAGATCCGCCGTCCTTCGGCTGGAGGACGGGAGCGAGTACGAGGGGCAGGCCTTCGGGGCGGCCCGTTCGGTCCGGGGCGAGGTGGTGTTCTCCACCGGCATGGTAGGCTATCCCCAATCCTTGACCGATCCTTCATACAAAGGCCAGATCCTCTGCCTCTGCTATCCCCTGGCGGGAAACTACGGAATACCGGCTCCCGGAACGGATCGATGGGGCGTTCCCCTGCACTTTGAATCGGAAAGGATCCACGCCTCCGCCCTCGTAGTCTCCGAGCTTTGCGAAAGTCCCAGCCACCACAGCTCGCGGCAGGGTCTGGCGGAATGGATGCAAAAGGAGGGGGTGCCGGGCATACGAGGCGTCGACACCCGTTCACTGACGAGAAAGCTCAGGGAAGCGGGCGTCATGGGAGGGCGGATCATCGTGGAGGGAGGGGAGGATTCCAAGGAGGAAGGGCAGCTCCAGCAGCCCGTGCCCAGCGTTTCCTGCCGGGCCCCCAGGCTTTATGAAAGTCCCGGATCCAAGGGGCCTCTGGTGGCCCTCCTGGACTGCGGCGTCAAGGCGAACATCCTCCGCGTGCTCCTTTCCGCTGGTGCGAGGGTATTGCGCCTCCCCTGGGACCATCCCATGGACGGCCTTGAGTTCGACGGCCTCCTCATCTCCAACGGCCCTGGTGATCCCAAGGCCTGCACAAAGACCATCGCCTCGGCCAGGAAGGCCATGGCGAGGGGCAAACCCATATTCGGCATATGCCTGGGAAACCAGATCCTGGGCCTTGCCGCAGGCGCCGACACCTACAAGCTGCCCTATGGCCACAGAGGGCAAAACCAGCCGGTTCAGGAAAAAGGAAGCGGCCGCTGCTACATGAGCAGCCAAAACCATGGTTACGCCGTGGGGGAGGACAGCCTCCCGGCTGGTTGGGAGCCTTGGTTCTCAAACCCCAACGACGGAACCATAGAGGGGATACGCTGCCTGCGAAAACCCTTCTCCGCCGTCCAGTTTCATCCGGAAGGCTGTCCGGGGCCCAGGGACACCCAGTTCCTCCTTGAAGGCTTCGTAGGCGGCCTCAAGGCCGAAGCGAGGCTCCCATGAAAGCTCCCAGATCCGTCCTCGTCCTAGGCTCCGGCGGGCTGAAGATCGGCCAGGCCGGCGAGTTCGACTATTCGGGATCCCAGGCCTTGAAGGCCCTCAGGGAAGAGGGCATCCGCTCCATCCTCATCAACCCCAACATAGCCACGATCCAAACCTCGGAAGGCATGGCGGACGCCACCTATTTCCTTCCCCTGACGCCGGAATATGTAAGGAAGGTCATAGAAAAGGAGAGGCCCGAGGGGGTACTCCTTTCCTTCGGTGGCCAGACAGCCCTCAACTGCGGGATGGAGCTGCACGACCAAGGTGTTTTCTACAAGCACGGGGTGGAAGTCCTCGGCACTCCGGTGGAGGCCATTCGGCTCACCGAGGACAGGGAGCTCTTCGCAGGTCGCCTCAAGGAAATCGGCGCCCTCACGCCCCGGAGCCTCGCGGCCTTGAGCCTGGAGGAAGCCCTGGCGGCGGCCGGGGAGATAGGCTACCCCCTCATGGTTCGGGCGGCCTTCGCCCTTGGGGGCGCGGGTTCGGGACTCTGCCGGAACGAGGCCCAGCTGAAAGCCCGCTGCGAGAAGGCATTCTCCCTCTCTCCCCAGGTCCTGGTGGAGGAATGGCTGGGAGGCTGGAAGGAAATCGAGTACGAGGTGGTGAGGGACAGGTTCGACAACTGCGTGACGGTCTGCAACATGGAGAACTTCGATCCCCTGGGGATTCACACCGGGGAGAGCATCGTCGTCGCGCCCTCCCAGACCTTGACGGACGAGGAATACCATGGCCTGAGGAGCGTCGCCCTGAAGGTGATCCGCTCCATAGGCATCGTGGGCGAGTGCAACATCCAGTACGCCTTGGATCCTAGAAGCTCGGAATACAGGATCATCGAAGTCAACGCGCGGCTTTCTCGAAGCTCGGCCCTGGCGTCCAAGGCCACGGGCTATCCCCTGGCCTACGTGGCTGCCAAGCTGGCCTTGGGAAAGGGCTTGGCGGAAATCCCCAACCAGATAACCAAAGTCACAGCCTCCTGCTTCGAGCCCGCCTTGGACTACTGCGTGGTGAAAATCCCCCGCTGGGACCTCTCCAAGTTCAAGGAGGTGGACACGCGCCTTGGAAGCGAGATGAAATCCGTGGGGGAGGTGATGGGCATCGGGAGGAACTTCGAGGAGGCGCTCCAGAAGGCCTTGCGAATGACCGGCATGGGCTACCCTGGCCTTGGGCGCCTACCAGCCTTCATGGCGATGCCAGGCCCGGCCTTGAGGAAGGCCCTCAAGGAGCCTACGGACAAGAGGATCTTCGCCGTCTACGAGGCCCTCGCCCGCGGCTGGAGCGTCGCCGAGGTGCACCGCCTCACCGCCATCGATCCCTGGTTCCTCTCGATGATCCATAAGGCCAGGGATATGGAAGTCGCCTTGGGCGCCTCCTCCATGCCCCTCGGAAGGGAGATTTTACTGGCGTCGAAGGCCGAAGGTTTCTCTGACGCCCAGATTGGGGTTGCCTCCGGAGCATCGGAGGGAGAGATCCGTTCGCTGAGAGAAAGGTACAGGATCTTCCCCAAGGTGAGGCAGATAGACACCTTGGCGGCTGAATTTCCCGCGGAGACGAATTACCTCTACATGACCTACTCAGGGGAAGGCCACGACATAGAACCCTCGCGGGGCGGCGTCATGGTGCCCGGCTCGGGCCCCTACAGGATAGGCTCCTCGGTGGAATTCGATTGGTGCTGCGTGAACGCCCTGCAGACCGCCCGAAGCCTGGGCCGGTCCGCCATCATGGTGAACTGCAATCCCGAGACGGTGAGCACGGACTACGACGTGTGCGACAGGTTGTATTTCGAAGAGCTCAGCCTGGAGCGGATCCTGGATATTTATGAATTTGAAAATCCCGAAGGGATGATCCTTTCAATGGGAGGCCAGATTCCCAACACCCTCGCCACAAGGCTCTACGAGGCCGGGGCCCTGATCCTGGGGAGCTCTCCCGAATCCATCGACCGGGCCGAGGACAGGCATAAGTTCTCAAGCCTACTGGACGAACTGGGAATCGACCAGCCGGAGTGGAGGGAGCTGACCACCGTCGAGGAGGCGAAGGCCTTCGCCTCCCAGGCCGGCTATCCCGTCCTGGTGCGGCCGAGCTACGTCCTCTCAGGTGCCGCGATGAACGTGGCCTGGGACGAGGCGAGCCTTTCCTCCTTCCTCTCCCTGGCCAAGGGCGTGTCGCCGGACCATCCCGTGGTCATCTCAAAGTTCATCGAGAACTCGAAGGAAATCGAGGTCGACGCGGTGGCGCGGCACGGAAGGATCCTCTACAACGCCATCACGGAGCACATCGAGAACGCCGGCGTGCACTCCGGTGACGCCACGGTGGTCCTGCCCGCCCAAAGGCTCTACATCGAGACCATACGGAGGATACGGCGCATAACCGCGGCCATCGCCGAGGCCCTGAGGATCACCGGGCCCTTCAACATCCAGTTCATAGCCCAGCGCAACAACATAAAGGTCATCGAGTGCAACCTGCGGGCCTCCCGCAGCTTCCCATTCTGTTCCAAGGTATCCCGGGTCAACATGATCGACCTGGCCACCCGGGCCATCCTGGACGAGGATGTGGGATCTCCCCCCGCTTCGGCCCTTGACCTGCCCTGGGTGGGAGTGAAGGCAGCCCAGTTCAGCTTCTCCCGCCTCCACGGCGCCGATCCCGTCCTGGGTGTTGAGATGGCCTCGACGGGCGAGGTGGGCTGCATCGGCACCGATCTGGACGACGCCTTCCTGAAGGCAATGCTCTCCGTGGGATACAGGATTCCGAAGGGGAAGGTCCTTCTCTCGACGGGACCGCTTGAGGACAAGATCGAGTTCCTTGAGAGCGCGAGGAAGCTCTCCGACCTCGGACTGGAGCTCTGGGGAACCGGGGGTACCTGCCGCTTCCTCAGCGCCCGGGGCGTCGCATGCTTGAGGGCCCACTGGCCCCTGGAGAGGAAGGAACCCAACATCGCCACCATGCTGCGGAAAAGGGATTTCGACCTGGTCATCAATGTTCCAAAGAACAACGAAGCGCGGGAACTCAAGAACGACTACATGATCCGAAGGGCCGCCGTGGACTTCAACATTCCTCTTTTCACCAACATCAAGGTGGCGAAGCAGTTCATCGACGCCCTTGTTTCCCTAAAGCGGAAAGGTTTGGAGATCAAGGCCTGGGAGGAATACCGCTGAACGGTCCCCCCCGGGGTCAGTCGCTCAGGAAGTCCCTTAAGGAAGCACCTGCCAGCTCAAGGCGATGTCGTAGTCGATCCCGTTGTCCGATAGGCCAAGGCTTATCCGGCCTGGCTTCGACAGCTTCATCCGCAGGGAAAAGACACCTTCGGCGGATCTCTCCATGGGAAAGAAGTCGTCGCCGACTATCAGGGCGGCCTCCTTGCTTTCCCTGGAGCGATAGGCGAAGGTCGCTTCCTCCCCGGCCCTGAGGATGCCCGAGAGGGGAGATTCCAGGGAATCGGAAGGAGAATCCTGGTACCTGGCGTATACCTTGGGATAGGTCTGGATTTCCGAAGCCTTTTGGTTCACCAGCTTGAGGCTCAATACTTTCTGGAGGGAGCCCGGCGGAAAGCCCGCGGCGGTAAAAAGGCGCATCGCCGTTTCCTTGGTTTCCGGGGCGAAGGGATCCTCCCTGAAGCGGTAGTACCCCGAGGGAGGAATTTTTTCGAATAGGGCCGCCAGGGCAGTCCGGTCGGCCTTGTCCAAGGCCGGAAGGATCTTTCCCTCGAATTTGGCGGATTCCACGAGGTAATCGAAGCGCGCCTCGCCCCTCCTCTTGGCGTAGACCTCCAGGGTGTAGACGCCCTTCTGGGGCATGCTGGCCGATATCCCATAGCGTCCGGGACCTGGCCGCTTAAGAAAGGTTGCCCCAGGCAGTTCCCGCCCGTCTGGTCCGAGGAGGGCGCCGTCCAGGACGATTTCGTCCTTCCCGCCCTTGAGCTCCAGGGAATAAAGGCCCAGGGTGGGATTCTCCCAGGCGATCCTCTGCGAATCGAACTCCAGTCCGTAGTCGAAGAAGGCGGTTTCCGCGTCTGGCAGGTTGAGGAAATCCTGGCCGGAGAGAGGAGAGGACAACAGCTGATGCCAGGCTTCCTTCGGGTACCGGGCGTAGATGCTCCTGGCGGGATCGACGAAGAGGTTTTCCGTGGAATATTTCTTGACGAACACCCACTCCTTCACATAACCCGCGTCGAAGGTGGTGTCAACGATGTACCATCGTCCATGGATCTGCACAAGGTTCCAGGCGTGGGAATTGTCCTGCCCCAGGCCGCGCGCGCCCCGCTGGTTCTTCACGTAGCCGGAGACGGTGACGCAGGGGATGCCGGCGAAATCCGCCATCGCCTGGAAGACCCGGGAATAGCCGGAGCACACGGCCTTGCGGGAGGACAGGACGCTCTGGATATCCTGGTTCGCCACCGTCCCCTGCCTGAGCATGGCCGCGTCGTAGGATATGGAGGCGCATATCCAGTCGTGGATGAGCTTGGCCTTCAGGAAGGGATCGGATTCTCCTTTGAGCAGATTCTCCGTAAGGAGCCTGAGCCCGTCCTGGAAGGGATCCCTGAATGCCGCCTTAACGGCCGCCGTCTCGGGAAGCTTCGCCCGGGGGTCGATCTTCCCCGTCCGGTAGATGTCGACGGAGACGGGCAGGGAAGGTGGCTTGGGGCCTGAGGGACCCGAGGGAGCGGGGAGGGGGCCTGCCACCGCCGCGGCCGCCTTGGGAGGCGAGGGTAGCGCCTTGTCCAGGAGTGCGCAGGAGGCGGTCGCGGCGACAAGGCCGACGGCGAGGAAAAGGATCGCGACACGGGACGCAGGGCGCCGGATTTCTGATGATGGATGTCTCATAGGCTATGTCCATGGTACCACAGCCAGGAGCGGGCACAAGCCTTTTTTTCCCTATAGCGGCGCTCCAAAGGTTCCTTGGAACGGGCCTTTGAAGCGCCGATTGAGCGGGAGGGCTAAATGCCCAAGGTCCTGGGGCTGTTCCTTCCCATGGCCGCCTTGAGGACGGCGGCGGGATCCTTGAACTTGCCGAGCAGAATCATGGCGGCGATGATATAGGGCTTGAAGGAGGCTTCGCGGTACGTGTCGTCCCGGTAGCGGTCGAAGACGCTGGCCGCCACTTCGCCGGCCTTGCAGGACACATCGGTAATGTCCGCGGGCAGGCAGTGCATGTAGAGGGCTTGGTTCATGGAGGGGCTCGCGGCCTTGGTGAGCCTCATCTTCTCCTCCGTGCATTCCCAATCCTTGAACTTGGCGTTGTTGGCCAGGCAGGTCTTCTCCAGTTCCTTGAGGCCGGCCTGGTTGCCTTCATGGAGGAGGGGAACGCGCTGGAGCATGACATCGTAGGGCGCCCAGCTCTTGGGATAGACAATCTGTGCTCCCTTGAAGGCTTCGTCCATGGAGTGGCCAACGGTGAGGGATCCGCCGGAGGCCTCGGCCTGCTTCTTGGAGAGCGCGACCACCTCGGGGATGAGTTCATAGCCTTCGGGGTAGGCGAGGGAAATCTCCATGCCGAAGCGGCTGGCCAATCCAATGATGCCCTGGGGCACAGAGAGGGGCTTGCCGTAGGAGGGGGAATAGGCCCAGGTCATGGCGATCTTCTTGCCCTTGAGCTTGTCGACGCCTCCGAAGAAGTGGGCCAGGTGGAGGAAATCGGCCATGGACTGGGTGGGATGGTCGATGTCCGACTGGAGGTTGACCACAGTGGGGCGGGAGGGGAGGACGCCTGCCGCCACGCCCTCGTCCAGGGATTTGCCGACTTCCCGCTGGTATCGGTCGCCCTCGCCGAGGTACATGTCGTCCCTGATGCCGATGGCCTCGGTCAGGAAGCTTATCATGTTGGCGGTCTCGCGCACCGTCTCCCCGTGGGCGATCTGGCTCTTTCCCTCGTCCAAATCCTGGATGTACAGGCCCAGAAGATCGCAGGCCGAGGCGAAGGAAAACCTGGTGCGCGTGGAATTGTCCCGGAAATTCGAGACAGCGATGCCCGAGTCCCAGATCCTGGGGCTGACGTTGTTGTCCCTCATCCCCCTCAGGATGTCCGCCACGAGGAAGGTGGCGTCGATCTCCTCCCGGGTCTTTTCCCAGGTGAGGAGGAAATCCTTTCCGGCCATGTCGATTTTCTTGCCCGCAAGGGACTCGATGGCGGCGAGAACGGCTTTTTTATCCATGGTGATCCTCCGAAGCCAGATTTAAGCAAAGCGCAAGGCTTTGCGCAAGGCCGGGGCAGGGATTGTATCCCCGCGCCCCGGCCGGTCCATCTTATGCGAACCCGAGGAGCCTCGGGATGAGCAGTGAAATTTCAGGGATGTACGCGACGATGAAAAGGGCGATGACCTCCATGATGATGAAGGGGAAGATGGCCTTCGACAGCCTGGCCAGGCTAATCTTTGAAATCGAACAGGCCACGAAAAGACAGGCCCCTACGGGAGGCGTCATGAGGGCTATGTTGAGGGAAAGGACCATGATGATGCCGAAGTGCACGGGAGCTATTCCCATGCTTACCGCTATGGGATGGAGGATCGGGCCGAGGATTATCAGGGCGGCGGCTATGTCCATGAACATTCCCACGATGAGCATGAGGATGAGGATGAGGAGGAGCACCAGCTTTGGGTTGCCTGTGGTTTGGATTAGGAAGGCGGCGATCGCCTGGGGCACTTGGTTTATGGCCAGGACCCAGGAGAGTATGGAGGCGGTTCCGATGATGAGGAAGACCGAGCCTGTTATCTTGGCGGTCTTGAGGAGCATGGGGAGCAGGTCCTTGAACGTGATGGACTTCAAAACCAGGAACCCGATCACCAAGGCGTAGAGGACGGCTACCGCCGCCGCCTCGGTGGGGGTGAAGAGGCCTGACAATATGCCGCCCAGGATGATGATGGGCATCAAAAGGGGGATGATGGCATCCTTGGTTCCCACAAGCTTCTGGCGGAAGGTAGTCTTGGGTCCCTTGGGGTATCCGCGTTTCCAGGAGAGGTAGGCGGACATGATCATGAGAAGGATCGCCAGGACGATCCCCGGCAGGAAACCCGCGGCGAAGAGGCCTGCGATCGATACGTTCATCAGGGATCCGTAGATGACCATCATGTTGGAGGGCGGGATGGTAGGGCCGATGATGGATGAGGCGGCGGTGACGGCGGCGGAAAAGTCCACGTCGTAGCCGTCCTCAACCATGGCGGGAATGAGCATGGTGCCGATGGCCGCCGTGTCCGAGACTGCTGCGCCGGTCATGCCGGCGAAAAACACCGAGGCCATGATGTTGGCGTGGGCGAGGCCGCCTCGCCAGTGGCCCACGAGGATGTTGGCGAAATTCACAAGGCGCTTGGTTATGCCCGCCTTGTTCATGAGTTCTCCGGCGAGGATGAAGAAAGGCATGGCCATGAGGGTGAACATGTCCAGGCCGGTAAAGTATTGCAGGGGAGCCATGGAAAGCAGGCCGACCCCGGAGCCCATGAGGAGGAGTCCCACCACGCCGGCGATTCCAAGGGTGAAGCCTATGGGAATACCCAGCACGAGAAGGGCGAAAAAGACGACGACAATGGATAGGAACATGTGGCGATCCCCCTCTCAGATATCTATGAAGCCGGCGCCCTGGGACCTGCGTCCCTCCGGGCTCTGCACGATCAAATAGGTGGCCAAGACAACTTGGACTGCCGCCAGGAGCATGGCTGTGGGAACCGCGAGCTTCGGCAGGAACATTGAAATCCCCAGGGCCTGGGTCATCTGATGCCTTGATTCAGCGGTCGCCGATACGGAATACGCGAACATGAAGGCCAGAAAGAGGAAGACGGCTCCATTTATCACCAAGGATAGGGCCTTCCGCTGGTTCGGTTTCTTAAGGGCATCCAGGATCACCGTGAGTCCTACATGTTCTCCCGCGCTTACCCCGATGCTGATCGCCAGGGACGCGCCCCAGATCATGAGGTAGCGGGAGGTTTCCTCGACCCAGTTCAGGGGAGCGTCGAGGACGTACCTGAAGAAGACGCCGAGGATGACGATCGCCGTCATGACTCCGAAGAGCAATGCGCAGGCGAGGCCAACAACCTTGTCGATAACCTCGGAGAGGGCTTGGGCTTTCAAACTGCCTTTGGATACAGGACTCATCGATCTCTCCCTTGGGAACAGCATAAGACGAAGAAGGGGCGGGGCGATCCTTGCAGACGACGCCCCGCCCCCCTAAGCGGACTTTATTATCAGTAGCCGAGTTCCTTCTCGGCCTTTTCGATGGCGGCGAAGAACTTCTCCACCCAGAGCTCCCCGTCCTTCTTGTACTGGGTGCTCATGAATTCCTTGGCCGCGGGGATGGCGGCGTCGCGGAACTGCTTCATCTCGGCCTTGGTGGGCACGTAGACCTGCATCTTCTCGGCCAGGGCGGGAAGGCCCTTGTCCGTGGAATCGATGATCCTGGAGAGGCCGCGGCCAGCGAGGATGGCGGTGCGGGCGGCGTCGTCCACGACCTTCTGGAGCTCCGCGGAGAGGCCGGAGTAGAAGCGGGGATTCATGACCCACACGTAGGGGGCGTAGAGGTGGTTGGTGAGGGTGATGTACTTCTGCACTTCCTGGAACTTGGCCATGGTGATGATGGAGATGGGGTTCATCTGGCCGTCAACGACGCCGGTCTGGAGGCTGGTGTAGACCTCGGCCCAGGCCACGGTGGTGGGGGAAGCGCCAAGGGCCTTAACAATGGCCTGGTGGAGGGGAAGGGCCATTGTGCGGAGCTTGATGCCCTTCATATCCGCCGGGGACTTGAGAGGTTTCTTGGCGTTGGTGATGGCGAAGAATCCGCCGGATTCGCCGAAGCCGAGGACCTTGAAGCCCGCCTTCTTTTCGATGTCCGAGGCCAATTCCTGGCCGAATTCCCCGTCGTAGACCTTATAGCCCACGTTGTAGCTGGAGAAGGCGAAGGGCATGTTGGTTACATCGATGAGGGGATAGAACTGGGCCATGCCGCCGGAGGAGGAAATGAAGGACTGGACCACGCCGGACTTCACCTGGACCATGGTTTCGGCTTCCTTGCCCAGGACGCCGTTGGGGAAAAGATCTACCTTGATCTGGCCGTTGGAATTGGCTTCCACTTCGCTCTTGAATACCGCGGCCATCGCCGCTGAAGCCACGTCGAAGGGCTGCTGGGGGTTTAGGTGGGCGAGCTTGAGAACCGTCTGTCCGAACAGAAGGCTAGGCACCAGAGCCGCGAGCACGAGGGCCAGGGCGATGGTTTTTCTGCGCATGAGTTCCTCCTTGAAGGTCGAGGGCTTGGCATCCCCCGTTGTGGCGTTTAGGATAGCCGATGAACGGCGGATCCGTCAAGCTTGAATAAATATGCGAAAAACAATATGTAAATCACATATCTATAATCTGCCCAAGGCCTTGAGCACCCGCTCAGGCGTGAAGGGCCATTCCCGCACCCAGGCTCCCACAGCGTCGTGGATGGCTATGGCGATGGCTGGAGCGGCGCCGTTAACCGAAATCTCAGAGACGCTCTTGGCTCCGAAGGGACCAACCTCGTCCTCCACGGGCATGAGCTCAACGTGCAGGTCTGCGGGGAGCTCCGCCATGGTGGGGACCTTGTAGTCGAGGAAGCGGGGATTGAGGCACCGGCCCTCGGAATCGTAGAGCATCTCCTCGTAGAGGGAATGGCCTATGGACTTGAGAATGGCCCCGTAGACCTGACCCTTGGCCAAGGCCGGATTGATAGGGGTTCCGCAGTCCTGGTAGGCGTGGTAGCGCTGGACCTTGACCTCCCCGGTGCGGGGATTGACGGCGACCTGGACAAAATGGGCTCCATAGGGGAAGGCGGAATGGTCGGTCTTGAAGGAGCCGAAGCCCACCAGGTCTCCGTGGCCCTCGCCCTGGACGGCCATGTGCCCGAGCTTGGCGAGGCTTATCCGGCCCTTCCTTCCCTCAACCATGCCGCGGTGCGCCAGGCGAAGATCCTCGGGCGCCTCCCCCAGTATCTTAGACGAGACCGCAAGGATCTTGGCCTTCAGGTCTTCGGCGGCCAGGAGGGCGGCTTTGCCTGAGAAATAGGTTCCCGAAGAGGCGTAGGCCCCCTTGTCGAAGGGCGTGGCGTCCGTGTCCCCGGATACCACCGACACGTCCTCCATATCAAGGCCGAGGATTTCCGCCGCCGCCTTGGCGGCCACGGTGTCAAGGCCTGTGCCCAGGTCGGCTCCGCCTGAGAGCACCAGGGCGGTGCCGTCCGCCAGGAGGCGGATCTCGGCGTTCGCCGCATCCAGGCCGGGCAAGCCCGATCCCTGCTGGATAATCACCGCACCCCGGCCGATCTTCCAATCCTGCCCGGCGGGTTTCGGCTTGGGTTTGTCCCACCCGAAGGCGTCCTTGCCCCGGGCTATCATGTCTCCGAGGCCGCAGGCGCCCAGGGTGACGGCGCTTCCCTCCCGGCCTTCCCCCAGGCTCTTGAGGATTTCTATCCTCGAGCCCGAGCGCACCCGGTTCTTCTCCAGGATGTCGAGCTGGTCCATGCCCAGGGCTTCCGCAAGCTCGGCCATGGCGGTCTGGAGGGCGAAGGAACCCTTGGGCGCCCCGTAGCCCTGGTAGGCCCCGGCGGGCGACAGGTTCGTATAATACGAGTTGACTTCGAAACGCGCGTTGTCGCACAGAAGAAGGGGCAGGCTCTTGGAGATGGCGTTCATGGGGACGGTGAGGCAATGCTGGCCGTAGGGGCCGGTGTCGGCGTCGAGCTTCATCAGGATGGCGGTGAGCCTGCCGTCCTTCTTGGCCCCGAGCCTCACGGTGATCTCCATGGCGTGCCTCGTCCTGGACGCTATGAACTCCTGCTCCCTGGTATAGCGGAAATACACAGGCCTCCTGGTCGTCCAGGCCAGGTATCCGGCTATGTCCTCCACCACGATGTCCTGCTTGGCCCCGAAGCCGCCTCCCACCCTTTCCTTTATAACCCGAACCTTGTGCTCCGGTATTCCGATCGCCCGTGACACGATGCGGCGCACATGCCAGGGAACCTGGGTCGAAGCCCTCAGAACGAGGCGTCCTCCGTCCATGTAGGCATGGACGGTATGGGGTTCCAAAGGCGTGCTCTGGACCCGGTTGGCCTTGTAGCTTCGCTCAACCACCACCTCGGCTTCGGCAAAGCCTTTGGCCATGTCCCCGATGCCCGCGTGGGCGCTGGCGGCAAGGTTGCGGTGGGGATCGGCGTGCAGGGGAAATTGGTAGACAACAGGGTCGTCCCTTCCATCCCCCTCAACGCTGGTTCCCGGGGGAGGTGAGCCGGCGACGTAGGAGACCTGGCCGGAGTGGATGACGGGCGCCGAGGGCGACTTGGCCTCGGTTATGGAGAGGACTGGTTTCAGGACCTCGTAGCGCACCCGTATGGCCGCCGCGGCGGCCTTGGCCTGTTCCCTTGTCTCGGCCATCACCGCCGCCACCCTGTCCCCCACATGGCGTACTTTCTTCGTGAACATGCGCTGGTCGTAGGGCGAGGGTTCGGGGAATCCCTGGCCGGCGGTGGTGTAGGGCAGGGTCGGGCAATTCCTGTGGGTGAGTATGGCCACCACCCCGGGCATGGCCTCGGCGGCCGCGGTGTCGATCTCGGCTATCCAGGCATGGGCCATGGGGCTTCCCAGCAGTTCTATCCAGCAGGCGTCCGGGCCAACCCTGTCCTCCACGAAGGCCTTTTCGCCCCGGGCGAGCATGTCGGCATCCACCTTTTCCCTGTCCTTGCCCACGTGGCGGAGCTCGGGCTTGAATTCCTCCTCCGGGGGAAGGACATAGTCCGGGTCCTTGATCCTCACCGCGGCGAGGTGGACGGCTTCCTTGAACTGGAGGTAGCCCGTGCAGCGGCAAAGGGTTCCTGAGAGGGCGTCGGAGATTTCCTCATCCCTGGGCTGGCCGGTCCGCGACAGCAGCTCCCGCACGGCCAATACCACGGCGGGCGTGCAGTATCCGCATTGGACGCAGGCCGCGTCCACAAGGGCGCGTTGGATGGTCCTCATGAGCGGATCCTTCCGGTAGTGCTCGACGGTCACCACATCCCTGCCCTGGACCTGGGCGGCCAAGAGCAGGCAGGAGTTCACGGTCTTTCCGTCCAGGAGTACGGCGCAGAGTCCGCAGGAACCCTCGCCGTCGCAGCCGTCCCGGATCGAGACCATGCCGGCCTTCCTGAGAAGGATCTTGAGGCTCTCGCCGGGAGATACTTCGAAAGTCCTTGGAGTTCCGTTCAAGGTGAATTGGACATTCATGCGAGCACCTCCAGGGCATGCAGGGAATCCGCTACGAGGACGGCGGAGCGCAAGACCTTGAATTCCGCGCCGCCTCGGGCATCGGAGCGGGCGGAGAGGCGCCGCCGGGCCGCCTGTTCGACGCTCTCCTTGGAGGGCAGGATTCCGTCCTTCATAAGTCCGGCTATCTCCTTCTCCAGAGCCGGGTAGCGCTCGGCGTTGGGACCAAGGCCGCCCAAGCAAATCCTCAAGGAAGCCGGATCGAAATTTCCAGCCTGCTTCCGCAGGGAAACGGCGCAGGTGAGGACAGAGAGGTCGCAGCCCGTCCTGGAGTAGCGGTCGAAAGCGGCGAGGCGGCCATCCTCCAAGGGAACAAGGACCTGGAGCACAAGCCGGGGAGGCCTTTGGGCCAAGCCTGAGGCCTTGGCGGCGTGTATGGCCGAGCCTGCGGCCCTCATACCCAGATGCCAGGCCTGGGCTTCTATGTCCCTTCCGCCTGCGCAGCGGTAGGCTGCTCCAAGGGCGATGAAAAGCGGGACGAGGCTCGCGCAGGACTTGTCGGCCCCGATGTTTCCCCCCACGGTCGCTCGGTTGCGTATGTTCCTGTCCACCATGGAAAGGCAGGCTTTCTTCAATTGGCCGGGGACGAGGGAAGAATCCACAAGGTCCTGGAAGGTTGCTCCCGCGCCGATGCAGAGGAGCCTGCCTTGGGAGGCTTGCTCGACGCCTATGGCCTTGGGCAGGACGGTTTCCAGAGTAACCAGGTCCATGGACTCCCGGGCGAACTGGCCGGTCAGGAGATAGGTGCCTCCGGCGATAAAACGCGCCCTAGGATTGGCCTCAAGCATGCCGAGGGCTTCGGTCGCGTCCCGGGGACGCAGGAAATTTTCTACCATGGTTCCTTCCTTAGGTGCTGGAAGGCCAAAGCCCGGGCCAGGGTCAGCCCAGGCCGGCCTTCGAGTATAGTCGTTCGGCGGCTTCGACAGCCTTGCGGCGGATGCGCTCCTCGTCATGGAAGACAAGGCTTCCGTGGTCGACGATCTGGGTTCCGTTGACGATGAGGTGGTCCACCCCATGGTTGTAGCCGGAGAAGAGGAGGGCGGCGGCGGGATCAGACAGGGCCCCGGCGTATTCCAGCTTCATGACGTCGAAGAGGGCGATGTCCGCAAGGGCTCCGGGCTCTATGCGGCCCGCCTGTTCGTAGCCCAGGATCCTCGCTCCGCCCGATGTAGCGATCCTGAGTACTTCCCGGGCGGTGATCCCGCCCGATCCGTACCTGACCCTCTGGAGGAGCAGGGCCTGCCGCGCCTCGCCCAGCATGTCCGAGGAATCGTTGGAGGCCGAGCCGTCCACGGCGAGGCCTACGGGAACGCCGCGGTCGAGCATCTCCCTGACCCGGCAGATGCCCGAGCCGAGGCGCATGTTGGAGGAGGGGCAGTGGGCCACCCCCGTCCCCGTCTTGGCGAGAAGATCGAGTTCCTGGTCGTTGAAGAAGATCCCGTGGGCGTACCAGACATCGGGTCCCAGGAATCCGCAGTCCTCCATGAGCCTCAAGGGCCTGCGGCCGTAGATCTTGACGCAGTAGTCGTCCTCGTCCCCCGTCTCCGCCAGGTGGGTGTGGAGCCGAACCTTGTGCCTTCGGGCCAATTCGGCCGACTTCCGCATCAGATCCTCGGAGACCGAAAAGGGGGAGCAGGGAGCCAAGGCCACCTTGCGCATAGCGTCCGGCGCCGGATCGTGGAAGCGCAGGATGGTCTCCTCGCAGCGGCGTAGGATCTCGTCCTCATCCTGGACGGTCGAATCGGGGGGAAGCCCTCCGTCCTTCTTGGAGCGGCTCATGGAGCCCCTGGTGGGGGCGAACCTGATTCCCAGGTCGGCCGCTGCCTTGAATTGGAGGGAGGGCAGGTCCTCGGCGAAACCCCTGGGGTAGAGGTAGTGGTGGTCCGTGGTGAGGGTGCAGCCCGTCTTGGCCAGCTCGGCCATGGCGAGCATGGAGGACCAGTAGACAGCCTCTGGATCGAGATGCTTCCAGATTTCGTAGAGGTAGAGGAGCCAGTCGAAGAGTTTGGCGTCCTGGACTGCGGGTATGTTCCGGGTAAGGGTTTGGAAGAAGTGGTGGTGGGTGTTCACAAGGCCGGGCATGACCACATGCCGGGAGGCGTCGATGACGGCCGCGCCCTCCGGCGCGGCCAAGCCTCGCCCGACCGCGGCTATCCTGTTTCCTTGGATGAGAACATCGACCCCGGCGAGATCGGGACCTACGCCCGTCACTACCCTGAAACAATCCCGCAGCAGCATCACCCCAGGACCTCCGCGTTGAATTCCTGTATGAGCCGGTCAAGCTCGCCGACCTGTGCGTGGAGCCCGCCCCAGTAGTTCCGGTGGTCGTCCCACTGGGCCCGCAGTTCATCAAGGGGCTTGCCCAGCTGCTCGATCCAGGTGAAGTACTTGAGGTTGTGCGCCCTTCGCTTGTCCACGTGGCTCATCTCGAAGACGTAATCCACGGAAAGGCCCTGGAGCCTGTCGTAGTCCCGGTCCGCCTGGCGGAGGTCGTAGGCGCCGCGCTCCTGGTCGAGTTCCTCGATCCTGGAGCCGTACATCTGCATGGAGTCGGTGAGCATGACGAAGACGACGTCATGCTCGGTCATCTCGTAGTACTTGGCGAGCTTGATGGCCCCAAGGAGGTTGCCCACGCCTGAGATGCCCAAAAGGTCGAGCCTGGCCACGGCCTCGGGATCGGCCCCTTCGGAAATGAGAAGATCCCGGCCCGCCTTTTCGTTGAAGAGGCGTATGAAGCGCATGGGGAGCTCATCGTCCACGCCTATGGCCGCGTCGGTGTCCCTGAAGTTGTGGATCCAGGGGATGTGCTTGTCGCCGATTCCCTCGATCCTATGGTCGCCGAAGCCGTTCTCCAGGATGGTGGGGCACTGGAGGGCCTCTCCCACCGCAAGCTTTGCGCCGGGGAATTTATCCTTCAGGTAGCTTCCGGAGCCCAGGGTGCCGGCCGAGCCCGAGGAGAGGACGACGCCGCCGACGTGGTCGCCGGGCTTGGCTATGGCCTTGAAGACTTCCTCCATGGCCGGGCCTGTGACCTGGTAGTGCCACAGGTGGTTGGGAAGCTGGTCGAACTGGTTGAAGATCACCGCGTCGGGCCTGGTCGCCTCGAGCTCCACGCACTTGTCGAAGATTTCCTTCACGTTGGACTCGCAGCCCGGGGTGGCGATGACTTCCTCGGCCATTGTCCTGAGCCAGTCGAATCTCTCCCTGCTCATGCCCGCGGGCAGGATGGCGATGCTGGGGCAGGTGAGAAGGCGTGATATGTAGGCGCCGCCCCGGCAATAGTTGCCCGTGGAGGGCCATACCGCCTTCTTCGTGGTGGGATCGAAGCGCCCGGTCACGAGCTCGGGGGCCAGGCACGCGTAGGCCGCGCCCACCTTGTGGGCTCCCGTGGGGAACCACTTCCCCACCAGGCCCACGATCCTGGCCTTCGTCCCTGTGATCTGCCTGGGGATTTCAAGGTAATTCACACCGCCGAAGAGGCCGCCCTTTTCCACAGGCTGGTTGTGCCAGTTGACCCTGAAGAGGTTGCGGGGATGGACGTCCCAGAGCCCTATGGACGAGAGTTCCTTCTTTATGGAATCGGGGATGAGGGCCGGATCGCGCATCTGGGCGAAGGTGGGCAGCAATATGCCCTTTTCCTTGCAACGCTGGATATTCTTCTTCCTGCCTGCCTGGTTTACGGTTAAGTCGATCATCCTGGACTCCTTGGTGCCATGTGCTGTCCGCCTATGCGCGGCCGCCCCCCGGAAGGCTGCTCCGGGGAGGAGGTCCGGGAATTATAGCCTGGATTCCAAGATTTTTGTAGTCCGAAAGAACCGCTCCGCCGCGCAGGCCTTAGTCCTGTCGATCCTGCCCTTCCTGGCATCCTGTCCAATTGAAGTCCCCGGAGCCTCGTTCCCGCCTGGGCGAGACGTCGAACTGCGGCCACGCGGGCAGGGAAAAAGTCAGAACGCCCGCGCGGGCCTGACAAAGTAAAGGTTGCCTCGATCATACGAGCCAAAATTGCCGGAGCTGAAAAATTCCGCCCACGTTGCGTATCCGCCGTACTTCAAATTTTCTGAAGAACACCAGTAGGCATACGAATTGTGACTTGTAAGGCCACCCAAACCGGCAGAATGCAAATTTTGGAACATTGCATTCAATTCATCCTTCGAAGGTAAAAACCAGTCATCATATTCACCAACAGAATAATCATCGCATCTTTTCGCCGCATAATTCGGATTGGTTGTCATATCAGCGCTTTTACTGATATAGGCCGCGCCACCCATCTTTGACACCAAGGTCGCAGTGTTGGTGGCGCCCGTCCCTATCCCCGTACTGGTTCCCACAGCAGTGGGCGAAGGAGTTTTATAAAAACCAAACAAAACGCGGGGATCCTGTTCCGATCCACTCCATCCCGCTGGAGCGGCCTCGAGATACCTCCATCCATCGCTGTAGGATCCTTTGTCATAGAATACGTAGCCTCCAGCAGGTCCGATCCAACCAACATCACCGGAAGGAGCTCCCAGAACAGGGCTTCCCAGCCATCCTGGGCATGAGATAAGGAGCATTGCGAGGACAAAGAGCCCGGAAAAACCTATCACAAATTTGAAAATTCTTTTTTTCATAGTACGCATCCTTGAAAGCACCAAACAGATTACAATACTTTTTCTTTCGTGGAATTACACCCCGGAATTGTATCCACGTCAATCCTGTTTTCCTGTTCTCCTGTCGAATTTGGAATCCTCGGATCCTACAGCCGGCAGCCTATTCCCCGGGCGGCGGAGGCGATGTCCTTGAGGCCGGAACCCGTGAGCATCACCACCACGTCCTCTTCCCTCGGGATGGACTTCCTGACCTTGAGCCAGCAGGCGAAGGCGCAGGCGCTGGAAGGCTCGGCGAAGAGGCCGGAGAGGGAAGCGAGGGTTCTCTGGGCTTCCAGGATCTCCTCGTCCGAGACCTGGACGCCCCGCCCATGGTGCTTTTTCAGCTTCTCCAGGGCGAAGCTGCCGTTTCGCGGCACATCCACGGAAATGGAATCGGCCAAGGTGCTGGAGGGGCGGACCTCGAAGGCGCCGGAATCCAATGCCCTTGCTATGGCGCTGGAGCCTTGGGCCTGGGCGGCCCAGAAGACAGGCATCCGGTCGATCCTGCCCAGCTTCACAAGGTCTTCGAAACCCTTCACCACCCCGGCGATGATGACCCCGTCCCCGGTCGGGACGAAGACATGCCCGGGGGCGGCCCAGGGCTTTCCCTTCCAGGCCCCCAGGTCCCGGGCGATCTCGAAGCTCGCCGTCTTCTTGCCCTCGATGGTGAGGGGATTGTAGGCCGTGTTCCTGGAGAGGACCCCCGTGGCCTTCGAATAGGCCAAGGATTGGTCGAAGGCAAGATCGTAGGTGCCATCCACCTCCCTAAGCTCGGCGCCGTATTGGAGCACCTGGACCCGCTTGGCCGCCGGAGCCGCCTTCGGAAGGTAGACCGTGATCTTCAAGCCCGCCGCCGCGCCCACGCAGGCCATGGAGGAAGCCGCGTTGCCTGTGGAGGCCAGGGCGATCTCCTCGATCCCATGTTTTTTCGCGAAAGCAGCAACGAGCCAGCTCGCCCTGTCCTTGTAGGAGCCCGAAGGATTGCAGGTATCGTCCTTGAGCCAGAGCCCCGGGGCATCCAGGGCGTCCTTGAGCCGCGACGGGGCCCAAAGAGGAGTGTTCCCCACCGGCAGGGACGGGAAGAACCCGCTTTCAACCGGCAGGGGAATGTCCTTGAGGGCGGCGGTGGGACCTGCGGACACTGCAGGCCCCGGGCTTGAAACCTCGGGAGAATAATCACCCTCCCATTCGCACTCCAGCACCCCCTGCAAGGGGATGCCGGGAGCGTTTTTCCTTCCGCAGGCCTCGCAGAGATACCTCCCAGGCTCTATGGCGTAGGAGGAACCGCAGGAGGGACAGCGGTACAACCACTTCATGCCTGCTTCTCCAGGCTGTAGGGCAGGGAGGCGTAGAAGGCGGCGCAGATTTCCAGGTCGTCCACCCGGTTGACCTCGTTGGGGGCGTGGGCCTGGTTTTCATCTCCCGGGCCGAAGCCGATGCAGGGAATCTTGTGGCGTCCGCAGATGGAGACGCAGTTCGTGGAGAAGGTCCACTTGTCCACCACAGGCGCCTTGCCGTAGAGCCCCTTGTAGGCTTCCACGCCGGATTGGACCAGGACGTGGTCGGCGGGGATCTTCCACGTGGGGAAATACAATTCCTGGGTGTAGAGCTTTCCCGTGTAGGCCGGCTGGGCGTATTCGGGCATCTTGACCGTGAAATCCTTCACCCCCGCGTCGGCCAAAGCCTTTTCCACCTGCGCGATGGCAATGACATCGTCCTCTCCCCAGGTGAGGCGGCGGTCGCAGTAGAGCATGGCCTGGTCGGGGACGGCGCACTGGGAGGGTCCGTGGACCTTGATCTGGGAGACAGTGATCGTGCCCTTGCCCAGGAAGTTGTCGTCGTCGGGCTTAAGGGCTTCGTTGAGCTTCTCGATGGCCAGGGCGGCCCGGGCCGCCTTGTAGGCAGCGCTGTCCCCCCGTTCCGGAGCCGAACCGTGGCAGGAGATCCCCTTGATGTCGATCTGGATCTCCATCCTCCCGCGGTGCCCGCGGTAGAGGCGGCAGGAAGTGGGCTCGGTGGAAACGGCGAAGTCGGGGACGAAATTTTCTTCCTCGATGAGGTATTTCCAGCAGAGTCCGTCGCAATCCTCCTCAAGGACCGTGAAGGCGAACCAGACGGAGAACTGGCCCGAATAGTTGGATTCCTTGAGGATCCGGGCGGCCGTGATCATCGAGGCTGCTCCGCCGAGCTGGTCCGTGGCGCCCCGGCCGTGCACGAGCCCGTCCTTGACGATGCCGGAGTGGGGAGGAGTCTTCCACTGGCTGGGATCACCCACCCCCACCGTGTCGATGTGGGCGTCGAAGACGAGCTTCTTGGGACCGTTGCCCACCCTGCCCAGGAGGGATCCAAGCCCGTCTATGTGGACATCCTCCATTCCCGCTTCCTCGCAGAGCTTCTTGAGAAGCTGGACTCTTTCCTTCTCCGTGGTGCTGTAGCCGGGCACCTGGATCATCGCGCCCAAATTGCGCGCCGTGTAGTCCCTGTAGGCCTTCGCCTTCCCGAGAACGACAGTCTTGTCCATTCCTTACCTTCCTTCCATGTTGTTCCAGAGCCTTCGCGCCTGGACGCGGGCCTGGGCTTGGATCTCTTCCAAGTCGAAGAGCGGCTTCCTATCCTTGATCCTCATCTTCCCCGCCACGGCCACGCTTTTCACCGCACGGGAGGATACCCCGAAGGCCAGGTGGCCCGCAAGGTTTTCGCCCGAAAGGGGAGTGGGGGGATCGTAGTCCCAGTGGACCAGGTCGGCGGGATTCCCGGGCCCAAGGACGCCGAAGGAGCTTCCTGGAGCCAGGTCCTGGGCGAAATAGCGCTCCAGGAGGCGGTTGCCCCGGTCGAGGCAGGCCAGGAAGTCCCCGGGCCACCAGGGCCCCTGGGATTCCCTGTGCCGGAATACGGCGAACTTGAACTCCTCGAGCATGTCCGCCCCCATGCCGTCCGTGCCGAGCACCACGTTCCTATGGGAGGGAAGGGCGGCGTTGTAGCCCACCGCGTTGTTCATGTTGGACCGCGCGTTGTGGGCGAGGAAGGCGTCCCGGGCGTTCATGGTCTCGATCTCCGAAGGCGTAAGCCAGAGTCCGTGGCCGATTATCCCCTTGTCCGTAAGGGCTCCGAGCCTATCAAGGCGCTCCACAAGGTCGAGTCCGTAACGGTGGCGGGAGTCCACCGCGTCGTACTTGTCCTCCGCCAAGTGGATATGGATGCCCCTGCCCGAGGCCTTGACCGCGTCGGCCAGGGCTTCGAGGGTTTCCCGGCCCACCGTGAAGCCCGCATGACCACCGATGGCCGCTTCTACAAGGGGTTTTCCGCCCCCCGCCCGAAGGCTGTCCACTTCCCTGGCGAAGCGCAGGTTTTCCCCCACTCCCGCCTTGGCTCCCGCCTGGCCGTTCCTGTCCGTGGTCTCGTAACACAGGATGCCCCGGAGCCCGAGGCGTTCATAGGCGATTCGGAGCACCGAAAGGCTTCCGTCTATGGCCGAAGGCCCGGCATGGTGGTCCACGAGGGAAGTGACGCCGCAGAAGAGGGCTTCCGCGCCGCCAGAAAGGGCGCTGGCTTCCAGGATGGGCAGGTCTATGGCACGGTCAAGGCGCCACCAGAGGTGGTCCAGGATCTGGGCGAAGTCCTTCGAAGGCTCGATCGCCACCTGGATGCCCCTTGCCAGGGCGGAATACAGATGGGTGTGGGAGCATACGAGCCCCGGGGAGAGGTAGCCCCCGGAGCCCGCCCTCTCGGCCTTGGGATACTTGGCCGACAGATTCCTGCCTATCTCGATGATCGTCTCTCCCGCCGCCAGGTCCAGGGGCTCGGAAACCCCCGGCGGATTGAAGGATATGAGCCTTGTGTTTTCGAAAAGGATCATTGCGGAACCTCCACTAGGTAGGCGTGGCTTCGGTAGACTTCCCGGGCCAGGGCGACCATGGCCGCCAGATCAGGCTGGGTCGAGGCGCCGTTCCAGGCCGAGTGGTCGAGGTGGAAAGCCCTGCCGCCAACCTGGGGCCTCAGGTAAAGGCCGGGAAGCTTTTCCTCGAAGGTGAAGGCGAAGCCTGCGTTCTTCGACCTGTCCAGATCTTCGGGGTCGTCGAAGAGGGTGGGCTTCCCCGCGTAGGGTTCGCCTTGGTAGGGACAGAAGAAGCCGCAGTTCCCGCACTCGTTGCAGAGCCTGTCCATGTGGAGTATCTGGGCGGATTGGCTGAAGGGCCGGCCCATTTCTATGAAAAGATTGGCCCTGTTCGGGCAGACCTCGACGCAGCGGAGGCATGCGGAATCGCAGGCCAGGCATCGCTGGGCTTCCCGGGCTGCGAACCCGGGATCCTGGGGATCGAGGGAAGGAAGGATCTCTCCCCTGAGGGCGAGCTTTCCCTTGTCCAAGGGAGGAGCCTCGTAGTCCGAAAGCGGATAGGATATTCCGAGCCGCGCCAGGATGGCCCGGGCGGCCTTTCGTCCGTCGGCCTCGGCGGAGATGATGGACCGAGGACCTCTGAGGGCGTCTCCCCCGATGTAGAGCCCTTCCACCTTGGTCTGGAGGGTTTCGGGATCGGCCCAGGGGAGGCCTTTCTCGTCCACCTCGAGGCCGAAGGCTTTGAGGAGCCGGGAGTCGGGCTCTTCGCCGACGGCGCTGACGAGGAGGTCGCAGGGAAGGTCGAAGCATTCCTCCGTGGGCAGGGGTTTGCGGCGCCCGGAGGAGTCCCTCGGGCCCAGGCTCATCTTCCTCAGCCTAAGGAGGCCGGGCTCCATGGATTCGGGAAGGCTCAGCTCCAGGAGGATCCCTCCCTCCCGCAATGCGTTGCCCAGCTCTTCCTTGTCCGCGGGCATCTCCCGTTTGGTCCTCCGGTAGGAGAGCTGCACCTTCCCGATCCCCGGAATCCGGGAGGCGGCGCGGACTGCGTCGCAGGCGGTGTTCCCACCACCCATGACCACCACGTTCCGCACTCCTGAGAAGGACTCGGGGCCTTGGGCGGAGCATCGCTCCAGGAACGCGAGGGCGTCCATGCGTTCTACACCCTCGCCCCGGACCGACGCGTCCTTGGCCGCCTCGGCGCCTACGCCGAGGAATACCGACTCGAAGCCCTGGGCCTTGAGGGCTTCGAGGCTGGGGACAGGCGCGCCGAATTCGAAAGCCACGCCCAAGGCGCCAATCCTTCCTACGTCAGTCTCGATCTCCTCCCGTTCTATCCGGAATTTGGGAATGACGTTCGCCGGGACCCCACCCGGCGCCGGGGACTTGTCGAACACTTTGACTTCCTGGCCCGCCAGGGCCAGGTGGTAGGCGCAGGCCAGGCCGGCGGGCCCCGCCCCAACCACGGCGACCTTGCCCCTGGCGCTTCCCTCGGGAAGGGGGAGGGGGCGTACGGCGAGCCTGTCGCCTTGGGCGGCGGAGCGTTTCATGTCCCGTATCCGCACCGAGCCTTCGTAGTCCAGGCGGGAACAATGCTCCTGGCAGACGTGGTCGCAAAGGATTCCAGTTATGTGGGCAAGGGGGTTGTCCGCGAGCACGATGGCCAAGGCTTGGTCGCGCCGGCCCTCTCCCTCCGCCGCGATGTAGGCGGGAACCTTCTGGTTCACGGGGCAAGCCTCCACGCAGGGCGCGGCAAAGCAGTCGAACAGCGGCAGGGTTTTGGGAATGGACACCGTGCCCCCCTTCCATTCCTCGCGGTATTCGGGGCGTGTCAGGGCGGCTTCGGCCAAGGCTTCCAGGGCCTGGGGATCCGGGGCGTCGGGGGCGAAGGGCAGGGCCTCGGCCGCCTCGCGGGCCACCCGGGCCATGCGCAGGTAGCCGCCTGGCTTCAGGATGTCCGTGGCGATGGTGAGGGGGCCGACCCCTGCCTTTATGAGATCCTGGGCGTTCATGGCCCAGACGCCGCCGCAGTAGGAGAACCTGGAGCCGAAGTCGGGCAAGGCCCGCGCCAGGGCGGCGGCCAGGCGCACGGTGACGGGGAAGAGGGCCCGGCCGGACATGTACCGCTCAGCCCCCGGGAGGCGGGCGTCCACGTTGGCGTTGGCCAGGGTATTGGAGAGCTTTATGCCGAATCTCCTGCCCTTGGCCCGGGCGGTTTCCGATAGCCCCTTGATGAGCTCAAGGGCCGCGTCCATCTGCAAGTCGTGCTCGAAGCTCTCCCGCTTGAGGGCTATCCTGTCCCATCCCAGGCTGTCCAGGATGGACCGCACCGCATCGTAGCCCAGGAGGGTGGGGTTGAGCTTGATGTAGGTGTCGAAACCCTTCTCCTCCAGGAGATAGCGCCCTATCCTCCCTATCTCCTCCGGCGGGCAGCCGTGCATCGTGGAAAGGGTTACGGAATGCACGGGGCGTACGGGGACGTGGGATGCCAGGGTGCGGGCCTTCTCCGCGGCCGCCTCGCCGAAGGCCTTTTCGAAGGCTCCGCCCGAGAGGAAGGCTCCCAGCTCCTCCATGGCCTCGGACCAGTAGCCCGTGGCCTCTGGCCGGCGCATCCCTTCGATGAAGGCATCCACGCTCTCGCTCTGTATGCCATCCAGGGTGTAGCCCACGGAGGCGTTGAAGAAGAAGTCCGAGGGCTTGCGGGAGAGGGCGTGGGAAAGAAGATTGACGGCTATCCAGCCGTTGAGGTACTCCTTCCGCGCTTCCTCAAGGCTGAGCTCCGTGGACCATTCCACGTTGTGCCCCTCGTCCAGGGCGTCGATGCAGGGTGTCTCGATCTCCAGGCGGTCGTTCTGCTGGACAGTCTTGAGCTCGAAGACCCGGGCGCCTGAAAGGTAGGCGGCGACGATGTTGGGGGCTATCTGGCTGTGGGGGCCCGCCGCCGGGCCGACGGGAAAGCTCGCCTTGCCGGACATGACTGAAAGCCCGGGGCTGTCCGGCTCCAACTCGAAAAGGCTGCGGAAAATGGTCCCGGGGATTTCGTAGATCGAATCCTTGCTGAGGTATTCCCCCGCGATCCTCCCAAGCAGAGCCTCGAGGCTCGTCGTCTTCATCACTTTGCTCATCTATAACCCCATTGAATGAATTTGCCGCTCCCCGGCTTTCCCGTGATCCTTCCTCCCTTTTGGGAGGAGAGGCCCGGGATGCCCGGACCTTGGGCGGAGCCCGTCTCTGGAGGAATCCTCCCCGAGTCGAAGATCCTCTGGCCGCGCACGAAGGTGGCGGCTATCCTGCCAGCCAGTCGCATCCCGGCGAAAGGCGTGATCTTGCTCTTGCTGAACATGGAGGCCGGATCCACAAGGCTTGTAGACTCGGGATCGACCAGGACGAAGTCCGCGTCCTTGCCGGGGCTTATGGAGCCCTTGCCGCCCAATAGCCCGTATCTCCTGGCGGCGTTCCCCGCGGTGGCGGCCACGAAGCTGGGAAGGTCCAGGCGCCGCGCGAATAGCCCCTCGGACAGGAGGTAGGGGAAGAGGGTTCCCGTGCCGGGGATCCCTCCGTAGGCCGTGAGGGGATCTCCGGTGAACTTCTCGTAGTCCGGCGCCCCTGCGTGGTCCGAGGCTAAGAAGGAGATCCTGCCCTGGGAGAGGAGCTTCCAGAGCCTGGCCTTCTGCGACACCTCCTTGACCGGGGGAGCCGTCTTTAAGGAGGCGCCCTTGGACTCGAAGTCCTCCTCGTCGAAGGCCAGGTAGTGGGCGCAGGTCTCGCAGGTGGCTCCTGCGTCGAAGACGATCTGCGCCGCCTCGGCGGTACCCACATGCACCACATGGAGGTAGGGGGCTGCCTGGCCTGCCAAGGCCACGGCGGCCGCGCAGGCGGCGAGCTCCGCCTCCATGGGCCTGCCCGCGTAGTAGTCCCTCCATCCATGGGCCTTGGCGGCCCGGGTGCCTGAGAGGGCGGCCTGGGCCTCGGCGATGATCTGTGGGTCCTCGGCGTGCAGGAGGATGGGCCGCCCCTGCAGGGCGCATTGGGAGGCGGCCCAGGCGAACTGGGCGTCCGAGACCGCGGCGAAGCTGTCCATGCCCGATATGGTGTAGGCCTTGAATCCCACCACATAGGGGGAAAGACTCTTGACCGCTTCCTCGATCTCCGAAAGGGAGAATAGGCCGTTTATCCCGCCGAAGAAGGCGAAGTCCACCAGGGCCTTGGATTCCACCGCCTTCAGCTTCGAAGCCAGGGCTCCCAGGGATGTGACGGGGGGCAGGGAGGTGCAGGGCATGTCAACCACGGTGGTCACTCCTCCCCTGGCGGCCTCGGCGCTGCCGTGGAGGAAGTCCTCGCGGTGGGTGAAGCCCGGTTCGTCGAAATGGACATGGGGATCGATCGCCCCGGGGAAGAGCATCAGGCCCGCCGCGTCGATCGAGGATCCCTCAGTACCTTCCTCCGCTGGGGCGGAGGAGGAGATGAGGATTTCCTTGATCTTTCCCGAGTGGACGGAGATGTCGACCTTCTTGAATTCCTTTTCCCCGGGCAGGGCGGCCAGGGCGTTCCTGATGATCATGGGATCCTCCCGTCGAGATAGGCTTCTATCTTTTCGCCCACGAAGGGAACGGAGTAAAAGGCTTCGCCCCCGGGCTTGGCGGCTCTCAAGGCCTCCAGGATCGCGAAGTACGCGGCTATCCCGTATTGCAGGGGAGGTTCGCCCACCGCCTTGGAATTGAAGGGCGTCCCCGGGTTTTCCATGTCAGGGAGGAATTCCACGTCCAGGATCTTGGGCATGAAATCCGCGTCGGGGACCTTGTAGGTGGAGAGGGTGTCCGAGAGGGGCTTGCCGTCGGGGCCGAAGCGAAGGTCCTCGAGGATGGTCCATCCCAGGCCTTGGGCGAAGGCTCCCTCTATCTGTCCCAGGTCCACGGCTGGATCGAGGCTGTGGCCTGAGTCGTGGACTATGGTCGCCTTCTCCACGGAGCAGGAAGCCTTCGCCAGGTCCAGCCTGACTTCGACGCAGGCGGCTCCGTAGACATGGTAGGCGAAGGGGCTTCCCCTCTCTGCCTTCATGTCGTAGAAAAGCCCGGGCGTGGCGTGGAAACCATGGGCGGAGAGGTCGATCCGCGCCTCGTTTGCCGCTACGACAAGACGGTCCCAATCAAGGCCGGAGGCGTTTCCATCAACGAGTACCTGGCCGTCCCTGATGTCCAGGCTCTCCCTGGGCGCCCCGAGCATGAGGGCCGCCTTTTCCAGGAGGCGAACCCGGATCTTTAGGCAGGCCGCGCGGGCGGCCATGCCGTTCAGGTCGCTGCCGGTGCTCGCCGCCGTGGGAACGGTATTGGCCACCGTGAGGGTGCTGGTCCTGGCGACCTGGATCCTATGGTCCGGAATGCCCAAGGTCCTGGAGGCTACGACGGCGATCTTCCGGGCCACCTGCTGGCCCATCTCGATGGCTCCCGTGGAGACGAGGACGGACCCGTCCGTATAGGCGTGGACCAAGGCCCCCGCCTGGTTCATGGGGAGCTTGGTGAAGGAGATGCCGAATCCCACGGGCATGAGGGCGGCGCCTCTTTTTTCAAGCCTGTGGGAGGCGTTGAACTCCGAGATTTCCTCCTTGAGCCTGGCCCATCGCACCTTCTCCTCAAGCCTCGCGAAGGCTTCCGATGCCCTGCACCGAACCAGGGGCATGCCGAAATGGGTGCTGTCCTCTTCGGCGTACAGGTTCCGCCTCTGGAGCTCCTCCCTGGCAATGCCCATCTTCCGGGCCAGGGCGTCGAGGGCGGCCTCCATGACGAAGAAGCCCTGGGGAGCCCCAAAGCCCCGGAAGGCGGTGAAGGAGGGGAGGTTCGTCCTGCACATGTGGCCTGTCACCAGGACGTTGGGGATCTTGTAGGTCCCTGTGGCGTGGAGGAGGGTGCGGGAGAGGATGGCGGGGGAGAGGTCGCAGGTGCAGCCGGAATTCTGGAAATACTCGGCCTGGAAGGCAAGGAGCCTTCCTTGCCGGTCGGCCCCGATCCTGAAGTCCGAGCTGTAAGGGTGGCGCTTTCCCGTGGCCCGCATGTCGTCCTTCCGGTTCAGGTAGAGCTTGACGGGCTTCTTGGTGAGCCACGCTCCCAGGGCCGCGTAGGCTGCCCAGGGGGCGGCCTGGTCCTCCTTGCCGCCGAAGGCTCCTCCCAGGCGCCTGGCCTCGACTTCCACCTTGTTCATGGGAAGGCCCAGGACCCGCGACACCGCCCTCTGCACGCCCGTGGGCCCTTGGGTGGAGGAGGTGATGAAGATGGTTTCGGAGTCCCTCGCTTCGGCGTAGGCCCCTTGGGTTTCCAGGTAGACATGTTCCTGCCCTCCCGAGTCCACCCTTCCCTGGGCTACGAAGGCGCAGTCCTTGAAGGCATTTTCCGGGTCGCCTGAGCGGATTGTCCTTGAGGGGAGGATGAAATCGGCCTTTTCCGCCGCTTCCCGGGGGTCCACCACGTGGGGCAGGGGTTCGCCCGCCACCGCAACCGCCTGGGCGGCCAGCCTGGCCAAGGCTCTCGTCCTGGCCAGGACAAGGACCAGGGGCTGGCCCCAGTACTCCCATTCCTCTTCTGGAAGAAGGGCTTCGTCGTCCTTCCCCGAACCTATCTGGTTTTCACCGGGGATGTCCTTCGCGAGGATGACGCGCACGGAGGGGTCGAGGCGCAGTGCGCCTTCTACGTCGATGGAGAGGATCCTGCCCCGGGCGCTTTCCGAAAGCTTTAAGGCCGCGTGGAGGCAGTCCTTGGGCTCGGGTAGGTCGTCGATGTAGCGGGTGCGGCCGGTCACGTGGGAGAGGGTGTCTGGGCTTCGGTTCATGGGTAGAGCTCCTCGGCCAATCTCCCGTCGGGAAAGAGGCGCAAGAGGGTGGCGATGACAAGGCGGCCGGTCATCCGCCTCCTGTATTCCGCCGAGCCCCGGACATCCCCGATGGGGGCGATTTCATCCATCGCGGCCTGGGCGGCGCTGCGGACAGCCTGGGCGCCCAAGGGCGAGGGCTCTCCCTCCAAGGCCTCGGCCGCGCCGTGAAGGAGGATGGGCGTGGGGGCGACTCCCCCGGCGCTTACCCTCGCTCCGCGGATCCTTCCCTCAGCCTCGCGCCAGGAGATCGAGACGTTCACCGCCGCGATGTCCAAGTTCCTCCGCTTCGAAATCTTCGCGAAGGAAAACCGCAGGTCCTTGCCGCCGGAAGGAAGGAGGATGGACAGGATGAACTCCCCGGGGGCGAGGGCGGTTTTTTTGTAGGATATGAAAAAATCCTCCAAGGCTATGATCCTCGAGGGCTCAGGTCCAATCTCGACCCAGGCGCCCAGGCCAAGGAGCATGGAGCTCAGGTCTCCCACGGGCGAGGCGTTGGCGATGTTGCCTCCAAGGGTGGCGACATTCCTGATGAGGGTGGAGGCGAACTCCCTCTCGAAGGCCTCGATCCCAGGAACCTGTTCCCTCACCAGGGGAGAGGAAAAGAATTCCGCGGCCGTGACGGCGGCGCCGATCCTCAAGGCCGAGGCCCCTTGGAAAGGGACTTCCCCAATACCCCGGGCCGAGGGGTGGGACTTGACCAGGAAGGGCGAAAAATCCTCGGGCGGCTCGGGATTGCGGACATAGTAGTCCGTTCCCCCCGCCACCACCGGGATGGAGCCGTCAGCCGGTTTTTCCGGATGATGGCGCTTCCCGTCGTAGGTTTCAAGCCAGGTCCTGTAAGCCAGGACCGAGGAAGGCAGGACACCCCGCTCCGCCAAGATTTCCATCCTTCGCGCCGGATCCAGGGGAAGGCCGGAGAATTCCCGGGAAAGCCTTTCGGCGGCGCGGCGGATGGAGCCATAGCCTGTGCAGCGGCAGAGGTTTCCGTCCGCCGCCCTCAGGGCTCCCTCCACGCTGGGCGCACAAGCATCGCAGAGCCAGGCCGTAAGGGCCATGATGAAGCCGGGAGTGCAGAAGCCGCACTGGCTGGCGTTCTCCTCGAGGAAGGCCTTTTGGACAGGGCTCAAGTCCGGGCCGAGGCCTTCTATGGTGACAAGATGCTTCCCCTCCAGGTCTCCTGAGGCAAGGAGGCAGGAAGGCACTGCCCGGTAGCGGATCCCGCCCTCCTCGGGCCCTCCCAGGAGCACCGCGCAGGCTCCGCAGTCTCCCTCCCGGCATCCTTCCTTCGTTCCCAAAAGACCCTTTTCGCCGCGGATCAAATCCAGGGCGGGAGTCCCGCGGGAACAGCGGGGCTCATAGGGTTCGGAATTGAAAAACAAGGTGAATCGTTCCATCACAATCGCCTTTCTCCCTTAGTCAATCCGCGAAAAGTCCCACAGGCTTGAAGCCCTCAACATCGATGAGCCCCGCGTCGGTGATCTTGAGGCTTGGTATGACAGGCAGGGCCATGAAGGAAAGGGTCATCAGGGGTGAATGGTTCGTAAGCCCCTCGGCGGCGAAGGCCGCCTCGAACTGCCGCAGGCGCTGGATCACGAAGCCCGAATCCCGGTCGCTCATGAGGCCCGCGACGGGCAGGGGAAGGTCGAGCACTATCTCCTGGTCCACCACGAACACCAGCCCTCCCTTGATCTTGTTCAGGTGGCGGACGGCCTTGAAGATCGAGGCGTCGTCCACCCCCGCGACGATCATGTTGTGGGAATCATGGCTGATGGTTCCCGCTATTGCGCCGCGCTTCAAACCCAAGCCCTTGATGAAGCCCTTTCCGATCCGCCCCGAGCCTGTATGGCGCTCGATGACGAAGATCTTCACCAGATCCCGGCGGGGATCGGACAGGCAAAGCCCGGCCTCCACGGCGGGCTCCTCGAGCAGGTGGCCGGTGAGGATCGAATCCTGCCGGGCTTCGATCACGCGGATCCTGCCCCCTTGGAATGGGATGGCGAAGTCCTCGGCCTTGAGCCACTTGATGTTCACCGAATCCCTGATGGCCAAGGGACGGGACGGGATTTCCTTGAGAAGGTTTCCCTGCTCCGCCACGACCTTGCCGTCCTTGAAGACCTTCTCAGCCCTGAAGCCCTCCATGCTGGAGAAGGCGACCAGGTCCGCCTTGAAGCCCGGGGCCACGGCCCCGACCCTGCGCAGGTTGAACCAGCGCGCGGCGTTGGTCGAAGCTATCCTGAAGGCGTCCACGGGATCGACTCCGCCCTTGAGCAGAAGCCTGAGGGCATGGTCCATGTGTCCTTCGTCCCGAAGGTCGTTGGAGTGCCGGTCGTCTGAGCAGATCATGAATCGGTGCGCCGAACCGGGGGTTATGGCGGGGATGAGCTTCCCTAGATCCTTCGCGGTGGAGCCTTCCCTGAGCATGATGTACATTCCCTTGGATAGCTTCTCCAGGGCTTCCTCCACGGTGGTGCATTCATGGTCCGAGCCGATCCCCGCGGCGATGTACGCCGATAGCGCGGCGCCCGAAAGGCCTGGGGCGTGGCCGTCGATGGCCTTGCGGTCGTTGGAGAAGAGGGCGATCTTGTCCATGAGCCGCTGCTCCCGGCTCAAGACCCCCGGGTAATTCATGACTTCCCCCAGTCCCAGGACCCGGTGGTCCCGCAGGAAGGGGTGCATGTCCGATGCGTAGAGGGCGCTTCCGGCGGTGTCGAATTCCGTGGCGGGCACGCAGGAGGGAACCATGAAGTATATGTCCAAGGGAAGATTCTCCGAGGCCTGGAGCATGAAGCGCATGCCGTCGTAGCCCAGGACGTTCACGATCTCATGGGGGTCGGCCACGACGGTGGTGGTTCCCCTGGGGAGGACGACCTTGGCGTACTCGGGCGGGCAGAGGAGGGAGGATTCGATATGGACGTGGGCGTCCACCAGCCCCGGAGCGAGGTAGGCTCCTCCCATGTCCATGGTTTCCCGGGCTTCCAGGCCGTCGTCCACGCCCACGATCCTGCCTTTATGGATCGAGACGGTCGCCCCTTGGCGGATTCGCCCGCCGAAGACATCCACGGCGGCGCAGCCCACGAGGTTGAGGTCGCAGGGATTCCTGCCCGCGGCGGCGTCGATGAGTTCCTTGTCCATGCAGCCTCCTTCCTCCGGGATCGGTCCCCAATGATACCCGGAAAGGCCGCGACGCGCAACGAAAAATTCCCCGGAAGCCGGAAGATGGGAAAAATCCCGTTGCGCGGATCCACGATGCGCCGGTATAGTGCGGAGGTAGAGACCAACTCTCTAAAAGGAGGATACGAGGTGGAAAAGTATTTCAAGCTTAAGGAGCACGGAACCACCGTGCGGACCGAAGTGGTGGCGGGCGTCACCACCTTCATGACCATGGCCTACATCCTGGCCGTGAATCCGGGCATTCTGTCCGCGGCGGGCATGTCCGCCGGAGGAGTCTTCACCGCCACCGCCCTGGCATCGGCCATCGCAACGGTCCTCATGGCCGTGCTGGCGAACCTTCCCATAGCCCTTGCGCCGGGCATGGGCCTGAACGCCTTCTTCGCCTTCTCCGTCGTCCTAGGCATGGGCTATTCCTGGCAGCTCGCCCTGACCGCCGTGTTCCTGGAAGGGCTCGTGTTCATCCTCATGTCCCTCTTCAACATCCGTGAGGCCATCGTCGCATCCATCCCCGCCAACCTTAAAAAGGCTGTCTCCGTGGGCATCGGTCTTTTCATCGCCTTTATCGGCATGCAGAATGCGGGGATCATCGTCAACAACGACGCGACCCTCGTATCCCTGGGGCAGGTGACCAAGGGAACGGCCCTCCTGGCCATCATCGGGTTGGTGATCACAGGCGTCCTCCTGGCCATGAAGGTGAAGGGCGCCCTGCTCATCGGCATCCTCGCCACCACCCTGGTCGGCATCCCCTTCGGCGTCACCAAGATCCCCGAGGGCTGGTCACCCGTCTCGGCCCCCGCGGCTCCCCTCTTCCTCCAGTTCCAGTTCGACAAGATCTTCACCCTGGACTTCTTCGTCGTCTTCTTTACCTTCCTCTTCGTCGACATCTTCGACACCATTGGCACCTTGGTGGGCGTGACCACCCAGGCGGGGCTTACGGACAAGAACGGACAGATTCCCCGCGTGAAGCAGGCCCTCCTCTCCGACGCCATCGGCACCGTGGCTGGCGCCGCCCTGGGGACCTCCACCGTCACTTCCTACGTGGAAAGCGCCTCGGGAGTGGCGGAGGGCGGAAGGACCGGCCTCACCTCCCTCACCACCGGCGTCCTCTTCCTCCTGGCCCTGTTCTTCGCGCCACTCTTCCTCCTCATCCCAGGCGCGGCCACCGCCCCGGCCCTCATCATCGTGGGACTCTTCATGCTCGCCCCGGTCAAGGACATCGACCTTTCTGACTTCACCGAAGCCATCCCCGCCTTCCTCACCATGATCATGATGCCCCTTTCCTACTCCATCGCCGAAGGCCTGGTGTTCGGCATCCTCTCCTACATAGCCCTCAAGGCCCTGACTGGAAAGCTCAAGCAAATTCCCGTGGTCACCTGGATCGTGGGCTTGTTCTTCGTCTTGAAGCACTTCATCTAGGAACAGCCTTAGGGCGGGTCTGGTTCCCTTCCTGGACAAACAAAAGGCTGCCCGGTTTCCCGGGCAGCCTTTTCTTCGTCTTTTACCCCGAGGCTACTTGTCTTCCCTCATGTAGGCCACGCCCAGGGCGGCTGGGGCTCCTATCTTCTTGGACAGGGCCTCCCACCAGGTCATGAGGACAAGGACGGCGATGGTGCCCAGGTAGGGCAGCATGTTGAGGAAGTTCGCCGGGATGTGCGTGCCCGAGGCCTGGAGCCTGAACTGAACCGCGTTGATGCCGCCGAACAGCAGGGCTCCCCAGATGGAGCGCAGGGGATTCCACATGGAGAAGATAACCAGGGCGACGACGATCCATCCCCGGCCGCCTGTGATGTTCTCGGACCACCCGGGGGTATAGGAGAGGGAAAGATGGGCTCCACCCAGGGCGATGAGGGCTCCTCCGAGGATCGTATAGAAATACTTTGACTTGATGACGTCGATTCCCATGGCATCCGCCGTCTGGGGGTCCTCCCCTATGGAGCGGAGCCAAAGGCCGGGCCTTGTCTTGTAGAGGAAGAACCAAATGAGGGGGATGAGGAGGTAGACCCCGTAGCTGAGCAGGTCCTGCCTGAAAAGGGCTCCCAGGATGGGGATTTCGGAAAGGACGGGTATGGAGATGGGGGTGAAGCGGGCTCCCTTGAGGCCCACAAGCCTGAAGTTGTTGGCCGCCGGCCCGAGGCGCTGGCCCAGGAAGCTCGCGAAGCCTGTGCCGAAAAGGGTTATCGATAATCCGGAGACGACCTGGTTCGCCCTCATGGTCACGGTGAGGAAGGCGTGGAGTGCCGCCATGGCCGCCCCGACGAGGACAGCCACCGCCAAGGCTACCGCCAGGTTTTGGGTGTAGAAGGATGCGGCGAAGCTCGTGACAGCGCCCATGAGCATGATGCCTTCTATCCCAAGGTTCAGGATCCCGGCCCTCTCGGTCAGGATTTCCCCCAGGGTGGCGAAGATGAGGCTCGTGCCGGCCCGGGCTGTGATAGCCAGTATGGAAGCGAGGAGTTCCATCATTGTTCTCCTTCGACGCAGGCGTTCTTTGTCTCCCGCCTGACTCTCCTCACCCTGAATTCCGTGAAGAGGGAACCGGCCAGGAGGGGGAAGAGTATGAGTCCCTGCATGACCGAACCCATGGCGGCGGGAAGGCCCATCATAAGCTGGACCTGGTCTCCTCCCACGAGGATGCCCGCCATGAGGACGGCTACGAAGGGGATGGCCAGGGGATTGAGCTGGGACATCCATGCGATGATGATGGCGGTGAATCCGTATCCTAGGCTCAAGCCCTGCTGGAGCCTGTGGGAAATCCCCGTCACTTCACAGGCTCCAGCCAGCCCGGAGATCGCGCCGGAGAGGAGGATGGCCAGGACTATGTTCCTCTCCACCGCTATGCCCTGGTATCGGGCCGCCTTCTGGCTGTTGCCTATGATGGTGAGCTCGAAGCCCCAGCGGGTGCGCTTAAGGATTATGAAGAGAATGATGGCAAGGGCGGCGGCGAAATAGAGGCCAAAATGTGCCCGGCCCAGGATCTTGGGCAGCCAGGCGGCCTCGGGGAAGAGGGCCGAGCCCGGGAAGCCGTAGCCCTTGGGGTCCCTCCAGGGACCGTAGTACAGGTACTCGGAGAAGAGGATGGCCACATAGTTGAGCATGAGGGTGACCAGGGTCTCGTCCACCTTGACCCGGGCCTTCAGGATGGCCGGAAGGCCGGCCAGGAGGGCTCCGGCGGCGCAGCCCGCCAGGATCGACGCGGGGAGGAGGAGGGAAGGAGGCAGGTTCCTGCCCCAGAAGAGGGCCATGCCCGCCGCCGCGACACCCCCGAGGGTGAGCTGTCCCTCGGCGCCGATGTTCCAGAACTTGAGCTTGAAGGCCAGGGCGACTCCCAAGCCCGTCAGTGTGAGGGGAATGGCCTTCACCAGGGTTTCGGCGAAGCCGTAGAGGCTCCCGAAGGCGCCCTGGAACATGGCCTGGTAGGTGACGAATGGATCGGCGCCGAATACGGCCAGGACGATGCCCGTGAGGACCAGGGAGGCTAGGAAGGAGACGGCGGGCACCGCGAAGAGGGCGAGGGTGGATATGTTCTTTCGTTTTTCGAAAACCAGGCTCATTCCGCCCTCCTTGCTTTCGCCTGCGGGCGCACTCCCGCCATGAGGAGGCCTAGGGTTTCGGCGTCGCTTTCTTCCGCCCCAAGGATGGCCATGAACCTGCCCTCGAACATAACGGCGATCCGATCCGCCACCTGGAAGAGCTCGTCCAGGTCTTCCGAAACGAAGAGCACCCCCAGGCCATGGTCCCTCTGGGCCACGAGTTGCTTTCTCACCGCCTCCGTGGCTCCTATGTCCAGGCCCCGGGAGGGGTAGACCGCCACGAGAAGCTTCTTGCAGGCTCCGATCTCCCTGGCCAGGATGGTCTTCTGGATGTTTCCCCCCGAGAGGAATTTCACCCTCGTCTCCGGTCCCGGGGTGGAGATCTTGAAAGCCTCAATAAGCCTTCGGGCCATCTCGGCGATGCGGCGGGGCAGGAGGAAGGCCCCGTAGGATAGAGGCTTCTTCCTGTACTGCTTCATCGCCAGGTTGGAAGCGACGCTCATGTCTCCGACCGCGCCCACCGAGGACCTGTCCTGGGGCACATGGGCGACTCCCGCTTTTATGACAGCCAAGGGGCTCTTGTTTGTTATTTCCTTTCCTTCAATGAAAATATTGCCTGATTTAATCTTCCTGAGGCCAGTGATGGCCTCGGCGAGCTCCCTTTGGCCGTTCCCCGCCACGCCCGCCACGCCGAGGATCTCGCCGGATCTCAGCTCGAAGGACA